>CAWVYO010000070.1:0-13189 GCA_963934385.1 uncultured bacterium
AGAACATATGGCTCAAACAGCCAACAGTTGAAATTCTCAAAGTCTGTTTCGAGGAGATTCTGAACCTGTACCCAGCCGGACACTTCTTCTTTGTGTGTTTTTGAGGCTGGAGCGTGAAACGCATGAGCAAGTAGCCCATCCTTTATATAGTCTCGAAACTGCTCGGGTGGCTCACCTTCCACTCTGTAGCGGCGAACTGATAGCGCCCCCTTAAGTATTCCCATAACTTTCTCCTGTTCTCACTATTTGATTTAGATTTTAGAGACGACGCGATTACGCCCATTTTCTTTGGCTATGTAGAGGCGCTCATCAGCATTCGCAACAATATCTACCACCCACTTTTCAGCAGATTCAATCTCACTGTCAGATATTCGCATACCACACACCCCAATAGATGCTGTAATCTGCAATTCACCCTTATCGGTGGGTATAGAGAGCGCCCCTATAGACTGCCTGATCGTATCGGCTACTTCATGACCGCTTCTCTCAGGGCAATCAGGAAGTACGATTAAGAACTCCTCGCCGCCCCATCGACCGATGATGTCCTCACTTCTTCTACCTACCATTAGTGTCTGCCCGAGCAACGCTAAAACCTTATCTCCGACCAAGTGTCCGTAATCATCGTTCACAGCCTTGAAGTGGTCTACGTCGATCATCATGACCGTTACTGAAGTATTATCCGCCGCAGCTGCTGCTATGACCTTATTGAGACGCACCTCTAAACCGCGCCGATTCAGTACATTTGTCAGTGGATCTGTAGTCGCTGCTTCGGCGAGTTGATCTGACCGACGCTCAATGTCATCGCTACGCCGTCGCATTGGACCCGCCAGCTTTTCTTCAGCCTTTTGGAGCCTATCAACAAGAAGCATCATGCGTTTAGACAGATCAATTTTCACACTACGAGTAAGTTCCAAGTGGGCCATAATACCATTCAGACTCAGTGTTAGCGCCTTCAAGTGCCTAGCCTCACCATCTCCCTTCAGACTAGCAATCTTCCTGGCACCAATCACAATAGAAAACTCTGAATCCTCTGGTTCGCATATAATTACATCGCCGTACGCAGATTTGTAATGCTCCACGATGGCCTGAACCTGCGGTGATTCCAGTAGTCTCTCGATCTCTTTATTCATATGATTGGTGTAATTGAGTCAACTACTGTGCGCTATAGAGCAATGTGGACTCTAATAAATATTATCCCTATCAACGGCTATTACAGCCCCAACACTGCCATTTATTGCCCAGCCTGATACACCGAGCACAAGCAAGGTTTCACTACCTCCCAATGCAATGGAGCCAGGTCCCGACATTCCATCCAGTGTCACAGATTGTCCACCGTCAAGTGAGTGGACTATGACCCTTCGTGGTGACAGATGCCAGTTTAGCCCGCCAGTGGTGTAGCCGCCCCCAATAGAACGACCAATATGGTCTCCCTCCAGCCCAGTTACCTCCTCGCCAATCGAGTTGTTAACTCTACCTGGATCGCCATCAATGTTGAGACTTGGACTACCCCACCAAATAGTTTCCCCATCAATCCAAATATCCCCACCGTCACCAGCCTCACCCAACAAGACAACAGTTCCCTCGTCGAGAAGTTGGAATGCGCTACATTCTCCAATCTCACATGAGATTGCCACGCGCAAGGTTTCAGAAGCGTCGACCACTCTCGGGTCACTAAGCAGCCACTCGACTCCGTTACTGTGAATCACTCTGTCCGGTAGGGCCGCTATCCATCCACCGTCGTAGCCTCGGATGGTTCTCACTCCCTCTATTTCATGCAGTAATTCTCCACTTTCAATGTCTAGTACACCAAAATCTCCTGCCCCTAAAGTTGCCCGTCCACTATCAAACCATACGTTCATAGATGTGGCGTTAGGAATTAAAACATGATCACCACCTGGCCATCCCGCCCAGCCTGAATCCACAGCTGCAGCCACTACTTGATCGCCATGTTCATCGACGGCCACGTCGGAACCAAAACCTAAAATATCCGTTGAACTCGTGATAGTAGCTCGGAGTTCGCCGGGAATAACTAATTCTCCAGGCAGTAGGTCATCCGTACAGCCTACAACAATAAACAGGGAAACCCCTCCTACCCACACAGCACTTCTCACTGTTTACTTATCAAGCTTCTGCACGTACGAGCAGACGCGTTTGGATAACTCTGCGATACCCGATGCTTTACATCTCAGAATAACTGTGCCGCTATCTGAAGCCCCTTTGCTTGGAGCGTGCTCTCCCCAATCAACCACCAGATGTTGCTTTTCATACAAATCACCAGAAACTCCGACGGGCAATATAGTTAGATTGATCCTTTGGTGCAGTCCTGCTCTCAACACTTTAGCCGGGGCAAGGCTCCTTGTAACAACAGCAATTTTTGTAAATCCTTGTAGCATGAGACTATCGGACATCTGTTCCAGTGGCCCTTTCGAATCGCGGTTACCTCCACACAACTCACATCGATCCGGCGCGACCAAAACTGTCAAAACAGGACCCTGAACTACACAATTCACATCACCGCAATGTAGGAAAACACGTGAACTCAAAAGGTGTCGAACTGCTCTTGGGTTGGTAGATTTCAGATCTGGAAAAATATCAAAGAGTCGTTGTGATTTAATTAAGCCGCTTAGAAGATCTGCAAATTCACCACGTCCACTCAACCCTCGTTCCTTAAAAATACTTTGAAGGGAGTCCTTCTCGTCGCCGGTAGTTACTTTATCTTGGGGACGCTCTAATAGAGCCTCCGCTAGAGCTTCCTTGTCTAGCATCAGCAGAGAGTATGCCGACTCAACGTCTCTCAACTTTTGAGTCGTTTCAGCCAATTTATTCTGCAATGATGCATTCTTAGTAGACAACACATGTAATGCCTCGACATGACCAGGTAGACGTTCTGTTTTCACTGGCAAGGATGTCGGTTTACTAGGTCGTGTATTAGTCTTGAAATCTCGATTTATAGTCTTACCCGAAGATTTTACTAGCGGAGTAACGCCCATTGCGGACATGGCGGCCCCAAGGTCAAAATCGTCGCCACTTTCAGACATCATCTAACTATTGTCGCAACAATCATCATGATAACTCGGCGATTCTAATGAGTAATTCCTGTGCATGAACCACAGGATATGTCCTCGCTGTGACCACAAGCCCGGCGGTCTCCGCACGAAACTCCTGTAGTAATCCACCTCCAATCACCTCTGTTATCTTACCTAATAGGTGTCCTGGTTTCACCTCATCCCCCACACGTACCTCTGGCACCCAGAACCCCCCGATCATTCCATAAATGTACTGAACTCCAGATTTTGTGGTGTCGACCCTGTTTTCGTCGGCGTCCACTGGAACTGGTAGAACTCCTAAATGATAGAGTAGTCTCATAACCCCATTAGCCATGGTTCTAGAAGCTGCTATATCCAACGTTGCGCCTCTTCCCCCAATGACGTGAAGCGCAGCTCTACCCTCCGATCGCCAGGCACCTATAAGCCCGGTGGTATCGAGTCGGTCCCCTTCTCTTCGCCAAACCATTGGTAAGCCCATCGCGCGGGCATATTCAACTTCTTTGCCCGAAAATGGCACCCTTACCTGTGGAATTTCCCGCATCAAAGGGGAGGCTGAATGGATGTCGATACAAATATCGGTTTCCGTTGCCTCTAAAAGCGCACAGGCTATTCTCTCAACCGCAGAGCCTTCTGGGTCACCTGGAAAGGCTTTGTTGATGTCCCTGTCGTCCAAGGGCCAGCGCTTCGTACCTTGATCCATTCCGAAGGTATTTATAGATGGGAACAGATGGACAGTGCCGTTTAGACGAATCATCTTTAGCAAACCAGCCACAATATTACAGGTATGCAGCCCGTTGAGTTCGTTACCGTGAAGACCTGCAACCACAGAGATACTAGGTGAGCCACTCCCGAAAGAGAGGCGCTCTAACTTATATACTCCGCGATAAGGAGCCTCTAATCTATATATTTCAGACATTTTGGTCAGTCCTCACCACTCTCGCAACCATTGTTCCTGGGAGTACAACTGGCTGCTCTCTAAGTGCCAAAACCCGCCCTTCAACTGGTGCATTTATTGCCTGTAAGTGGCGTCCACTTATTGGATCAACAACAACGCCTATGCAGTGTCCTTCCGAAACAATCTCCCATGGCTTGACGCTAGGCAAGAACAAACCGCCCACCTCTGACCGAAGCCTATAAACGGAATCATCGTCAACAACACTTGGACGAGTAACTCCGGCCCAATGAAACGGCAGGCAGTCGTCAGGTAATATTCCCATTACATTCAGAATGTTGAGCACTCCATTACACAGGTCGTCGGCAATTCCTGTGGTGAGCCTGTTTCCAGTCCCACCCTCCAAAACAATTGAGTCTCTAAATTGGTAGACCAAAGTAGACGTCGAACTGGGACCTGGACATCTCTCCCAGACTACCTCAACGTTAGCGTGTTTAGCGACATTCAAGGCGTTGCTATCACCCTTGCGAACGTGGGCCTGTAACGCCTCGGTAAATGCGGAATGGGCGCCTCTAACTTCGATGAGTTGATCGACTCCTTGTAGATCTTCAACCAGCCTAAATGCCACACGATCTGGTGCGTGGGCCGCCGCCCTTCCCGGGAATCTCCGGTTCAAGTCCTGGTCGAAAAATGGCCACCTGCGTATTCCGCGGTGCGCAGCCAATGGATTTACGCATGGGTATATGTCCACCGTACCCTTTAGAGCTGTGTGGTACTCTTGAAGATGAGCACAGACCTTATGAGCGACTCTGATTCCTTCGGGCGTGTCTCCACGAACCCCTGCCACTAATGCGAACCTTGGTCCTTCACCGTTGCCAAAACGTCGACGCACTATGTCGATTCGCTCGCCCGTGGGCATTCCCGCAGAGCATATGACTGATATTATTGATGACATTTCACTTCCAAGCGTAACAGGAACACCAACTTAACGCCTCAAGGAAACGTCCATATAATTCAAACTCTATCTGTTTTTTCGGGTAACAAAACGACCGACCATTTGCCTCAGTACAATATCTACTGAATTTGGGTTCTTCCGAGCTTTTGTCACTAGATCTTCAACACACCCTGAAAGGGATTTTTGGGCTACTATCGATGCTGGCGTACGGAGCCACACAGCAACTTCCCTAATTGCCCATTCAGCAGCATCTCTAGGCTCTCCACCGATCAATATTCGTCCGTCGTATCGACAAATAGCCTCTTCAACGCGCAGTTGTAACTCTTCCTGACCAACAGCTACGGAGAGTTCCTCCGCGAAATCCTCTCTATACACTGTCTTTTTCACAACTAACGACTGGTTACTCAATGATCCGTCCTCCTATACATGAAATGCATCGTCAGCTTAAACGCCCCGCACCCATAAATAATTCTATGGTAAAACTCTTGCCACGTCAACACTTAGGGCTCTCATTACAATATTTTTTTATCTTCACGCCTATTGTTACTACACTCACTAGGGTACGAAACAGACACTCCATGTAAATAAAGTTACACTCCCAGAGACATGAATAAAAAGCCCTCATTATCAATAGTGATCCCCTGTTACAACGAGGAACAGAGAATCGAAAAGGCGATATCCGGCGCATTAGCTGCTGTTGAATGCTCGGGTAGAGTGACCGAGATTATAGTAGTGGATGACGGCTCTGAGGACGACACGTTCCGACTCGGAAGTGAGCTATGCGCTTCCGACGATAGGCTCTTGATAGTACAGCGTTCTCACCAAGGTAAGGGTGGGGCCATAAAGGCTGGAGTGGAGCTATCTAGGGGTGATATAATTTTCACGGCAGACGCCGATTGGTCTATGCCACCTGAACAAATAGTCAGATTTATTGAAGAACTAGATAAACGTGAAGACGTTCAAATTGTAATCTCCTCACGAGAAGTAGACGGAGCAGTGCGTCACGATGAACCTATGAGTCGTCACATTATAGGAAGAGCTTTTAATATGTTTGTCCGCGCAGTGGCGCTGACAGGTGTTCATGATTCCCAGTGTGGCTTCAAGGCCTACAGGGCTCAAGCAGCGCACCAGGTGTTTTCAAATCTGAAAACAAAGGGTTGGGCCTTTGATGTAGAAGTTTTGGCTCGAGCGAGGCGTCTCGGGCTGCCTTTGTCCGAAATTCCGATAGATTGGAGATACGACGCAGATTCTCGTTTGAATACGATAAAGGACTCACTGACAATGACATACGCGGTGATTAAGATACGCATCGATATGATGGGCAACTGACCTAAAGTCTAAGCAAACCAGATACCCATCATCTAAACACTTGTAAATACCGCAATACTCTCAAGCAGAGCTGGCCGAGACTTTAATTAGTCGTAATGGATAGAATACCAACCGTTCCGCCTAACGTCTCCTCGAAGTGCTCTGACCCTGACGTGTGCAGTTGCTCCACAGACTCTAGCGAAAGCCCGACCTCAACAGACATCTGAGAGAATTGAGCAAGCATCCCTACGGCAAACTCGTGCGCAGTGTTGTCCTCGTCAGCAGCGCTCACCTGGATCGCCCTAGCCCATTGTGGTGATATTTCCGCAACAAGAGCATGAGCAGGCGTAGAAAGCCTGTCCCTCATTATCTCTGCTGCAGGGTTGGGTACTCCACCGTTAACGAGCTCTGGTGCCGGTCCGAAATTTACGCTATTGCTGGTAATAACTGCCGCCCCCATCGCCTCTACGGTGTTCATTTGTCCCGCTACAGGCTGCCCCAAATTTCCACCATTAGCACCTACTGAACCGAGCTGTAAGCCACCGCCAGCCATCTGGGTAACGACTGCTCCACTGGGAGTCGCATCAAGCCCCGCCGTCCCGCCTTCCTGGGTCACCTCTCCCCTCGAAGAGAGGAAGAATAAAGTTAAGAAAGCTACTGTTCCGCCAATAATAATAAGTCTCATCGAAAATCTCCTGTTCACATGTTTCGATATAGACCCACAACGGCCGTTTTGTCATCCCCACCCATATTAGCCGTTATGCCAACAGATGGACGCTTAGGCATTTGATAATTTCCGCAGAGACCTTTCATTTGTCTCCAAATTTCGACTACTTGCTTCACGCCTGTAGCTCCCACGGGGTGACCAAATCCGACTAATCCGCCCCCAGTATTTACAGGCAGAATTCCGTCGATATCCGTATCTCCACGAACCAGCATTTCCCCACCTTCCCCCGCATCGGCGAAACCCAGAGCCTCCATCATCAAAATCTCTGTGAGGGTGAAACAGTCGTGGACTTCTGCCACCTCTACATCTGCAGCCGACAGGTCAGCTGACTTATAGGCACGCTCAGCAGCAAGCGCTGTTGTAGGTAACGAGGTTGGATCACCATCACTATAAAGGCTCGAGGTCGCCTGACCCCAACCTACCACCTCGATCGCATCTGACATGGAGGCACCCAATTTTTGGAGACCTTCCTCTGACACTAAAAACAACGATGATGCACCGTCGGATACCTGAGAACAATCCGACATTTTCATGAATGGTCTAAACTCTTCATTGCTGAGGAAGATAGGATTCTTCTCATTAGGTGCCGACGCGTTTTCCATGGACATTGAACGTCCTTGCATATGGGCCAATGGATTCTTGCCCGCATTAGAATAGGCTTTTACGGCTGCACGCCCAATAACAGACTCATCTACATTGTATTTTTCCCGATAAGCCTTTGTTCGCATTGCAAACAAGGCGGGGAATGTAAAGTCGTCGATCCCACGTTGCCTCTCATAATCCGAAGCCCTAGCGAGGTAATCACCTCCGACACGAGCAGAAACAGTGGTCTGAATCTCAGCACCAGAGACCAACACAACGTCCGAGCCACTCTTAATGGCATCAATACCGCAAGAGACGGCCAGCCCCCCAGAAGCACAGGCTCCCTCTATTCTCATAGAAGGCACACCCTCTAACGCCGGATCCATTCCGACAAGAGCGGAACCAAGATGTCCTTGAGAAACAAAAAGCTCCCCAAGAAAATTACTCATGAAAGCCTTGTCAACAACAGACAGATCCTCGACCTTTGCAGCTTCACAGGCTTTATCTAAGGAAGCCTTAACCAGTTCCTTAAGCGTCGGATTCTCTCGCGTTCCGAAATCCGGATGGCGCTTCCAAATGAAATCCTTATGCCCTTTTCCAATAAAAGCACTGTGACCACCACCTAAAACAAAAACCCTACGTCCCATAACCATGGCCTCCCTAATGAATAGGAATGCCAAATAACCTATGGGATCCGATTTAGGCGACCCTTAGTCACATATCTCCTCAACATGTCACAAGAGTGACGCTTATTGAAGACATAAAGCCTTGTTAGGCCATCTTCCTTTCGTTGAGCATGTGCTCTACGACTGGATCCAACTGATACATGGTAATCACGGTACCAAAAGCGTTCTTCCATTGGCGAACACGCTCGCGGCTGACTCCAAATTCATCGGCGATAACTTGACCGCTCTCTGATTTTCCTAGCGCATCCAAAAGGCGGCGGAACCTTACACGTCCATATCTACGGATAAAGTTACGAGCTACTCTCTCTCTTGATGCTGATGCTGACTTAGCCATTTTACAACTCCCTTATCTGTCCCTACTTCGAATTTTATCTAGCTCAGGATCGATTTTATCTTCCAATTTACTCTGGGACACTCCCATGTCCTATCCTGTACAATACACGATATTATTGACACGTCAATCCCAAACTAGATGATCGGACAAAATAAATTGATCTTTACATGTAAAGAGAAAATAATTCCCGCCAGATACAGGTGCCACCTCACCTTCTAGAATTAAACACCTGGCATTACACGGAAAACAGGAAGTAAGATTAAAAGAGATTTTTAATATTTTAAAGGCTAGTTCAGATCCACTGCCGACACTTTTCCAGTTACGGTGTCCATTATGTAAAGTACTCCATTAAGTGTGGCCATTGCTCCTGGGCGTGCCAAATCTCCAGTCGCTATTTGCTCACCGCCAACCTCGAACACGAAATCATATGTACTCGAAGCCACCAGCGCCCCACCGACCACCTCAAATCCAAAGGCTGGTCTAGAGTCTATTAGCGTAGAGCTGTTACTTGTTACTTCGAAGATCCCATCATCACCTCCGACATAAACGCTGCCTTCGAAGTAAAAGATGGCCACTCCACCAACACTACTAAAGGTTGATACGCTCCCGTTTGAGTCGATTTTCCAAATGGATTCGTCCTTAATATCGAGAACGTAGAGTTCGTCATTATTACCAAAAGCTAAACCAGCAGGTCTCCTGAAAAGTGTGCCACTATCTGTCTTTGATGCAATGACATCAACGCCTTTTGGCGGTTCAATAGTTGCGACCCAGCCCTCCACATGAGAGTCAGTGAACGAAGCGTAAATCTCGTCGTCATTAAATGCTATTGCCTGAAGGTCTCCTAAGTCCCATGCTATCCGGTCCGCGACTTCAGTCTCTGGATCATATGACCAAATTGCTCCACCTGCCTGTGTAGAGGCGTACAAGAGCCCATTGTACGAGATCAAGTCTAGACCTCTGTCGTCCACGCTCCATATGCTCTCAGTCTCCGGCAAACCACCAGAGCCCCCTGAATCATCAATACCCCCACCACCAAAGCCCACATCCTTATCGGAGCTACAGGCGAATAAAAAGATAAGTGCGATCGAGGATATTAGTGTATTCATTTGGTGCTAGGGTATCTCAACCCTTGAGAGGTTCGCAATGCAGAACGCCCTACAAGAACTCTTTTCTAGTTTTTCAATTACCGCAATATCACAGTCTACGCCCATGGAGGGAAGGATACTGTTCGGTATTTTGGGCTTTATGCTTTTGTTATTCGGCGGGAAGCATCCTAAATTGGTTGTAGCGGCCCCAGGAGCTGTGGTTGGGGCATGCTGTGGGCTAGTGTTGTTTGATGGTTCCGGCGACGGCGTAATGATTGGCGCAGCGATGGGCTTTGGTTTGGTCGGTGGTCTTTTGACTGCGCTATTGCGCTCTATTGCACTAAGAGTAGCCGGAGCATTCCTAGGAGCCCTGCTTGGTATCATGGTTTACCCGTATATAGGCGACCTAGAACCACAACCCATATGGGCTCCTATAGCCGGGGGTCTTATTGGGCTCGTAACCTTGCCAGTATTGTTTGATTTCGCCATTAGGCTCATGAGCCCTGTACTCGGGGCATTAGCGCTAATAATAGCCTTCGAAGTCGCGCAAGATCGACAGTTGCAAACACTTCTAATACTGGGAAGTGTCGGTGCTGTTCTGCAGCTGGTCTTACTGAAGCCTTCAAAGCACAGTAACAGAGAGGATTAGACCCGATTTATTCGGATGCCACCACTGCAAGGTATGGTGGTGCTGGGTTGTCACAAGTCATACAGCGCAGGGCGACCAACCAAAGCGTATCAGCAGTAAAACCAGTAAATGGAACACCGTTGTCTGAGGTCATGGTTGTAAGGTCGAAAATACTCAGCCCCTCTATATCGGCATTCCAGACATCTGTTCCGATTGTATCCATATAGAGAAAATTGTCCTCAACATCAGCGACGGTCATCCCGTCGTACCTTGCGATAGTCAAGCGATCAAACTTGTTGAGAGGGAAGATCCCGCATGGGCTTTCCAATTCGAGAGTAGCCCAGTCAATTGATGTAGTATCGAGCGGCAATCGTGTCCCCGAGTCTATATCTAGACTCAAATCCACTGAGGCAATGCCGTTTTCAAGCTCCACTGTAGAGCTTGGTCCATCTTGGACCGGATCAATGAAATGCATCATACGAATCCCAGCAGCATCATCGGAATAGGCAGTGAGTAGGAATGTCCCCATGCCTTCTAGAATTTGCTCCGCAGGGTCGATCTCGTAGCCCATAAAGCTGAAATCAGTCAGGTTGGCACTTACCTCCCCTTCTCCTGGATAAAATTCAACTACACCTGAAATGTCTGGCTGCTGAATACAGTCGTCGGAGGCATCTTGAAGGACTTCCTCTTGGGTCAAGTTCTCAAACCTCACAATCAGCACGGTGTCAAGGGAATCGGGGCTCATATCCCTACCGAGCTGGTCTACAGTCAAATCACCCCAATTGATCGTCGTGTCCACACCGGATGTAATAGTCGTAGACTGGGCCCACACAACATTTGAGAAGTCGTAGGACTGATCCTTATGAAGAACTGCAGTCCCCTCTGGAGAGCCACCGCAGCCGGACAATAGGGCTATCGCCAGTATTTTGTTCATTTGTCTTCCCCGTAAAAATCTTCCAACACAGTCGTATGACCTGGGAACGTCCCAACAGAGGTAAACAGACTCCATACCTCCTCTCCTTCAGGCGTCACCTCAATAAGACGCCCTGTCGAACCAAAGTTCACCAAAGTGTTGTCATTACTAAGCCTCAAAGCCTCTCCTAAAATCAGCGATTTGTGGCCCTCTCCTTCTCCGTAAGACCAGATTAGATCAGCGACCATGTTCTCATCGTCAAAGTCCACCTCTACGCCCCAGGACTCATTGGTTCCGGGAGGGCTTGTGAGAAACATAAGAGTCCCCTCAGCCGTCCAATAGCCCGCGTGGGGATACTGAACCAACCCAGGTTGGGTATCATGAGTTCCATACCTACCAACCGATCGAATAGTCTCGCCTGTAGTGCGGTCGAACTCCAAAACAGTATTTATGTTCCTAAAGGAGATCGTGTAGGAGTCTCTATCCTCACTGTAATATATGTAATTCGCGTGAGTCCAATCCTTTCCCTGCGGGTAGAAAGTACTTCCCCATTCAGAGTGAGACTCTAATACGATGTCTGGGTCGTCCCAAACTGTGTAGACAACGACAGGATCGCCGCCGTCCGGTGGGATCTCCACGATGGAATCACCCACCACTGGACCCCACTCGTCTGTATCCCTAACGTCAATGGCAATGTAGACCATGGTTCCGTCGGGTAGTTCTTGAAAAGAGTGATGACCGTTGGGTGTCGAGAACTCTTCTATGGTCTCACCATTGAACCCCACCCTCACAATCTTACTGGAATCATCTGTGAAATCCTTGGAAAACTCATTGTATATGAATGAGTCTCCAGATTGAGAAACGATCATCTGAGGACGGAGAAATTCATTCAACGGTTCTTGATACCAAACGATGTCTCCCTCGCGATTTACAACGTAGAGCATGGCTGGGTCAATGGCATTACTGCCCACGATAAAACCAGGAGCCACCAAATTGGGATCATAATCTTCGATTGTCATGGTTGAGAATGTGGAAGGGATATTTCCCGTGCGTATAGTCTGAGAGTCAGAACGTAAATCCACTCCATCAATGTCAGCCACCGCGGAAAAACAGACGTCCGTTACCGGCGGAATTCCAAGTATGAGAGTCTCACCAGAGTCCCCGGTTATTGAGTTTGTCACCTCTCCATCGCATGCACCGTTTAATCCATACTCCAACCAAACCTGAGCCTCTTGATCCAAAGACCAAGATACGCTTACGACAGTGGCGACTGTCTCTGCAATGGTAGCCTCGACCTCCAGGAACTGTGCCGAACCACCACCGCTACATCCAATCAACAAACCGTTCAGAAACCAAACTGTCTTCACACTATCTCCTTCAACGCCTCTTCTGCTGGATCCAGAAAGGTCGTATATACGAAAGCACAATCGCGCCTGATTCGTGCCTCGTCAAGATTGAATTTATCAAGATCGTATTTATGTCCACTCTTGTGGCTGCGCTGAGAGGCTGCCATCACAGCCAATTCCTCACGTAATTCGGGGGTAACGTCCTCACCTATGAAATCAAATAGCTCCGACATAAGGTTATCGAAGTCACCCATTAGGCGGGGATAGGCACAAATAAAAACTTTCTCTTTATCTATAATTCCACCCGTCCAGTCGTCGTGAAATCCCCTATAGAGGTCTACCAAGCCGGAGTAAAGACGCTCCAGGTACCGGTCTCTAAGTTCACTGTCTAGGTCCCAGAAGCCAAACCTAGCCTGAAGCGGTCCAGATACTAAACTCATGGTAGACGGGATCACACTGACTGGATCTCGAACCATATAAATCGCTCTCCCATCGGGAAATCGGTCTGTAAAGCTAGACATGCGCATGGATAGTGTAAAAAGCTTGGCAACCACCCTATCGCTTTTGTGGGCTACCAAGTTTCGTCTCCAGAGGCGTTCCATCCAGTCGTAATCGCGTGGCGAAGTGTCGCGTATGCGTGGGTCTACCATTGTCTTGTGGTCGACCTCGTCCCATGCCAAAATAAA
>CAWVYO010000071.1:0-13144 GCA_963934385.1 uncultured bacterium
CCTATCTTTTCATCCCCCATATCCGCAGTCACTTTAATTCCAGCCTTTGTCAGTGCGTCGTAAACACGGCCACCATGAAGGTTTGATTTCTCCGAGACAGTAATCACGCGCACCTGCTCTGGTGCCAACCACACGGGGAAAGCGCCAGCGTAATGCTCAATGAGAATACCGATGAATCGTTCAAATGATCCAAATATAGCCCTGTGAATTACCACTGGAATATGAGCATCGTTGTCGGCGCCAATATATGAAAGCTCAAAGCGACGAGGAAGCTGAAAATCAAGCTGAATGGTAGCGCACTGGAAGTCTCTGCCCAAGGCATCTAGGACATCAAAGTCGATTTTGGGACCGTAGAAAGCGCCGTCGCCTTCATTGAGCTCGTACTCAACCCCAGCCACTTTCATGGCTGTAATAAGAGCACTCTCTGCCTGATCCCACAGGGCATCATCACCGAGCTTCTTCTCGGGGCGAGTAGATAGCTTCACCTTAAACCCAAGGTCAAAAGCGGAGTAAACACGCCTTACAAGGACCAGAAGTGATGCGACTTCTGACTCTATTTGCTCCTCTGTACAGAAGATATGGGCATCGTCTTGGCAAAACTGCCTAACTCTAGTGAGACCACTCAAGGCACCGCGCAGCTCATCTCGATGCAAGGCACCTTGGTCGTGAATCCTCATGGGAAGTTCACGATAACTCCGCCTTGTCGCGCCAAACATAAGCATGTGGCACGGACAATTCATCGGCTTGAGCCCCATTACTCGTTTCGGGGCAGTGTCCTGCTCATCATCGGACTCTTCCCCATCTTGGAAAGAAAACATAGCGTCTTGGTAATGTGCCCAGTGTCCTGAAGTCTCCCACAAAGCCTTATCGAACAGCATGGGTGTCCGCACTACATCGTATCCTTCTGTAATCAACAACGAGCGCATAGACTCTGAGAGTGTATGGTATAAATCCTCGCCCTTTTTGAGCCAAAACGGAGCCCCAGGTGCGTACTCATGGAACATGAATAGCCCTAGCTTAGTTCCAAGTTTCCTGTGGTCTCGTTTTTTGGCCTCTTCAATCTTGTACATGTACGCATCGAGCGCATCACGTGTCTTCCAGACAGTACCGTAGATGCGCTGGAGCTGCTCTCGACTTGAGTCACCTCTCCAATAGGCACCAGAGACTTTAAGAAGTCGAAAGTGTTTGCAGTTTCCTGTTCTCTGTACATGAGGTCCTGCACATAGATCTGTAAACCCACCGTGGTCGTAGAGAGTGATAACGGCGTCGTCCGGGAGCCCCTGGATTATCTCAACCTTATATTTCTGTCCGGTATCGCCGAACATCTTAAGCGCGTCATCACGACTGACTTCAGACCGTTCGAATTTTGAATTTCTCTTGACGATCTTTTTCATCGCCTTTTGAATAGAGGTTAAATCCTCTTCAGTTATTGGTCTATCGACTTCTACGTCGTAGTAAAAACCGTCCTCAATTGCGGGACCGATTGCGTACGATGTCCCTGGGAAAACGACACCAATCGCCTCAGCCATAACGTGCGCGGTCGAGTGACACAGAGCATGTTGTTTGTATTCCTCGTCACTGGCGAAGGCTTCGCGACCCATCTCATATTCAAGACCTGTTTGTTGCTGTGACACTGTCACTCTCCACGCTGAAATAAGTACTCAAAAATCATCTTGGAAATCTAACCGATGTGTATTCCGTCAGAGCACTACAGTCGAGGTGTTTGGCTATGACTCTTTGACAGGGTAAAGAGGCACGAGCGGAAATCGCAACTCGGCTACATTAACAATGGCCATTAAGAAAACCCGTCTATTGAGGAGAGTCCATGAGTGTCACACGAAATTTGTTGAGAGGGGCGCTAAAATCTGTCACAACAAAGTTAATGGATCAGGTGGGTAGCAAGGTAGTCGCAAACATTACCGATACCTCGTCTGACGCGCCTGATGCCTATTACACACCAAAGCGAAACAAATTCGCCGCGATGGTCGCAGAAGAGGCAGCAGAAGAGGCAGCCGACGAAGCAGCCAACACAGAGGACAAATAATGAAATATGCACTGGCCTTATTGATCGCTCTGACTGGGTGCGACCGAACCCCAGCTATGGTTGATGTAGACGACATCAGCGCAAACATGGTGCTTCAGCGCTACAACGTGGTCTGCAAAGGGCTGGAAATGCGCGACGCTTGGACAAAGGAATACGCAACCAAGCAGCTCGTGACGGTACGAGACGAAGAGTTGCCCATCCAGTGCGTCTGCGAATTCGCTATAGACGAAGAGACTGGAGCCTGGGACGAATCAATTTTACGAGGTTTGGCCAGTTCTGGACGCAGCGATATGGCTGAGTGTTTTCTTCCGGCTATGTCTGATCCAAGAGTCGAGAACAGAGCTCAGCTAATTAGTGCCCTTGTCGCCACAGGTGCATCGGTAATGGCTCAGCATATGGAGACAATAATAAATGACCCCGCTGAGAGTGCAGAGATGAGGGCAGAGGTAGTCGAATCTCTCGCGCTGTGCGAGACTCCAGATCGAAAAGCTATGATGACACAGCTCATGCTGGAGTCTGACGCTCCCCAGGTAAGGGCGTCTATCGCCGAGCGCTTCATATGCGACGAGTCAGAATCGCACATCGCGACAATGGTTGCTGTAGCCACCAACGATCCGGAGGGCTCCGTTCGGGCCGCGGCCTTTAGAGCCCTAGACCGACTTGATGGTGTAGGCTCAGTAGACCTTTTATGCGAAGCGATGATGAATGATGAATCTGCAGAAGCTCGCAGGACGGCTGTAGAGCTCTTCCGTGCCCCTCGCAACAGCCTCAAGGGAGGTAGAGAAACCGTTTGTCTACGCCGCAGGGCTCTGGCCGAGGAGGAAAGCGCACTCGTTCGCGAAGCGGTTCTTGACTCCCTGGGTTCCTCACCCCGTCAGGACGCCGCTGACGTCTTGTGCGAGGCTATCCCATTTTGGGTCGCCACCTACGTAGAGGACACCCACCCAGACAGAATGGTCGGTACAAACATAATTTCCGCACAAAATGAGAGGGACTATCCAAACTCCCCAAGTTGCCTACGTCAAGCCTACGCCCAACGAGGAAGATACACCTGCAAGGGTGCGCAGTACGTAGCCGCTTGGGCTCGAGAGCTAGGTCAAACAGTCTCAGTTCCAAACTGTGACGGACAATAGACCGCTCCCAAGTTAAACCGCGTAAAACTCACCTAAGCGAACTCTAATAAGGACGATTTCCACATGGCATCTCTGTTTGACACCATCCAAGACGAAACCAAACGACGCGCCGTAGTTGACGACAGTCAGGCTATAATCGAGGCCGAAGTCGCGACAAAGAACTTCATCATCAAGGGTGCTTTTAAACTTGTAAGGGGTATCAAGCCTGGATTTATTCCTATGGCAATAGACAACCTTATAGACGACTTTGCACGCGAGCTTGATCCACACTTCAACGCGTGGGTTGACGAAGGTAAAAACGGACCTCTATCTTCTTGGTTCTCTCTAAACGGGAGTCAGATCGCCAATGATCTACTCCGAGTGACAGATAGTCGCGCCCAAGATGCAAAGCACAAGACCGTGAAGAAGGCTTACGGTAGGCTCCGACCAAAAGCAGTAGAGCACGTCAGGACTGCGCTCCCTCGAGTCGCAGACATGCTTGAAAAGCACGTGGAATAAAGCACTGCAAGCCATGATGCCATCGGATTACCACCCAGTTGTGGTTCTTCCAAAAGACGTGGTAGTTCTAGATCTGTCCGGTGAAAACACAACACGAACAGACCCGATGTGGACTATTGGCAGATATGACGAAATTCGGGGCATATACAACCAGCCAATGTTTGGCGGCGACAGAGTAGTACACCTAGGTATCGATATTGGTGGGCCAGTCGGAACTCCAGTACACGCGTTCAAGGAAGGTAAAATCTTTGCGGTAGGGATTAACCCCGACAACGGTGACTACGGTCCCACGCTAATTACCGAGCACAATGTGAACGGCAGAGCAATCTGGGTCCTTCACGGTCACCTCTCTTGGACCTCAATTAAACACCACTCTGTGGGTGACGAAGTAAAGTCAGGAGATCGAATTGCCCAAATAGGCGGCTCCGAAGAAAACGGTGGATGGCCGCCACACCTGCACTTTCAGCTCTCATATGTACCTCCTAAGAGCCACGACATGAGGGGCGTCTTTACCATCGAAGAAGCAAAAAACGCACGATTGATACACCCAGACCCTAGAATGGTTCTCGGCAATATCTACTGAGCAACTACACAGGTCACGGAGTACTGTCGAATATTACCAATGTAGACAGAATAGGAAGACCACTCACACCTTCCACACTAGTGATCCACTGACCATCCTCGGAGACTACAAGCCCTCCAACATCTAGCCAGCCCTTGTCGTCGTAAGATGCCACTACGCCGGAAACCTCAGCACCAGCCTCCCAGCCCCATTCGTTTCCTACCCTAAACTGTAGACTATCCCCAAGTGCCTTCACCTCCCACGGCTCTAGGTACCAGACACCCGCTATGGGTTCTGAGAGCCCCACTAGCGGCTCCCACTCCCATGTACTCGGATGGGAGGCTGAAGCGGTCTCAGGGTCAGTGAACCCAGGGTCGATGTTGTCGAAGCCTATTGTGACATAGATCGATGGCAACAGCTCGAGCTCTGCGGCTGAGTCAGGTATGGTCGCCTCATCACCGAGGGCATGCATCTGAAGATCTACTACAGTCTCACTCTCACGAGTGAGGACAAGAGGAAACAGGATCGTTGGCCAATGCTCATCTGGTACTTCAACATCAAACGCAAATTCATCATCCGCTATCCCGTCAAATCGGTAGCTACCGTCCTCCAGTGAAATGTTAACCCGACAAAATTCCGCACACAGGGTCACTCGAGCGCCAGTTACAGGCTCGCCCGTTGGGCTGGTGATCGTACCGGCGACATATCCGCCCAGCACTGTTCCACTGTCATACGTCTCGGTGTCCGTAGTTGAGCTGTCCGTAGTCCCTGTACCATCGTCGGCTTTACCACCACACCCAACTACAGAGAGTGAAAGTAGTACAACCGCTCCCAACCTAAAGCGAGCTTGGGATGTAGAAGAAAGTGTGAAGGGATTGTTGAGAATCATATTGTTTTGCCTCTGCTATTGAACTTTGAGGGAATATATCACCCATATGGTTCATACGCCTAAAGGTTTACTATCATACCCTCAACCCACTCCTTCGAGTTTATGCGCTAAACAGTTCCAATCTCCAAAAAAATAGCAAATTTCCGACTTATCCACAATCACAAGCCCTCCCTGTGGAAAAGTCGGGCACGACTCATGTCAAGCAACAAAACCACTTCGGAGTAAAAAATATTAACTCCTGTAACTGTAGGCACTTGTACCTTTTAACTACAACTTACGCACTTTCCATAGAGTCTATGCAATTCTTATGGATAACCATGGGTACAATGAACGTAAATCGCCCAATTCTCGAAGATTGACACTGCGTGCGCAATTTTTGCACACGCAAAATTAGTCCCTTGAAGCCAGCGCCGATTTAGCAAGTTTGAAAGCTATCTTTGATTCTCTCACTATTTGGCCAGACTTCACACTTCTCGAAAATCTACGCTTTAAATACGAAGGTCTAAGATAAAAGGTTCGGTAAGCATGAGATGCCATACCTTGAAGCTCCAAATCGGTGAATTCTGGGTGTTCAAAAATGGCCTTTTTCGCGCTGTGGATTGAGAAGTTCCAGTCATGACCCTCTTTCAGGTACTTTCCCCAATTATCATAGAGGGGAGTCCCTGGCAGCGGCATGGTGATTGAGAATTTGGCGTAATCTACATCAAGCGACGCGGCGAACTGAGCTGTCTCCTTCGCCGTTTCATATGTCTCCCCTGGCAACCCAACCATAAAATACCCCAATAAGGTAAAGTCATACTTTCGAGCCCAGGCTGTAGCGCGGGCACCTTGAGCGACCGTAGCGCCTTTCCTGATCCTTTTGAGTATTTGGTCTGAGCCGGACTCGAATCCAAAAGCTACAAGCCAACACCCAGCCTGCCTCGCGACCCTGAAAAATTCTTCCGAGACATTGCCCACCCTTATACCATTCGTACAGGTCCAAGGGAGGTCTAGCCCAGAATCAATCAGAGCATTGCATATAGCTATGGCTTTTGAGGTAATTGTCGTAAAGCTGTCATCCACTAAATTGAACGATTTAAAGCCCGCTGCCTTGGCATGAGCCACTTCCTCGACCATCCGCCCAGGGCTCTTCACCCTCCAAGCACTGCCAAACACCCCTTTTGTACAGTAAACACATTGAGCGCGACAACCGCGAGAGCTCTCTAGGTCAGCTACCGGTACTTGACGTGCCACCAAGCTTGTCGTCATATAATTCGAAAGATCGAAAAGATGCCAAGCCGGAAGTGGCAATAAATCTAGGTCGTCAACCAACGGAGGTGGCGGCACAGATGATTCTCGAGTGACTACCCCACCGATCGTTGATAGGTCTGTCCCTGCAGCCAAAGCCCTGATTGCCTCTTCCCCTTCACCCACGACTACACAATCGAGAGCGGGCTCCTCCAAACTCTCTGTCGGCATAGTTGAGGCGTGGACTCCACCTAATACAACCAGCGTGTCATCGAGCGTGGATTTCACAATCTGCGCTAATTCACAAGCCGCAGTGTATAGAGGCGAACGCGCCGTTAGACCAACCATATCAGGATTAATTTCCAACAATTTCTGTCTGATATTTACAACGGGTACGACCTCTAGATCCCATACCACGACATCGTGACCATCTAACAAAAGAGCGCCCGCCAAAAGCGCTAAGTTTAAGGGTGGTGAGCGGGTGATTGCGGAGTAGACGACAGAGCCTATGTAATAGCCACCCATACTCGGATTTATCAGTAATACTTTCATGCTTATTATCTTATCATCTTTTTAGGCACACGAGACAGTTCAAACGGGGTAAACTGTGTTTTACATAATTAATGCCCGTAATCTGGAGTAAAAAATGAAGATCAGAATGGACCGCGTAAACAAGGGAGTTAGCGAAGTAGCAGTACATGTCTGGGGTCCTGATTTCGAACGTTGCGCCCTAGCAGCCGAGGTTGCTGGCACACCAGTTGTTCGCCTAGAGTCCGGCGGATTTTTCGCCGAGTACGCAGGCTCACTTTTAACACTACTGGAGTCGGGCAAGTTCGAGATACAACACGAACTACTCTCTTGGGAGATAGTGAAATGGAGAGAGACAGGCCGAGCTCTATTTAGAGACGCTGTAATTGATCTCGAAGAAGAAGAGCACTCAATTGACCCAGCTTGGGGGACGTCAGACATGTCCGTTCAACACTCGACCGCTCTCAGTAAATTGGTAAAGGACACCTCGGACCGCCTCAAGATGGTTCTCAATGACGACATAATGGTGATGTGCTGCTGGAGGGTATTAGACAGACAGCGAGGTCTACTCACCGCCCAATACGGGCTGGGACAAGAAGACACTCACTTTGTACAACCTATTCTTAAATCTATTGGTCTATCAGGTGAAGATAAAATTCGAGTTGAACAGCTCAGGATTGCGAGCCTGGCCTGGTGGTAGCCCCCACTCGGCACACGCTAGCAAGACAAGAGTTGGAACGCTCACATCAGCCACCCAACTCACCTATAGATATCGGAGCCGCCCAAAGAGACGACCTCCTCCTATTTGAGTTGCGTGAGTTGGAAGTCACAGAAGAAGCTTGGCCAACACACCTTCCAAACCTGAGGCGCATACGTCTGATCTGCTCAGACAAGGTGTCGACAACCTGGGAGTGCTGGTCACTAACGTTGTCCCAGCGGGTAATTGCCAAGATCCTACGCCCAAATTTCAGCGGCGATCCAGTCTGGCGACGAAGGTTCGCAAGAGGGGCAGGAACCTTACTGACAGCTGAACACTTAAATGAGGCTTTACCTCATCTGAACGAAAAGTGGCCGCACATTATTTTTCCGATCTCGGGCATGCTCTTGTCAGACGGCTACCCACTAGTAGACCCAAAATACTCAACTGTAGAGTCCAGACTATTGGCTGTCTGTCTTTTGGCAGGTCTAAACGGTCTTGGAGAGCTGCACTCTAAAGGGCTCGTTCACGGCGCCATTACTGGGGACTGTATCGTACTAGAAAAGCGTGGTGCAAGACTGATATGGCTAGATACATTTGGCATCACAGACACTACCCCCTCCAGTGACATTGCCGCCCTCGCGGAGAGCCTAACCGTTCTCGACCCATTAGGGGCAGCGCCGTTAGGGGCGCTCGTATCAGCTTGGGTAGACACACCTCCACCCACTGTTGAGATGGCTAAGTCACTTCTTGTCCGAACACTCGCTGCACACCTAACGTCAAGGCGCCACCAGCTTCTTATGCGATCTAGAATGGTCAACTGCAGGGGCGGCGAGGCTCGCCTATTAAGGGCTGTAAAATCTCTAGCTAACGCCCTTTCGCCTCCATCGGGACAGTTCTGCCTCCGAGCCGACGATGATGGGCTCATGGTGGTGGCTATTAGCGACGGAGAGCGTGTAACAGGAGGTGGAGTAGCCTCAATCCCAGCAAAATTCATCCCGACAGTCTACAGCCCAGAGAGTGGTATTGACCCCAGCGCCAGCAGAGTACTGCTGCGTTCCTGGGCGACGAGAAAGAGCGGTGATCTTCAGCTTCAGTCAAAGGTAATGAAAGATCTTGGGGGAGATGACAAGGGGGCGCAACAGTTGTGCCTATGGCTATCAGCCCAAGCTAGACTTAGGGCAGCCAGAAAACTACTGGAACTATAGCGAAGAGGAGCCCTCTAACATTCGGGGGTAACCAAACACCGCCCTCTAATAGGTGTACTCGATACTCAAGAGGTAGGATCTACCGCAGTCGGCCCCGCTTATGGATTCTACCCACACCTCATATGTTCCCGATTGATCCGAGAAATCAAATGAATCCAAGAATTCAACGGAGACCTCGCCACTACCAAACTCCTGACTCATATGACCAGGCGCCTCTTCATCACCAGACTCTATCCGCTCAAAAGTGATCATGTATGTAGAATCTGATGGGATGTTTGACAGGGTCGCTGTGACCTTAAAATCTTCCCAACCATCCTCCAAGGTGAACCTAAACTTATCTAGGTCGTCATCGTTGTGCAGAAACCCAGAGATAGCATAGGACTCGTCCTCATGGATTTTTCCTAACTCGTGCGCAGTGTCGTCATTGGGCTCCCACTGATCGTCAGCGGCTGCGTCCTCGTCGGTCTCCATATCACAGTCGTTGTCTAGACCATCACAGACGTCAACGGCACCGGGATAAACTGATGAGTCGTCATCGTCACAGTCTCCATCTTCTACAGAAAAGCCATCCTCGTCACTATCTGTGACCTCTATTGGGGTGCTGCCAGTCTCTTGCTCCCCTGTTTCCGTGTCATCACCTGTGTCTATTTCGAGCTTTGTAGATGCTTCGAAACTGCATGCAACTGAAAAGAGCGCAATCGCGATAGGAATAATTGGTTTCATCGGGATACCTATACTGTGTGACAGAGACTGAAAAAATCGCTGAATGTGAACTGACAGGGAGACGAGTTGTTGTAACCGGTGCCACTGGCTTTATTGGTGACTATGTGAGGCGAAGGTTAATAGGTCTCGGCGCCAAAGTCACCTCGACAACAAGGAATGCAGTAATTCTACATGATTCAGAATGGGTCCGCGCGGATCTTTTGGACAAGAGTGTTTTAGAATCTATCCTAGAAAGTACAAATGCCGATCTTGTCTTTCACCTAGCGTCACCAGTAGACCCCTCCCGGGATGACACCCTTATTCCAATAATGGAGCTTGGAGTTGTTGAGACAACCAACACTGTCGCCGCAGCTTGCCTATCTAAGGGGGTGCGTTTGGTCGTCGCCGGCACCTGTGAAGAGTATGGAACATCACTAGCCCCATTTACGGAAGATACGAAGCCAAGCCCCGTATCACCATATTCTTTGGCAAAAGCCAAGATGACACGCTCAATATTAGCCGCCAGTCAAGAGTCAGGGCTACGAGCTACTGTAGTCCGACCATTCCTGACATATGGACCTGGGCAAAAAAGCTCCAGACTCATTCCTTCTGCAATACGCGCCGCTCTGAATGGTAGAACCTTTGAGATGACGAGTGGGCTGCAGACCCGAGAGTTTAACTACATCACAGACATTGGTGACGGAATCATAGCCAGCGCAACCGAAGCTGCCGTGGGGCAAATCATCAACATTGGAGGTGGAGAAGAGCTTAGCATCATCGATGTGGTGAGGCGCATTTACACACTGTGTGGTTCCGACTTGTCGCTTATACGTACCGGGGCCTTAGAGACGAGGAGCGGCGAAGTCAGCAGATTCTACGGGGAGCACTCCAAAGCTAGTTCGCTTTTAGGTCACACACCAAAAATAGACCTCGATGAGGGGTTGAGGGCTACAATAGCTTGGTGGAGAGACCAATGAGCTTGGTTAGGCTTGAAAAGATTGAAACTTTTGAGGATGAGAGAGGAGGACTTCGCAAGTTGTTCCCCTTTTCGGTTCTAGGTGAGGTCTACCTGGTTGTAACAAAGCCAGGTGCGACCAGAGGTGACCACTTCCACAAGACCATGGGCGAGTGGTTCACTACTATATCGGGGAGTGGGTTGTTGAGTGTCCAACTGTCAACTGGAGGAGCTGTTGAGCACATCGAGATGTTGCCAGGAGTTCGCTACCTAGTACCCAAAGGGGTAGCACACAAGCTCACGAACACAGGACTGCAAGACTGGACTGTTCTGGCTGGCGCGGAGAAGGGCTACGATCCAAAAGACACGATTGAGCACAAGCTCACATGAAAAGCTTATTGCTAGTACCCCTCTTATCAATCGCTGCTGCTACCTTGTCGGTGATGCTTGACCTCCCATTCGCTATTCGAGCGTTAACGGTCATTCCCGCTCTACTTGTCGCGCCGGGTTGGGGTTGGTCTCGGCGATTAGGTGCCTCCAACAGCTGGCTACAAACAGGGGTCTACGCGGTCTGGATATCTATTGCTATCGCTGTAGTGAACGTGTCTCTTGTACGACTACTGGGCGGTGGCTCGATCACTATGTTCATCACCATGTTCTCCGCCGTGACTGCGTGGACTATAGGTGGTTCGCTATGGGCTGTGAAAAAGCCACTTGTACCACTTGCTCCACTGTCAGAGTCCAAGGGCGCTTACATTGGGACAATCGCGCTCTTCGCACTAGTCGGGGCATTGGCGATAACCTCTAACATAAACCAACCACTGGAACGCTGGTGGTACAACGCCGAGGCCATGGGCGAATGGGAAATGGGACCTACGGTAACGCTTCCAGATGCATCTACCGAGACAGGGTGGATTAGCTCGGAATATATCGGCTCATACGAAAACTCAAACACGCCATTATCACTGACTTGTAGTGACAACAGCGGTGGACGTGTCGAGATTAAAGACTTCGACCAAGGCAAAGGGGTTGTCTGGATCGCAGCAACCGGTGACATCGGGATGGAGCTTTCAGTGACCTCCTACTTCGAAGGTGTAGCCCAGTCTACAGCGACCGACACAGTAGAGGCGGATGTCATTGAGGAGGAGAACGAAGGTCTTGTCCCTCGCTATCTAAGTCGAGGCGCAGCAGGGGTGCCTGTTCGTTTTCCTGCTGACGAAATCTCAATCCACGTTCAAGGTGCGGGGTCGGACTCTAAAGTCTTTGTGATGCCTGGCACCGACGGCATCTGGGGAGCTGATCACCTAGGTGAGTTACATTTTGTCCACTATTACCAGATCCTAAATATCGTTGAAAACCAGAGGTGGGCCGCCGAACTCTACGAAGAAAGGATTCTGACGATAAACCAGCCGCCACTGTGGTCTTATGTATTAGCAATCCCCACACTGCTAATAGACAGTGACCTCCCTGGGGCAAACGCGCTGTTGCTGTTTATCGTATTACTGGTTGGCTTAACCTCCCTTTCAGTCGTCGAAACAGTCGCTCCAGCGGCCCCAACAACGGCTTGGTTAATTCCTGCGACATATGCAGCGGTTCACTTCAAACTCATGCTTGATCCGGGCTCGACAAACTTTCCTGACTCGCTCTATGCCGCAGCACTATTGGCGGGTGTCGGTGCGCTATTCAGAGCCTCAAAGAGCGAAACAGAGCGCTGGTGGGTTGTCTGCTTTGCTATTGCAGCTGGCGCCCTGCGCTACCCAGGAGTGATAATAACCACCTTAGCTGGGGTTCTAATGTGGCTTTTAGCCAGACGATCGGCATGGAGATCTCTGAAGCTCCTATGGTTGAGTGTTGTGGTGCTAGGTGTACTGGTATTTGGAGGTGCCTGGTTTATTGGCCAACTAGACCACCTCGCCTTTACCCTTTGGTTTGAGACTGGACCCGAGCACTACCACGGGGACTATAGCCTCCTGTCAATGCTCCATAGAGCGCCTGAGTTCTTCTACAAATGGATCTCCTACCTAGGGTTCGGAAGTTTCTGGATCTTTGGACTAATCTTCTCATTTGGAGGCGCTATCTGGCTCCTCGCAGCCAACAGAACATCGAGATGGATCATATCTACTGCACTCTGTTACGGCGCCCTTCTATCCACAATAGATCACTCCCCTACTCATTACTTTTTACCCCTGATTGGACTCACAGGTCTCTCTATTGTGTCGGCTTGCTCAACCCTGCGAGGCGAGTTTACGCGACAGCTAGTACCAGCGGTGTTTGTTGCTGCAGGGCTGCTGTTCCTAGTTACAGGTCAGGTTTAGAGCCGTGAAATACCTAGGGAAACTGTTGGTTCTACTGTTTCTTGTGACTAACGGCGCCTGGATCGCTTGGGACAATCTAGTACGTGATGGTGACGAAGAGGGGCATGTAGGTGGTGCGGAGCTGTTCCTGTTCGATCTAAATCAAGGAGAATATGCAGGGGCGCTTAACAGGGCATTCGTCGCAGATATGGGTGATTACCCGTCCTTGTATCCGGCGATTGTTGGCACGTGGTGGTGGGTTCAAGGTGGTGGAGATCCAGGGCGTTTATTGGTTAGAGGTGTGAACCTTGGTTTCCTAATGATCGCTGGCTGGGGCGTCTACCTAGTGGCCTCAAGGTCGTGCACACGAGACCTAGCGCTGCTCGCCGCAGCACTATCAATGTTTG
>CAWVYO010000072.1:0-13119 GCA_963934385.1 uncultured bacterium
CGAAATCAGCGCATGCAGCCTGGGCCTTTTCTAAGGTTCGGGCGCACCCAATCACTCGAGCGCCGCGAAGCCCCAGCACACGAGCAGTCTCCTGACCTATACCCGAGTTGCAGCCAGTGAGCATGTAGACCTTTCCAGTTAGATCGAGACCTGATGTCACGTCCTCGGCAGTCGAGGTGTATCCAAAACCGTTGGGACCTTTGCCCTTGATGAGACCAATTAAAGACATGCGTGAGTTCCTCGTGTGAGCCTATCGTTGAGCGGCGATTAGTTATCTAAATAAGGGATGGTTGGTATAACCATGTTGTGTACAGATCATATAAGCACTTTGGTATGCTCTCGCTGGATTTAAGGGGGGGCATGCCTGACATCGCACTGCTCACTATATACGCCGTAACGTAGAGCCTTCATCGCTCCACCCGCCTGTCGACATCAATGAAGCGACAGTAGGACCAGATAACAAGTAACAACCTAGACAAAGTGGCGGTCCAGGAACACTCATTATAGTCAAAGTGTTACGTTGGTATAGGAGAACTATTATGCGAGAGATGCCCACTACACCAAAACGGACACTCGCATGGCGACCCTACGGAGCGGATAAGTTCCGCGATTACGTGGTTTCGCTCACCGTGGTGCTATGTCTTGGTGCTCTACCGCACACTGCCTGGGGCGGAGAGGCTGTGGTGTTGTCGGTGGGGGTGGTGGCAGATGTGAATACAGGACAGGTCTACATCCCCAGCCAGGGGCAATCGGGTCTACGGGCCCTTGAAACTACTGGTGGAACTACGGTCTGGGTGAACCCGGAGGCAACAGTCCCCCTCACCATTACTGACGATCAGGTTGTGGCCAAAGCCAGAGGGGCGACGGGATCTCTAGCCATCTTGGGTCTAAACGCCACCACTGGAGCAACCATTCAGCGCTGCGAGGGGTCTGTCCCCGAATGGCTTCAGACCACCCTAGGTCACAGCCACGGGCACACCTTCTCTCTGTGGGCGATCGAGCATGAGCCAGGAGTGGTGGATGTGCATTGGGCTGGACAAACCTGGTGGGCAGAGGGTCCTGACCCTGGCCCACAGGGTCAGGCTGCTGCCAGGAATGACGACTCCGGCTCGTTCCGCTGCGACCTCTCCACGGGCACAGTGGTGAGCCTGCAGGAGGGACTACTGTCCGCTCCTTTAGCGCCAGAGGATGTGCTAGTCGGTGAATCAATGCTTCGAATCGGCTCTGGTCCTATTGTCGCCCCGCCTGCCGATCGGGTTTTCCCCGCAGTCGGCGCCCACTCAGAGCAACAACGCGTTCTCCAGGCGCTCCTAGACAATTCCGTGGTGTGGGATGTGCCCCTACCTCAGCTTGTGCCAGGTATTGGGGCACCTGACTGAGACGTGCGACCAGTTAGTGGTGTTGCAGGCATTGGTGATACAAGCCCTCTTTCCTGAATTCAAGTACCTAACAGAGGGGGTGCACTGTCTGACTAGCAAAGTCTTAGGTCCACCTCGGCCCAAAGAACCAGGACACTAAAGCACGCCTAGTTCCCGAGGTGATTGGGTGAATCCTGTGCCGAAGGTAGGACGGAAACACCAACACAGTTCCCTTTGACCGAAAATCGGCATTGGTCTTGACCTCATCAAACTCAAAATCGCCGCCTTCGTATTCATCGGCTCCACTCAATTGAACTGTGATGGATAATTTCCTGTCGTGTGCGGATTGCCCGTTCCATTGAACGTCATGATGCCAACCGTAGTGATCACCCTGTTCGGCATTGTACTCTGTGAATTGCATCTCAGAGCGTCGGTCTAGCGCGACACGAAAACCACTGTTGTTAGATTGTTCCACATACGACCACAGGAGATCCCGAAGCCATTCATCGTCGAGCCATCGAACTTTACAAGAACGAATGCCTCTCATGGATTCTTCAGCCGAAAAGACGGTGGCTTCTTCTACTGGTTGGCGTAGAGCTATTGCCGTAATTTTATCAACTTGTTCGGGACTTAGACTCGATGGCCAAACTTGGTAAAGATCGCGCATGACCTCAGTCTATTTCATCCACCGCTGGAATACCGAATAAATCTAAACGCAATCTTCAGATCGAACAGACAGTAACGGTCACAGGGCTCACGACGAGTCGGCGCTGCACACGCTTCCTGAATGCACCAGACTACCCACCAACATGTAGTACATCGGTTCCACATCAGTGGGCGTTATCATTTTGACCTCAAATATATGGGACACCGTGGGCTGAGTCATGAGCTTGCCGTAATCCTCTGAGGCGGGCTGATTCGGTAATTCTTCGGCCAACTGGTTCGAAGGATTAATGTCAACCTTCTGACTCGGGGAAGAGGATCCTTCTTTACATGCTCTTATTGCAATCTACTTGCAATAAGAGCGTTCGTGACATAGATGCGGTTTATGAAAACTAAATTAAGCATTAAACAAAAGTCGAACAACGGATGGGATCAAGCGGGCGTCATCGCGAGCAGTGCCTGTGCCATTCACTGTGCGATCTGTGGATTACTCCCAGTGGCCTTCACGGTCTCGGGGCTGGATTTTTTACTCGGACACAAGGTGGAGTGGGCGATTTCGATCACAGCAATAATTCTGGGATTGGGGGCCATGGCCTTGGGTTGGCGTCAACACCGATCTACACGCATCGCAGGCTTGCTTATACTCGGGATTGTGGGGCTTATAGTTTCACGTGGACTCGAGATGGGGTCGGGGCACAAAGAGCACCATCAGGATTCCCATCACGTAGCTGAGAACCACGAGGGCGATATGTCCTTTACTTTGGAACATTCTGATCGTGAAGAGTCTGACTCTACTCACGAAGAGGATCGCCACAACCCTCACCTCGCAGGAAGTATAATCGGTGTCTGTGCGGGAATCTTACTGCTCTTCGGTCATGTTCTAAACATGCGTGCCGTTCGCCGGTGTCGCAAGGACTGCTGTGAGCCAGAAGAAAAGACCTCGCTGGGCCCAACCTCATTCAAACACCTAGGTCTAAGCGAGCTGAACAGCCATAGATCTTCTGAAACCTGACGTAGAATATGGCCACCCCAATTGAGGCTCATCTGTTGGCTATAGCTTGTTTATTGTCTCTATTTTATCTGTTTACCCTGCTGCTCTCGCAGCTTGTCTTTTTTGCTTTTTCGCCTCCCCTTTGTCGGGGCGGGACCTTTGGTTTTCTCGGTGAATGAGTCTTCGAGCTCGAAACCAGGAACCTGTTGTCTATTGAGCATAAGGTGGTTCTTTTTCTCGATGAGCCGAAGGTGGGACTCTGTCTCGTGATCCACAAATGTGATCGCAATTCCAGACTCTCCCGCACGCCCTGTCCTACCTATTCGGTGAATGTAGTCGGACGGAGCTCGAGGGAGGTCATAATTCACCACTGCGCCCAAGAGAGGAATATCGATCCCTCGTGCTGCAATATCAGTAGCCACCATTATCGGAGCTTTACCTGATCTGAACCGCTTGAGGGCGAAAACTCTGTCGGTTTGGTCTAAGCCTCCGTGAAGTTCGGTCGCTGGAAACCCATCGACTCGAAGTTTCTTGGCCAGGTTGGTTGCGCCTCTTTGTGTGGCGACAAAAATCAGGGTCTGCCCCCAGGGCTCGGTCTGGAGCAGGTGTTGCAGCAAAATACGACGGCTGTCTCGATCCACTTGGTAGACTCTTTGATCGATCGTCGCGACGGAAGTGCGTTTTTCATCGATACGCAGCACCGTGGGTTCGTTCAGAACACGGGCACCTATATTGAGCACTTTTTGTGGAAGGGTTGCTGAAAAGAGCAGATTTTGTCGTTGAGATGGAAGCGCGTCGAGCAGAATTGTCAGCTCTTCATTGAAACCAACATCCAACAATTTGTCAGCTTCATCGAGCACCAGCGTGTGTACGTGGTTTATATTGATAGCTTCACGCTCCATAAGATCTAGCAGTCGACCCGGCGTAGCGACAACGATGTCTACGCCTGAAGAAAGAGCCGAGAGTTGATCCTCGATGGGTACCCCCCCTATTATGCTCAACACCTTAGGTCGCGGCTTAGCAAACTGACCTAGAAGTTTAAATGTTTCGGCGATCTGAAGTGCTAGCTCACGGGTAGGCGTGATGGTGAGAACACCGATGGTTACAGGTGTAGATTCTGTGTAGCGAGAGAACATTTTTTGCAATATCGGTAGAGCGAATGCAGCGGTTTTTCCTGATCCTGTCTGTGCCTCGGCAGCCAGATCAGAGCCGGCGATTATGTGAGGTATGGATCGATGTTGAATAGGCGTCGGGGCGTCATAGCCACGAGCCTTAACAGCGCGAAGTAGGTGGTCCGATAGGCCTAGAGAATCAAAAGATGTCATGCGTGTCCTCTTCCTGTTTGAAGGGCCTACTATAGCGCACTGCGCCTGTCAGCGGGTCTTTTGGACCAAGTAACGACTACTGGTCGTTCAACTAAATGATGGGCTAGTAGAGATCGACGCATCACTTGCCATATTGGAAAGTAATGACTTGCCGCCATTGCCTCTGTGTTAGCTGAGTATCTGATCCCTATAAACTTTGAAGAATAAGATCGATCAGAACCTCTTGAGGGTTCAGCCACATCTTTTGCTTTTGATTCTTGGATAAAAATTCGGTCTGAATATCTTGCAAAAACACAGGAAGGGAAGTGTCATCAATGCCGATCAACAGCATTTTCTTCTGGAGTGCTCGTGTCACTCCCATTTCAAAAGAGCAGAAATGAGACTCTTGAAAAGACTGCGAATACATTGCAATGACGAGATCTGTCTGCTCTAACTCAGTAGTGATTCTCTGATACCAAGCATCTCCACTCGGAATTGAATCGGAACACAGAAAAATGTCTAAGCCGAGATACTTCCGAAGATACTTGATTACTGGCGCAAGAAAATCTCCATCCTTTGTTGAATGAGAGATGAATATCTTCTGGACTTGCTCTGGGCGATTGGGGGTAGAATTCTGAGAGATAGCCAACAATAGTTCTGACCACAAAAGACTTATGTCCGAAGATATCGAAGCTGCGGCTTCGATCTTGGGGAACTGAGAGAGCAATGGTATCTCAGATATTCCAATCGCAATCAACTGGACCTCTCGGTATTCACATTGTTCTAAATACAGACTGCATTGATCTAGCTCAGTACCGTCAGTGAGAATGATTAGTTTCTGATAAAAGGCTTTCTCGGATTGTGCCTGAATGATGTGTGCATCCAGATGATGAGCTAGCTTTTCTGCCAAGGAATAATAATTCTCCCCAGAAAGGACCCCGATCGCTTGGATTTTCTTTCTGGAATTAGCACAAGTCCAACCCTCTTGTTGATGTTGTCCATCACAGAAAGGAAGGTTCGATGAGTAACCGCAGATGCAGCGTTTCATTTACCCTAACTCCAAGAAATTGTACTGAAAGTCACCGAACTGAACTACTTCTAAAAACCTCAACTGGACCACGGACCCCCTTCAAATCATAACTGCCGACTAACTCGCTAGCCCCCGTTAGGTGCTCCGATACTTCACGTGTAAAGAGGAGGTCCTCCCCGGCATCTCCCATTCGGTGCTGGATCCTGGACACGAGGTTTACCGCCTCACCCATAACGGTAAAGTCTAGACGACTAGAGGCCCCAATATTCCCGTAGACCACCTCACCAAGATGAACCGCCACACCAGCACGCAAGGGTCTCAAGCCCTTGTCGACACGAGAATCTGAAAGTTCCCTGAGCCTTCGCAATGAATCCGTTGCGGCACGCACCGCTCTATTGGCAGCTTCACTCGTCGAATTCTCGTCCCCAATTCGAAAAACTACCAGCATCGCATCGCCTATGAACTTGAGAATTTCCCCCTTCTCCGCCCATACAGCTTCAGCCATACAGTCAAAGTATTGGTTCATCACGTCGATCATGGGCAGAGAACCAAGGTCGGCGGTCATAGATGTGAACCCCCTCAGGTCACATAGCCATAACGCAGCCTGGATCGTCTCTCCTTGACCTCGCATTATCTCACCCGCCAAGACTCGCTCGCCGATATTTCGCCCTAGGTAAGTTCTCAATACAGTCTTAGCGAGCCGTCGAGACTCGACGACACTAATCAGGAGACTCAGAACTGGGAAGAGTTTCTCGATACCAGCTATCTCCTGGGGCAAATAGCCACCAGGACTCTTAGTACACACGGTAAGGATTGCGATACCGTCGTCTCCATAGGGAATGGGGAACCCAATATAATGCGTGAACCCCTTATCCCTGAATTCGCCAATAACTGGAAACTTCTTGCCGGCCTCCGGATCCTCTAGATCAAACTGCATAGGTTTCCGGTGCTCCACCAACAACTTAATGGGACTCGCGAGGTAGAGCGGTGTGAGTGTGTCCTCCCTCCGGATGTCTACCTCGATCGCCTCGTCCATGCCCTCCTCCCAGAGCACGGCATACCCCGCCATCTCCGGGTGGACGGCAAACACGCCTAGGTTGAATCGATCAACTTGAACACCCGCTTCCCAGAGCCGCAATACGAGTTTACCGGTCAGAGTGCGCAGATCACCATGCTCAGCATTCGTGGCTATTAGCCAATCGGCAATATCGTCAAAGTGCACGCTCATAGCCGCTATATTTACCTCTGAAATGACTATGGGCAGGATAACCACTCAAGTCAAGGCGACAAACATGGCAAAGGTCTAATCCGCTATCGTGTCATTGGTTCATGCCCTCGATACCTGTCCCTCAAATATGGGGGACTATACGAGACTTTCTATAGCCTCGATTCGTATCTTTCAGGGGCATTTTGAGGCTATCTGGTAACGAAACGATTCACACTTGGGTTCAACTCTAGAAGACTGGTCTAGTTTAGGTTAGCTGTGTAGTACTCAACAAAGAGCTTCAGAGTGTAAATAATGCCTGCTTCCACAATAGCGATCTCATTGGTCATCGCATTACATATCGCCTTCTTCATTCTAGAATCACTTGTATGGACTACGCCAAAAGTACGGCGCCTGTTTAAAAATTCAGAAGAGGATGCTAAAACTACAAAAGTGCTCGCACAAAACCAGGGTTTCTACAACTTAGGCGCCGCACTTCTACTCTTGTGGTTTCACTGTAATGGCAACATTCAGGGTACATACGGGATATTAATATTCATCTCTTGTATGGGGGTGGTTGGGGGACTTACCGCAAATAGAGCGATTCTAGTATTACAAAGCCTTCCTGCAGTCATCGCGCTACTCCTAATCTAAGACTAAAAACCAACGCTCTAATCACCTTGATAATAATGAAAAGGCGCCACATATGTCCCTATCAATGCCCAAAGGCCCACAGCGAATAGTCTGCCTAACAGAGGAGCCCACGGAGATACTTTACGCCCTTGGGGAGCAGCACCGTATTGTTGGGATAAGCGCCTACACGGAGCGCCCCCCTGAGGCCAGGCGAGACAAGCCCGTTGTCTCGGCTTTTATAGACGGTAGCTTATCAAAAATTGCAGCTCTCAAACCCGACCTCATTATCGGTTTTTCGGATATTCAGAGCAAGCTCGCCGCAAAACTAATCGCCGCTAATATGCAGGTTTTGATCTTCAACCAGCGCTCTATTCAAGAGATTCTAGAGGTGATCGGGAACATAGGTAGCTTGGTCGGGGCACGCGATAGCGCCAATACATTAATATGTGAATACATTAAAGGTATTGAGGAGACTCAAGACCGAGCAGCAAAGCGAAATAATCGCCCCAAGGTCTACTTTGAGGAGTGGGACGAGCCGATGATATCGGGGATCGAGTGGGTGAGCGAGCTGATAGAGATCGCAGGCGGGCAAGACATCTTCGCCGACAAGTCAAAAGGAAAGCTAGCTCGCGAGCGTTTCGTAACATCAGAGCAAGTGATTAAAGCTAATCCCGACGTGATGTTGGCTAGCTGGTGTGGAAAGGCATTTAAGCGTGAAGAAGTGGTGGTCAGGGATGGATGGCAGGCAATTTCAGCCATAAAATCTGGACGCATTCACGAAATAGCCGCGGCAGAGATTCTTCAGCCAGGACCAGCGTGTTTAACAGCTGGGTTACAGGCTATTGAAAAGGCCCTGGGGTAGAACCCATCAAGTGTAGTAAATTTTTAACAAAACAGGTCATCTTTGAGGGAACGCAACGGCGCTTCCAACTCAAAAACGGAGTCTGGCTCGATCAGTGAATGATCGACATCACCCGACCAGATTGGGAAAAACGGCAGCCTGAGCTTGCAGAAGGTGTTTCCACACAAAGTATGTCTTAGCAAACACCCCTCCTGTTAAAAGAGATGCCTTTTCCCAAAAGACGCAATAAAAGTAAGTTTAATGGTGTTTATGACAAACACACAGGCGAGTTCTTAGATGATAAGAAAATTTATAAAATGGACCACTAGAATTATTGTCGGGTTTTCAGCACTGATTCTACTCCTGTTAGTCGTGTTGTCGTCTACCTTCGACCTGATGATTCATTATGTCCGCTACCATGACGTCATAAAGGAGGCTCGAGATCTAACTAACGAGACAGAAGAGACGGTCTATTTCCAAGGTGACTGGAGCTTTGATGTTGCTAGTTCGGGGTCCTATTCCAATATTTGCGCAAAGCGACTTGAAGACGGAACACTCTTCGTACGAATCCTAGTTAACGACCGACACCATGCTGGAAAGAATGGCCTCTTATACATTGAAAGAGGAGGCGTATCATCGAGTGATATCGAGCTTGCTATGGATTGGCACGGCTGTGGAGAGTGGTATTCGAATGGGCGCATCTGGGGTCCGTGGTGGGCAATAGAGAACAACCTCGGCTGACAGTGTAATGAGGCTATATTTCAGCAAATCGCTTCGGTTCAATGTGTGAGTCTACTACACAGTGACCTTAAGCTAGCGACAAGAAATGAAGACCTCGGCTTACATGTACAATAAAATATTGGTACGGTTACATTAGGTCTATGTGGTAGGTCTGTACTTTATGTGTAGGATATCAAGCGTCTGCAAAGGTGGTTGTTTTTATCGCTGTATAAAAAGGAGAAGATAACAATGACAAATAATAGGGCAGCCTTGATTGGGATGATGGTCTTTGCATTTTTAGGAATGGAGGCATGTGCATCTGAGTCTGAACCCGGTCAAACTGGAGGTATTGATTCAACCGACACATCAAATCTAGATAGCGCACGAAAATCCCTAGTTCTGGTATGGGATGGTGCTCGACCAGATGCTATCTCACAGGCCGAAACCCCAAACCTAGACTCATTAATTCAAGGAACTTGGCACCCAGATTATCGCGGTAGCTATTCGCCACTAGCTCAGAATCTCTATGACGCCGCAACTGTGAGTGGACCAAATCACGCTACCATTATGACTGGTGCGAACGGAAACCAGCATGGTATCACTGGTAATTCGGATGTTGGCTCAGGTGATTTCGATGACTACCCACACTATCTCCAGCGACTAGAAGATTATGACTCCAACCTGAACACCGCCTACCTCTTTACCTGGGGAACTGATGGTCTGATCCCCAGTAACGCTAACTACATTAGCGATGGTGACGACGCCGACAATGTGGAGCGTGTTGTGGGGATAATGGATGGGAGTTTTGATTTCATTAGCTGGCCCACAGGTACGGACCCAGACGCTATCTTTCTCTTCCTTGATGACAGCGACCTTGCGGGCCACGCCCATGGCTTTGACCCAACTGTTCCAGAATATATCGAGGAGCTTGAAGAGCTCGATCAACAGTTAGGCAGCATTCTTCGAGCGCTGAGGGATCGTCCCAGCTTTGACGAAGAGGCTTGGCAGATAATCCTAACATCTGATCACGGCGGCTATCACACAAGCCATGGGGCGGACACAGCCCCAGAGCACACAATCCCTTTTCTGGTTTCAAGTCGAGAGGTGCAACAAGGTAGGCTTCCCCTGCTGACATCAAACCTAGATGTTGTCCCCACTGTACTCGCTCACATGGGGCTCGAAATTCCGGCGGAACTAACTGGCTCCATACGTGGCGACGAGGTGATCGCTGAAGCACCAGCAATTGGAACAGATCTAATACGATATTACAGGTTTGAAGATAACCTCAACGACTCATCTACAGCTTCAGCCGCAGCAGTTGTTGGGATAGAGTCAGATCATGATCCAAAGGTTCATGGTTCAGGTGGAATGTTCGGTGGCTATGTTGAGATCTCAGATCTAGGCGGAGGTTCCTCTCAATCTTCCTACCTGACGGTGGGTTCGGGAGATGATCTCAACTTTGAAGCAGGTACGCCCTTAACGCTAACACTCTGGTTTAAGTCTGATGGTGAGCAGTCAGGCGATCCACTGATAATTGGAAACAAAAATTGGGCGTCGGGAGGCAACCCTGGGTGGCTCCTCTCTGCCAATGAAGGTGGAGACAACTCCTTCGGCGCCAACTTCGCGAGCTCCTCAGATGATCGTGTTGATATCGAGGATATTGACTACAGTGACACTGGCTGGTGGTTCTTGGCCACTGTTGTCCACCCCGGAGAGCTCGCGATACTCTACGCTGGCAACAGTGATGAGATGAACTGGATCGCCTATCGTTTCCCCGACAATATGTCACTGGAGGGCGTATTCCCTCTCAACATTGGGCAAGATGGTACAGGTAAGTATGAATACAACCTCAACGGCGCCATAGACGACCTCGCGATCTGGAATAGATCTCTCAGCCATGAAGAGATTCTGATGCTCTATTCTGGAGGCGCAGGTACCGAAATAGAGAGTCTACGCTAGATACCTGACTAACAATGGCTTCCCATAGAGTTAAACCTTGGTTTGAAAAACTTCATAAAGAAACCAAGGATTAGGATCACATGGCTATAATAGACAATGCCCGATAAACATCCGCCAATTACGCCACCCCTAACAACCAAAATACGGATCGTAAACTGGTGTGGGAGAGCCTCGGGAATGGTTGGGCTAACCCCCTCTGCCCTCATCCCAGATCGCCTCATCAAGACCGCGATCAAAAAGAGTGGGCTCTCTGATTTTGGCGATGAAAGCTTCAGAGAAGGGCTTCAGGTTTTATGTGACTCACTCACTCAGGATGCAGACCTTAGTCTCTTGGGGCGCTTGTTTCTGCGCGAGCGTATTTTATCAGCCCTCACAACTAGACTATCCCTGAGAAAACTAGAGCTTGAACAACCCGAGATATTTGAGAGACCTCTAAACAACCCTCTCATTATTCTAGGGCTCCCTCGTACAGGCACCACAATGCTTCACAGGCTAGCATCCTCTACTACGGGATCACGGCACCTCACAACTTGGGAGGTGATGTTCCCATTGCCACCAGAGAACGGACCAGACAACCGACGAGGACAAATCGAGCAGCGCCTAAGAAGGACCAACATTGCCGCCCCCAGCCTAGCAGCAAAGCACTTCGTCTCGGTCGACGACGCGGAGGAGTGCATCTTCCTTATGGAACCCTCACTAATGAGCCCCACTTTTTGGTTACTGGCTAACTGCGATAGCTACCTAAACTGGCTTTTAGATCAGGACACTTCTGAGTCTGTATCTACATACAAAAAAATGCTTCAGGTCTTTCAGTCTCAGACTCCAAACAGTCGACTCATCCTAAAGGCTCCCGCCCTAACTCCATACATAGGTGACCTAGCAGCCGCTATCCCAAGCGCGAATTTCATACAGACCCACCGCAAGCCCGAGGAGGTGTTCATTAGCCTCACCAGCCTTTTATGCACTCTAAAAGGGCTGGTAACCGAAAACTTAAACGTATCAGATATGAATCAAACAACTGAGAATCTAGTGTTGGAATCTTTGCAGCGGAACCAGCGACAGAGAGAGACAATCAGCAAGAACAGGATCGTTGATGTCCGCTACACCGACCTATTGAAAGATCCAGTTAAAGAGCTAAGTCGGGTCTACAAAACATTTGGGCTAGAGTGGTCTGAGGACAGACAAAAGGAGCTCTCAGAGGCGCATAATAAAAGACCACAACACGCGCACGGTAGACACATATATTCAGCCGAAAACTATAATCTAAACACCGACGAAATAGCCGACAAATTCGCCTTTTATAGCGATCGTTATCTGTGACAAGTCTAGTCTGACTGTGGGATCACAAGCCTTAAAAGCCACCTTCTAAAATTGGCTGGGTCGGACTCGTCGTCCACCCCTAGACGAGCCCTTACATGGTCTCCCAAAAGTGACTCTCCGTACATAGCCAACAGCACCAACATCAGCTTATAGCGACGCTCTGTTGATATGCCCTTCCCCTGTGAAAGCATCGCCAAGATGGATGCCAACCCCTGCTCCCCTGCATCGGGAAAAGGGTCTCGCCCATTCACAAGTAACCAAGCCATCATCTTACCGTTTTTTGGATCGGCCAATCTTTCCAAAACCGCCTCTAAGGAGTCTATGGTGATCCCCCTTGGGTCATTCTCCAAGATAGAGAGTGCGTCGACTCGCAGGTCAATTGAGATCTGGCGATATAGCGCCTCTCTCAGGCCGTCAGCGCAGCCAAAATGGTGAAGAATTGCTGGATGAGACACGCCCATAGCCTCTGCGACTCTCGCGATCCTCACCCCACTGGGACCCTCGCTCTCAAGTAATCCAGCCGCTATCTCAATAATCTCAGCCCTAGCCTGCTCTGCTGTTCTCCGCTTTCTAGCCATAGTCTGTCTCCTACTACTTACATTTAAGTAAAAAGGTCTTGCGTGTCTACTTACAAAAGTGTAAGTAGTGGACAAAGGAGCCTAAATGCATCTATTTTCGACACTATTATTATTGACCGGCTGTTCCGATGGAAACTACGGCAACCAGACCAACGGCCCATCTCGACATGAGGACACAGGTGATCATCAGGGGGAAATCCATTGCGACAGCGCAGACACAGGAGCACCTTCTGAAGACTGTGATGGCAGTGAACTCTACCCAACAGACAGCTGGCGCACTGCAATGCCAGAGGATCACGGTTTCGACCCAAGCCTACTTCAAGAGGCTGCCGATTTTGCAGGCGACAACGATTCCAACTGCCTTGTCGTGGTTCGCCACGGAGAAATTGTAGGGGAATGGTACTGGCAAGACACGACCCCTACTACGTTAGTTAAAAATTGGTCGGTCGCCAAGTCATACACATCGGCGGTTGTAGGTGTGGCTGTAGATAGAGGAGACATTCCCTCTGTGAACTCCA
>CAWVYO010000073.1:0-13087 GCA_963934385.1 uncultured bacterium
TTATGATCGAGGCGCAGAGAGCTTACCAGGGAAATGCTCGAGTTATAAACGCCGCGAACGAGACGCTTCAAGAGCTAGTAAACTTGGTATAGTCTAAAGAGGCTCGGGCTTTATTCCGATAACTGTCGTGTATTAGGAACGTTTTTTCACTTGATAATAGAGAACAGGACTCTAAATGGATCTCGGTACTGTAATAGGTTGGCTGTTAGCGTTTGGAATGGTCGTCATGGGTATACTTCTAGGAAGTAGCCTCATGACTTTCGTAGACATCCCGTCAGTCGCAATTGTATTCGGCGCCTGTACTGGGATCGTTTTTGTAGCCTACCCTCCCAGCCAGGTAATAACCGCCTTTGGAGCCTTTAAAAACGTCTTCAAAGAGCGCGAGCACAACCCTAAAGAGGTCGTCGAGCTGTTAGCTGAGCTCTCCAAAAGGGCCCGCCGTGAAGGATTACTTTCGCTTGAATCAGCTGCTGATGAGGCGGAAGACGAATTCTTTGAGCGTGGCTTGAGGCTCGTTGTAGATGGTCCCGAGGCCTCGGTTGTTGAAGAGGTTCTCTACGGAGAATTAGACAAAATTGAAGAGCGACACAAGCAGTCCATCTCGTTTTGGGACGACCTAGGTGTATATGGTCCGGCGATGGGTCTTATTGGAACTCTTATTGGGCTTGTACAGATGCTTCAGCAGATGGACGACCCTACCAAGATTGGTCCGGCAATGGCCGTAGCCTTGCTCACAACTTTCTATGGTTCAATCATCGCGAACATGGTGGGAATTCCCGTAGGCATGAAACTATCGAAGAGGTCTGCACAAGAGATCTCCGAGAAGACGCTTATCGCACAAGGTCTCCTATCTATACTAGCTGGCGAGAACCCCCGATTTATGGTCGAGCGCCTAAACGCAACCTTATCCCCTAGCGATCGATGGGAAGAGGCGGCCTGATCATATGGGCAGACCAGAAAAAAAATGTGAGGACTGTAACGAAGGGCTCCCCATGTGGATGGCGACCTACTCTGATATGGTTACCCTTCTCCTTACTTTTTTCGTGCTATTGCTAGCAATGGCAACATTTGATGACACTCAACGTGTCGAGGCTGTTTTCCAGTCTGTCCACGAAGCCTTAGGTGTGGGTGGTCAGAACGCTAGACTTATTGGTATTCAGACCCAACCATCGTACAGTCAAGACTCCACAATTCGGGACGAGGTGATGCGCCCTATAGTCTCTCGATTGCGACAGGCCATGGAAAATCACATCTCAGAAGACCTCATCCGCATGGTCCAGAACGAACAAGAGGTACGCCTTAGGCTAGATGACAGAGTGTTCTTCAGACCTGGTGCGACCTCTCTGCACCCTACGGCTTTCGCCCTTATCGCTGATATAGCAGAAATATTATCGGAACAAGAAGGCAGCATTCGAGTAGAGGGTCATACCGACGCAACTGGTAACGAACACGCCAATTGGGTGCTTGCATCCGCCAGAGCTCTGTCAGTTGTCGAAGCTTTTCGAGAAAAAGGTCCAATAGATGGTAGCCGACTAGAGTCCTCTTCTCACGCACATTTCCAGCCTGCGAGCACCTTTGGTGAAGACGCAACATGGAATAGACGTGTAGAAATCGTTATTGTGTCCGATGATGTAAACACATCTCGTGCAGCTGAAGAAATTATGAACGCAGGAGGGCCATAAAAATGCCCGATGAAATAGAAGAAATTGACGAAGTGAAAGCTGGTGGTTCAAAACTACCCATGATTCTGGCCATTGTCGCTGCCCTTATTTTAGGCCTTGGCGGCGGATACGGTATCTCCATGTCATTAGGTGGGGATGAATCGGAAACCGTTGGCGATGGCGAAGTTGGCGATGGTACCGAAGGTGATCAAGACGGAGAGCTTTACGAAGAGATGTCCGTAGACCGAGGAATCTACCCGCTTGGGCTATTTACCGTAAACCTCAGAGGTGTCGGAGGAGGTAGAGTTCTGCGCGTTGAAATAGAAGTTGAAGTAAACATCGGCCTATTAGAATCTATTGAAGAGCGCAGAGCCGGGTTGAGAGACGCGACAATTAAACTGATCTCCGATTATTCCTATACGGACGTAGAGGGGTTAGATGGAAAGCTTAGACTCCAAGACGATCTACTAACACAATTAAACAAATTCATGGGACGTGCTGGTCGAATAGAGCGGGTTTACTTCTCGCAATTCGTAGTGCAATAGGAGCATAGTTTGTCAGACGGTTACGAAACCCCATCACTGCTTTCGCACCCTGATCGCGAAGCTGCAGCTGCGCTTCCCGCATTAGAAGACTTATTTAGGTCTGTTGCGAGAAAGGTACGTACCCGACTTGTAAACAGATCTGCTGCCGACATACCAGTTAGACTCGGAGTAGCTCAGGTAACCACGGTTGGAAATATTATGGATGACTCCGAGAGTCGTTCTGGTGGTGTTTTCGCGTTGATCCGGTTTGAGCCCCTTGGTCTACCTGGGTTGATAGTTATGCAGGGTAGACTACTGTCCCGAATTGTAGGGGTGATGTTGGGCGAGAGTCCAGACGAAGAAGCCCCTCCGTATAGATCTCGCCAGGTGACAGAGGTCGAAATGAGGATCGCTGAGCGAACCTGTGAGGATGTAATTAATGGACTAATGGCGACATGGCCTTCATCCAAACCAATCACTGTTACTCTAGGCGAGATAGGAACAAACCCTAGAGCGGCGGCAGGTATGGCAAACTCTACCCCAGTAGTCGCCGCATCTCTCGACTTTGGGCGTCCCGATGATCCATACGGATTAATGATAATTGCAATTCCAGCTCAGTCCACTCGTGACCTAAGAGTTCAGCAAGTGAAGGCGACCTCCAGAGGTAATAGAGGCGGAAAAGTCGACCTCAATCGCGTAATGGACATGGAAATGCACACCATCGCAGAGCTAGCTAAAGTCACAATACCGCTATCGAAACTAAAATCACTAGGTGTTGGCGGAATGATAGATCTAGGCCCCGCACGACTGGTAAAACTAAGGATCAACGACCACACGACTATTCTTGGAGAGCCTGGGGAGAGCCGTGGTTGTCACTCACTGAGAGTTGTGGAGCGCGTAGGGGGTTCTCCTCCCCCGCTTACGTTAGTAAAAAACGGACCAAACAATGAAGAGCCACCCGACTCGGGCTAACGCAACTTCATCATTTCAATACTGGAAAAACATTACATGTGGTGCAGGTCTTCGCGCGAATAACAAGCCTGTGACTACGGAATATTACCGTCGGCGAAAATGCAATTATATCTAATTAAATATGAGCTAGGTGAGCCATAGGTACGGTAAAGATCAACCTCTTGTATGATATTGAGAGCACATAGGAAAAAACTCTTGTCGGCACAAAAAAAGCGTTACAGTGTAGTCAGAGTTGAATCTCTTACTTGAGTTGAATCGACTTTAGTCAACTGAGTTATCTGGAGAATTTTATGGCCGGCAACAGTGACTCAGTATTCATACACGATATTCCAGTTGATCTAGTGGTAGAGCTAGGTAGAGCTCGCCTGACCATAAAAGAACTCTCCGATCTTGAGATTGACGAAATCGTGGAGTTGGACAGACCTTCTGACAGCCCATTGGACGTTATGGTCGGTGGCAAGGTGTTCGCTAGAGGCGAGGTTGTAATGGTCGGTGAACGGTTGGCACTTCGAGTCACCGAGTTGATCGGTAGCGAAACAGTAGAAGAAAAAGCCGAATAGGTGGTTGAGTAAAGTTGATGCCGAATAAGAACGGCTTCCTTCACGCAGATACCCAAGCACCTAAGCACCTAAGCACCCAAGCACCCAAGCACCAAGACAAGAACATGCGGCGCTAAAACAGCCGGTTCGCGTTGAGCTTTTGTAACTAATTTCAGAAAATTGATCTTTTTCCTAAACTGGAATGCCTCGTGACCGAATAGCGAGATGTACCGAAAATGGAGCTATCAATGTCTGACAACGCCGACGTAACTTTTATTCATGAAATCCCCGTTGACCTCGTAGTAGAGTTGGGTCGCGCCAGGCTTACAATTAAAGAACTGGCAGAGCTGAGTAACGATGAAGTAGTCGAATTAGACCGCCCCTCAGACTCACCTTTAGACGTAATCGTCGGAGGCAAAATCTTTGCTCGTGGCGAGGTTGTGATGGTCGGAGAAAGGCTCGCCTTACGAGTGACCGAACTCATCGGCAAAGAAGAGGAGAAGTCAGCATGATTACCCTACCGGTTATAATCGCCATGGCACTAGCCTCACCAGTTTTGGCAGAGACTAGTAACTCAATTATCGATCCAGTTATACAGGCTGTTCCAACTACTGATATGGTTGTGGCATCCACTGCCCTTCCTCCAACAGAAGTAGTTGCTACTGAAGTAGTTGCTACTGAAGTAGTTGCTACTGAAGCTTTAGCAGAAGTTGCAATTGTGGAGACTCCAACAGGAACCCTAATAGACTGGGGAGCTGATGGAAGCACAGCGGTTTCGTCTGCTTCCGAGGCACCTCAACGCCAGGGGAGAGATGTCGGGCTTGTCATGCTGCCACTCGCAGCAGCGCTGTTTGCTGGAGCATGGTTCTTCAGGAAAAAGGTTTTCTCTGCAGCGACATCTAACAAGGGCGAAGACCCTATAAATATTGTTTCACGCAAGACTATCGCTGGTCACGCATCAGTAGTCCTAGTAGACGTTACGGCAGCAGACGGGACAACTCGCAGACTACTCTTGGGTAGCGGAGAAAAAGGGGTAAATCTAGTGGCTGACATCAGCCCTATGGATTCTATTTTCCCCGATGCCTCTGATATGTTTGAAACACAGGTCGAACCTCAAGTTGCACCAGAACCTGTCAAAAACACTATGCCGGCACAACATACACCTGCGACAGTAGCCAGGTTTTCAACTCGGTTGATGGACGACATTCAGACAGAATCAATGGAAAGCAAGACCGACTTCACTCCAGAGATGCCTAGATTCCGCAAGCGTAACAGTGCTGTTCCACCTTTGTTGGCTGCAGACATTGGAACTACTTCAGCACTTGAAAAGCGCAAGGCTGCTCAAGCAGTACTCGACGAAGTCTTAGCTGAACGCAAAAATGACCAAAGCCGCGGCTCGCGAATAAGAGTGACGGCATAATGAAAACCGTGAGTCACATTATAAGGGCACTAGCCCTAATAATGATAGCCTCACTGGTTTGCCCAGGGCTAGCACTAGCTCAGGAGGCAACAGGTGGTTTGGATGCCGGTGTAGCAGAACTCGCCGCCAACGTTACAGGCGACGAGGTATCGACCGCAGTCAGATTGGTGATGCTCCTAACGGCGCTTACTTTTCTTCCTGCGGTTGTACTTGTGATGACCCCGTTCACTCGATTCATCATCGTGTTCTCACTGCTTCGTCAAGCCCTGGGTCTTCAACAGTCTCCCCCTAACCAGATCCTCCTCGGGCTCTCTCTTTTTCTAACAATGCTCGTAATGCAACCCACCTTTACACAGGTAAACGAGACAGCTGTTCAGCCGTACATGGCTGGTGAAATGGAGACTGGTGAGGCCTTCACAAATGCACTCACCCCAATGCGCGAGTTTATGGTCGACAACGTTCGACGTGACGACCTCGCGGCTATTCTTTCTATTGCCCGTATGGAGCGACCAGAAACCGTTGAAGAGATTCCAACATCAGCAATAGCTAGCGCATACCTCCTATCGGAGCTCAAGACCTCATTCATTATAGCGGTAAAGATCTACATCCCATTCTTGATGCTCGATATTGTAGTCGCGTCTATTCTTCTCGGTATGGGTATGATGGTTCTGCCTCCAGTTGTAATATCACTCCCATTCAAGATCCTACTCTTTGTCCTAATGGACGGGTGGGGTCTCCTAGTCACCAGCATGGTAGCGAACATACGATGAGCATAGAATACGCCATACACATGGGTCAACAGACCATATGGGCCTGCCTAACATTAGCAGGACCAGTCCTTATCGTCGCCCTGGTTGTCGGTACAGTCATATCGGTCTTTCAGGCGGTAACTCAGATTCAAGAGATGACTTTGGTGTTTGTTCCAAAAATACTCTCTGTGTTCTTAGTCCTCTCATTGGCTGGTGGCTGGATGCTCAATAGTGCTGTCTCCTTCGGTACCCAGATGTTCATATCTATTGGGGACGTAGAATAATGGGGCTAGGAGTTCTATACACAGCACTCCTTGTTTTCGCTCGCCTAGGTGGGCTGTTTCTTACCATGCCAGTGTTATCGGCTACTGGTGTACCAAAACACGTAGCCGTCTTCGGTCCGATGATGATCACCATCCTAATCCTACCTTTAGTGGAGGTTAGCCAAGCACTACCGACTATCGGACTTATGGCTCTAGCATTAGCTGGTGAGCTTTTAGTTGGAATACTAATGGGCTCAATCGTCAACGCGATATTCGGTGCATTCGCTCTTGGTTGCGACATCATGTCACAGCAGATGGGGTTTGCCATGGCAACCCTCTTCAACCCTCTTCAGCAGACTCAACAGGGAGCCATCGCGACCTTAGCATCACTCTTGGCAGCACTGATGTTTCTGGGAACAGGCATACACATGATCTGCATCGGTGTGGCGGTTGATTCGTTCCAGGTTGTACAGCCTGGTCAAATCAAAGATCTCTTTATAGGCAGCACAATCCTAATGGAAGCTGTTGCTGATAGTATTCAACTGGGAGTAAAACTCGCTGGTCCAGTCCTCATTCTTGTATGGCTCGTAAACGTATTTGTAGCCATTCTCACCAAAATGGCTCCTAGGATGAATGTCTACTTCTCAGTAGGAATGATCCTTGTAAATGTAGCTGGCTTGGCGCTGCTAGGGATCTCACTACCATTCCTGCTCACTCTTCACCAAGAGGCACTTTTAGACGCTACGTCTAAAATGGGTCTCGTGGTTGGGGGGCTCTAGTGGCTGAAAACGAAAATGGACAAGAAAAGACCCATGACCCCTCGGAAAAGCGCCTCAAAGAGTCGGCCGAAAAGGGTCAAATAGCCCAGTCAAAAGAAGTTGGAACCGCGGCGATATTATTAGCTGGTGCCGCCTCCCTGGTCTTTGCAAACGGTATGATAAGTGAGTCCATGTCGACAGTCATGAACATAGGTTTTAGAGTCGAAGGACCTCAGACTATGGGAATGGAAGAGGCTTTACTACTAAGTGGACAGGTGATGTGGCTAATCGGAACCGCACTATTTATGCCGCTTTTGTGGGTATTCTTAGCGGCATTCATTTCTGGACTAGCCCAGACCAAGGGAAGACTCGCGACAAAGGCTCTGGAGCCAAAGTTCGACAAGTTAAACTTCGTTAACGGTTTCAAACAAAACTACCTTTCATCACAGCCATTCATGGAGTTGGGTAAGGGGTTGGCAAAACTCACCGCCCTCGGCGCGGTTACTTGGTCGGCTATTTCAAAGCGCCTCACCGAGTTGCCAGCTCTCGCCACATTAGAGGCGAGCCAGATCTTAGGAACATTTATAGATGTAGCGTGGTCAATGCTCATCGCCGCCATGCCACTCTTGATAATTATTGCCGTTGCAGACTTTGCCTACAACTGGAAGAAGAACAATGATCAGATCATGATGACCATGCAAGAGGTGAAAGACGAGCGCAAGGAGATGGAGGGTGACCCAATGGTTCGTGCTGCTCGCCGTGCTCGCGCTCGCCAGTACGCTACAGGAAGTATGATAGCCGCCGTGGCAGAGGCAGATGTGCTGATCACCAACCCAACTCATTATGCGATCGCCTTAAGATACCGAAAAAGCGAGGCAGCGGCACCTGTAATTATAGCAATGGGAGTTGACCACTTGGCTTTAAAGATGCGCCAAAGAGCTAAAGATAACGACGTGATTCAGATCGAAAACAGACCGCTTGCGAGAGGTCTATACGCCGCTGGAAAGGTAGGGCAGATAATACCAGATGAGTACTACAGCACCGTAGCGCAGGTATTAGCGGTTGTTTACAAACGCCAGACCAAGCGCAGAGCGGCAATGGGTCTTGGACCAGGGCGAGCACCGGGAGTGGGCTAACAAGTCTAGCCCCTGAATATGCGCTTTATCGCTCTAAATAGCCGACCTAAAACTCGCCACGTGATGGAGCCATAGACCTCTCTCAATTCTCTTCTTACGGACTCAAGTTCGCTGGAGACCAGCGATAGCGACGATGCCACTGATTCAACTCTAAATGGATCCGAAACCCATAGATTTAGTTCAACAGAGAGCCGGTCTATGGAGTGATGTGACGCCAGGTAAAGCTGGGCTGCCTCTATTCGAGCTCCACCTTTTTGGTTCACTAATTGTCCGAGGGCCACAGATAAACCAGCGCTGTCACCCACCCCTACGCCAAGGGCGAATCCCCTATCGACCATCTCATTAGTAAAATCAGATCCCGTAGTTGTTATCACCTCTAACCCTTGGTGAAGGAACAATAAGACCCTAGTTCTAGCTCCTAATTCGGCCTCGATACCAGTTCTGTCCATTGTCACCCCAACATGAGCCCCCTTCAAGAGTTCGAATACTCTTTCATGAGATACCCAACCATGGAATTCGAACTTATCACTGTGAGGGCTCGACAAAGCACCCTGTAGAAATCGTTCATACGTCTCATTGTGATGGTTTGGGATAGCTCCGCCAGTGGATACCACAGATAAGCCACTGTTGTTATCCATCGCCATAAGGAGTCCACTGAGGAGTGAGTCTCCGTCAAACCACGTATTGTACCCCCCCACCAAGGCCACAACCAATTTGTCTCCACGCCTCTCTTTCGCACCAACTGGTGACACATCACCAAAGGCATAAGCCCCGGGAATAACACTCACCCAATTGTACTCCAAAGGAGCGCTGGGAAGCCTCCCGCAGAGACCTAATTGACCTAAAAGAGCGGCCCGCTGTGAAGCTGATATTGCCGAGAACCGGTCACCCCTTGCGAAGCTGACCGCATACGTAGCCGCCATTGTAGCTGTCGCATCAGCAGAGTTGTTTAGGGCATCCTTTACCTGGGCTTCCCCGAATGGATCTCCAGGAATATCAACCCACAAAGGCAGATCTCCACACACCAGAGATGCCAACCGCACGCTGTTGTAGGGTCCCGCAGCCACAATACACACAGGAACTGTTTTAGAAATAAACTGGCGAGTTATATCTTCCCAATTGGACGACTCAGCCTCAACAGTGATGCCGCTCCAGCCATCCCCGGAGATCTCTAAACCCTTTGGATCACTCTCTACAGAGACGACCCTAACGCAATGACCACCAGACAGTAAGCCTCTCAAAAACTGCTCAAATCGCAGCTGTGGAAAGCTCACATAATTAGCACCGTCATGCGGAAGCGGCCCATTACCGATAAGTACTACAGTAGCCACGGTTCCCCTATGTGTCCCCTATGAATGGGGCGCAGCCTTCACATCCGCCTCTTCACCTTCGACGTGTGTAACTAGACCCCATGCGTGATCTAACCTGACGAAACCGTGGTCTTCGATTTGTTGAGCCACCTCAAAGTCATAGAGTTGGTTGTGCCAAACGTGAGGTTTTAGGTGGTTCTTGTCGAACACGGCGATCGACACCCGATAATGACCTGCCAATAAAGGCAGCTTCGGGTAGTGAATAAAGTAGGTGTAAATCCCGTGGAAGAGACCCGATAGCACACCATCAAAACGGTTGTTTGGACCAAAAACATAGATGCCATCGTTCCGGTGAATTGCCACTCCCATAATGGGGTCTTGCACGGGCTCAGTGGTCCTGAAGGTAACAGCTACGACCAAATCCTCACCAGAGCTAAACCGCTCTCGCTCCATTCCATTCTCGTCTAGTAATTTCACATTCAGTACTCGAACTTCTCCCGATCCTATTACAACAGCCCTCTCCCCGTCATACTCCTCGTAGGTTGTCGCCTCGACCTTTTCTTCCCACACCTCTTTCGCGTTTGAAATATGGGTTGCCCCTACGACACATCGGCGCAATTCTGAGTCATCAACAGTACTAGAATAGTTAACCTCTCTTTCACCTGCACCACTTGTTGGGTCTGGACTGGGGGCAAGCATAGGACCTGGAACTACAATTCCACTGGCAGCACGAGCTCTCTCCAGATCCAGATATTCCCCCACCACCTCGCGGCTTGGACCTATTCGCTTAACGATTCCGTGGTCTAACCACATTACGGTATCGCATAGACTCCGTACGGCGTGCAGATCGTGGGACACCAGAACAATAGTTCGCCCCTCTTCAACAAAACGTTCAATTTTGTGAACACATTTACGCTGGAAATACTGGTCTCCGACCGCCAACACCTCGTCGATGAACAACATCTCTGTGTCCAAATGCGACGCAATAGCAAAACCGAGTCGAAGGTTCATACCGCTTGAGTATGTCCGCACAGGGAAGTCAATAAACTCCTCCAGCTCCGCAAACGCAATTATCTGGGGGAGAAGCTTTTTCACCTGATCGTTGGGAAGCCCCAACAAAGAGCAGTTTAGGAAAATGTTCTCCCGACCAGTAAAGGTAGGATGAAAACCAAGCCCTAAGTCTAGAAGTGTCGCAAACGAGCCGTTTACAGACAGAGTACCGCTAGATGGCTCGGAGATTCCAGCAAGCAGCCGCAACATCGTCGACTTTCCCGCACCATTAGCCCCAATAATTCCAAACGAAGAGCCCTTCTTTACCTCAAAAGATACATCTTTTAGAGCCCAGTGTTCCTCGTGACGTCTTCTATAGCCAAAAAACTCAAAGAATCTGTTTCGATCGTTCAGATATATCTTGTACTGCTTGGCGATGTTCTTCGCTGAGAGAGCTACATCATTCGTCACGTTATTGGCTAAAATTGAGTTCATCTGCCTCCACATTAGCACTTTTAGACTATTTCAGCGAGGGTTTGAAAGTCAACTCATGTTACCTTATGGCCCTAACTGACGACTCGGATGTGTCATGCTCCTGCTATTAATACTCACCTCGTGCAACAGATTCGACGTCCCCATCCTAGTCAACAACTGGTGCGACAGCCCCAGAGAGGCAGTGGTCACAGCCGTAATCGATGGAGACACTATAGACCTCGAGGGTGGTGAAAGAGTGAGGTTGCTGGGTGTAGATGCTCCTGAAGTCTACTACGATGGACACGACGACTGCAGCACTCAGGACTCTACGGACTGCTGCTATGGACTCGAGTCAGAGGATTGGCTTACCAATGCTCTCCCAGCTGGTACCACGGTTCGACTAGAGTTCGACTTGGACTGCTATGGCATCTACGATCGAACCTTAGCCTACATGTGGATAGTCAACGAGGAATATCCAGACGAGGAAATCTTCATAAACGATGAGTTGCTAAAAGAAGGTTACGCTAGGGTTTATGACGCCGACGTTGAACAAGCGCAAGACATCCGATACCTAGAGAGCTTTAGAGATTCTCAGCTTCTGGCTCAGTCAAACAGCGTAGGACTCTGGGGTGAGTGCTACTGAGCGGGGTAATCTCGTGGTCCGAAAATAGCGGTGCCAACTCGTACTATTGTCGCGCCGTACTTTATCGCCTCTTCATAGTCCCCTGACATGCCCATTGAGAGTTCGTGTAACGGCAACCCCATACGAAGCCCCTCAGATTTCAGATTGCGCATTACTTGAAAAAACGGAGCCGCGTCACTCGGATTTGCGACTGCTGGGGGGATAGTCATGAGCCCTCTAAGGTTAACCCCCGGCTCCATCATCACCTCTTTACAAAAAGCCAAGGTTTCAGCTACTGGAATGCCCCCTTTACTAGCCTCACCACCAGTGTTTACAGCAACCAATACATCCAAAGGAGTCTCTCGTCTATTCTCGAAAACAGCCGCTAGCTTGAGGTTATCAAAGGCGTGAAATAGGTCAGCCGCGCCAGCGACATACTTCACCTTGTTTCGCTGTAATCTACCAATGAAATGCCATATTGGAGCCAAATCGTCGCCATTTAGTTCAGCGGCCTTGTCTCGAAGCTCTTGTGCATAATTTTCACCCAGATGAAGAGCTCCCGCTGCGAGGGCTTCTCTCAACATCGTTACTGGGCGAGTCTTTGATACCGCAACAAGAGTGACCTCACTAGGCGATCTCCCCGCACTGATACATGCAGTCTCAACCTTCAATTTAACGTCAGAGTACCTATCTGATATTGTTGCCACACTCACTCCATCTTTCCATCAGATTGTAGCTTAGACACAACCTGTGCCAACGGTAGCCCCACGACATTGGTGTAGCTACCTACAATCCGCTCAACAAATCCAGCGGCGCCGCTCTGGATACCGTATGCGCCCGCTTTGTCCATTGGATCAAGGCTCTTGGCGTAACGCTCTATTTCGTCGTGTTTTAGAGGTCTGAAGAGCACCTCTGTGGTTATTGAAAAGGTCTCCCGGCGGGAGATCGTCCCCATGCAGACCCCTGTAGTAACACAGTGTTCGCGACCTGAAAGCAGGGTCAACATCTCTATCGCCTGGTCAATGCTCTCTGGCTTACCCAGAGTCACGCCGTCAACATGTACAACTGTATCGGCTGCGATAACGTAGTCGGTAACATGCGCAGCCTTTTCGGTAGCCATACGTTCCGCAAACGCGACGGGGGCTTCTCCCTGATTTGGAGTCTCATCAATAGACCTAGGCAGGATCTCGAAAGCAAGCCCCACGGACTCGAGCAGATCACTCCTACGGGGAGAGCCTGAAGCCAAAACTACGTTACCGCTCATCGCACACTCCTACTCACTTAGTAGCGGCTCGGCGCTTTTCCAACCTCGCTTGACGACGTCCATCAGCGGCCTCTGCGCGGCGTTCTTCCCCTTCTGATACAACAAGCTTAGGGATACTAGTAGGCTCTCCATTTTTCAGGGAGACAAAGGTAAGGAAAGCCGAACAACAGCGAAACCTCTCACCAGTTTTTGAATCTTCCGCCTCAACTCGGACACCGATCTCCATAGAAGATCCCCAAGCCTGATTTACCTGACCAACTAGTACAACGATATGTCCCATCTTCACCGGCGCGACAAAACAGAGTTCGTCTATCGACGCTGTTACTACGCTCCCCCTACAGAACCGCCTTGCTGCGACAGATCCACAGATATCAACCCACGCGACTAACTGACCCCCAAACATAG
>CAWVYO010000074.1:0-12819 GCA_963934385.1 uncultured bacterium
AAACTGCTGGAGATGTGATAGCTCCGCCTTACGACGTTCTGTCAGAGGTCGAGGCTAGGCAGATAGCCGATCGTCAACCCCAGAGCTTTATTCATGTCACCAGACCAGAGGTGAGCATGCCTCTAGGTTCTGATAGCCACAGCCCAGAGGCTTATGAGACCGCTAGATCTCAGTTGAGTCGCCTAATTACCTCTGGTTCCCTCGTGCGGGAGTCTGCCCCGTCGTTTTATCTTTATACTCAGCAGATGGGAGAACACATACAGTCGGGTCTAATGGTCACTTGCTCAGTCAGTGAGTACGATAATGGACAGATAAAACGCCACGAGTTTACAAGACCAGACAAAGAGCAGGATCGCGTCGATCATATTTTGGGCAGCGGTGCCCAGACAGGCTTAGTGTTTCTTACACATAAGGCAGATACAGCTATAGCTGACCTTCAGGAGTCGACTTTAAAAGAAGAGCCTCTTTATTCCATTACGACTAACGATGGGGTTGTTCACACGCTTCGCGTGGTAAGCGCTCCCGATCAAGTTGCTGCCTGGCAGTCAGCGTTCACTAAGGTAGAGTCTCTCTACATCGCAGACGGTCATCATCGGTCAGCCGCAGCATCTAGAGTCTTCGCGGAGCGTGGTGGTTCAGGAAACAGTGGTTGGTTTTTGGCGGGACTATTCCCTGACGACACACTGTGCGTAATGGCCTACAATAGACTTGTAAACGACCTCAATGGGCATGACTCCGCCGAATTTATGGCTCTAGTTGGGGATAGTTTCACGGTTACAAAAACCGGTGAGACTAAGCCGACTGAGCGCGGGATTGTTCATATGTATTTGGGCGGTGACTGGTTCTCCCTGACTGCAAAGGCGGTGGACAAATCAGATCCAGTTGCAAGGTTAGATGTTGCCGTCCTGCAGGATCAATTGTTGTCACCTATACTGGGAATAGAAGACCCCCGTAGAGATATGAGAGTTCGGTTCGTTGGCGGAATAAGAGGTACGGATCCTCTTGAGAAGGCAGTGGACTCAGGTGAGTGCGCTGTCGCATTCTCAATGTTCCCGACAGGTCTCGACGAACTGTTTGAGGTGGCTGATGCTGGTGAAGTTATGCCACCAAAGTCGACTTGGTTCGAGCCAAAATTAGCTGGCGGCGTTGTTGTGCACGAGATTGATTAGAGAATGTGACTTAGTCACTTCATTTAGATAGGAATTTATATGCGTTTTGTTTTGGCCTTTTTGATGCTTTTTAGCGCTCTTCAGAGCTCAGCAATAGCGGCGGCTGACTGTACATCGCCTCGAGCAGCGGTGGACTCTTTGTTCCTTGGTTTAGGGGCTGATAGTCCCAATGCTGATGGCTTCTGTTTCGATCTTCAGTCACAAGATGATAGCGAGCGGATAGCGGGCCAGTTGCTGCAGACAGTTGATGCTAAGGGTTTGTTTATTCAGATCACTGACTTCCCTCTTGATTCAGATCCTGTTGGTGATGATGGTGTCGCCATTGAGACCTTCCCTATTCACACTGAATTACAGTCTGTTTTCGTGGAGAAGGTGGGTGACTCATGGCTCTTCTCAAGAGGAAGTCTAAGTGATGTATCATCTATTTATGCTGAGACGTTTTCTAGTGTTTCACTTTGGATTCAAAATCTTCTGCCAGCCGTGTTTTCCGAGCCGATTGTCTGGGATATCAGGCTGTGGCAGATTGTTTGGCTATCTGCATTAGTTGTCACTGGCTGGTTTCTTGGGTGGCTAGCTTTTCGACTTTTATGCGTATGGCTGGCAAAGTCGGCGAAGCTATTTGATAAGGAATTAGATTCAAGCCTCTACAAAAAGTTACGCCGACCAACGGTCTGGGTTTTACTTGGTTCGGTAATGAGTTGGGGAATTCCAGACCTACAATTAAAGGTCGAGATCTCTCTCGCACTATTCTTTGTCGCCAAACTTCTAATTAGTCTCGCTGTAGTCTTGTTGGCTATGCGTGTGATTGATTTGGTGGCAGGGGTAATGGAGGAAAAGGCAGCTGAAACCGAAGGGAGAATGGATGATCAGTTGGTTCCTATTGTCGTAAAGATAATGAGGCTGGTTGTCGGTGTCTTGGGTTTAGTCTTTGTTCTTCAAAACCTTGGGGTGAACGTATCAGCACTTGTTGCTGGTCTTGGTGTAGGTGGTATCGCAATAGCCTTAGCGGCTAAGGATACCCTCGCGAATGTCTTCGGTTCTATTACGATCTTTACCGACCAACCTTTTCACGTCGGAGATGTTGTAGACATCGACGGTGTTGTTGGAACCGTTGAAGAGGTCGGCCTACGCTCAACACGAGTGCGAACATCGTCAGGTTCTGTAATGACAATACCTAACGGAAAGGTCGCTAACGCAAAGATCGACAACATAGGGGCTCGTCAGTATCGTAGAATTAGAGGTGCATTGGGGCTATCCTATTCCACAGCCCCATCAGATCTTACTGCTTTTGTTGAGGGTTTTAGAGAGATCCTTGCAGGAGCAAAAGATGTGGTCACCGAAAAGTCGGAGGTACACTTTACTGACTTTGGAGCCTCTTCCTTAGATGTAATGTTTAGCTTCTATTTAGATGTGCCTGGTTGGCACGATGAACTAGTTGCTAAGTCTGAAATTAATATGGCGATAATGGATTTGGCGGCGAAGTTGGACGTGTCCTTCGCCTTCCCGAGCCAGTCTTTATACATCGAGTCTATGCCAAAGAGATAGTTATCTTGGTGATGATAGACCGGTGTTTATTGTCTCGATCTAGGCTTGAGTTGAGCGACTACCCGTCAGTGCGCTCAAACTCTTTCAAGAAGTCCACTAGGGCGTCAACGCTCTTTTCAGGACACGCGTTGTAGGCGCTCGCCCTAAGACCACCTATTGAACGGTGACCTCGAATTCCATTAAACCCAGCAGTGGCAGCCTTGTCTAAGAGCCTCTTCTCAAGTGAACTGTCAGCCAAGCCCCATGTGATGTTCATAATACTTCTGCTATCGTGCTCAGCTCTTCCAACCCAGAAGTCGGATTCGTCAATAACCTCATATATCTTGGCGGCCTTTCGCCTATTCGTCTCCGCAACTGTCTCTAGTCCTTGCTCTTCAATCCAAGCCAGAACGCAGTCTAAGGTGAACACACCTACCGTATTTGGGGTGTTGAACATGCTGTTTTTCTCGACGTGAAGCTTGTACCTAAGCATGCTTGGGAGATCAGGGTCGGCTCTCTCTACCGCCCACGGGGACAGAGCGACAACAGTCACTCCAGATGGTCCCATGTTTTTCTGTGCACCAGCGTAGATTACGTCGTAGTCTCCACCGTTTATCGGCGTCGAGACTATATCGGAGCTCATGTCTACGATTAAGTGATCACCCTTTGGAGGCGCATGGAACTGAGTCCCGTAGATTGTGTTGTTAGATGTGTAGTGGGTGTAGATCGCATCGGGACTACAGACCCAGTCACTATCTCTTGGAACAGCTCGGTATCCTTTAGCCTCACCTGACCATACAGACTTAGCTCGTCCAAACCTCTTTGCTTCTACAAGAGCCTTTTTAGACCATATACCAGTATCGATATAGTCGGCCACACCACCCTGTAAAAGGTTCATGGCAACCATACAGAACTGTAGAGAAGCTCCACCCTGTAGCATTAGCACTTTGTAGTCATCAGGGAGCGACAGCAGTCGCCTAAGTCGCTCATTAGCCGAGCGGGCAATCGCCTCAAAGGTCTCTGATCTGTGAGAGATCTCCATTAGACCAACACCAGAGTTGTGTAGATTTGGGAGCTGTTCTTGAAGCTTCGAAACAACGGACTCAGGCAATACAGCCGGACCTGCTGAAAAATTATGAATTCGCGACTTTGTCATGCTTTAGTCTCCAGAGAAATTAGCTTCACCTCTAAAACGGCTGCCTGGTTATCAATGGACTGTAACAGCCTCTTAGACGGCGCTCCAACCAATTGTATCCTCGCGTTAGCAGCCCCTTGAATACTTGGGTCACTTGTGGCAAAGATCGAATTGTCCATATTTTTCACGTTGATACCCTCACTTTTTAGGCTCGATAGAACCTCAGAGAGCACCCCAACTTGATCCTTGTGTCGAATAACCATTAGGTGTGATGCCAGGGTGGATGAAGATAGATTCACACAGTTTGGAGCAACGCCATTTTCTTGGTAGGAGATTACAATCCGGCATGCCTCAAAAGCCACGGCTTCTTGTGCCTGATCCGTAGAAGCCCCAATGTGGTGAGTTCCGTATACACCTCGCATCTTTGATAGGCTACTAGACCACTCTCCATCACCCTTTGGCTCGTCACAAAAAACATCAAGTCCAGCGGTGATCCCTTTTGTGTTTATGGCGTGTATGAGCGCTTGCTCAACCACCAGTTCACCTCTACACGTGTTTACAAAGAGCGCATTGTCTTGCATGTTTTCAAAAAACTCTGTGGAGAACATGCCTCTGGTTTCGCTGTTGACTGCCAAATGAACTGTGACAACACTAGAAGCCTGAGCGACCTCAATTATAGAATTCAAACGAGTAACACCAAGGTCAGATGCTTTCTTATTCGTGAGAGAACGACTCCATGCTACAACATTCATGCCAAATGCGTGGGCTCGAGTAATCACTTCTTGCCCAATTTTTCCGCACCCAATTACGCCTAGTGTTCGCCCGTGAAGACCGCTGGACTTGGCATAAGTCTTCTTTTTCCACAGTCCGAGTTTCAGGTCTGCATCACAATCGGATATTCGTCTGTTTCCGTTGATGATGTGGCCCCAAGCTAGCTCAGCGACAGCCACGGCATTTTTGCCTGGGCAGTTTGATACGTGAACTCCTAAACTCGACGCCGCAGCGATATCGATATTGTTTACTCCAGCACCCGCTCGAACTATGAGGCTCAACCGAGTGGCGGCTTCTATGTGTTTGCGCCCCACTTTTGTAGACCGTACAATTAGAACCTCAGGGTTTAGATCTGCCATCTCTTGCCGTAATTTTTCATCGTTTAGACCAGGCTTGGAGGTAACTTCGCAGCCGCTGTTAGATAGGCGATCTAGACCACTTTGAGGCAACTTGTCTGCGATTAGTACAATAGGCATGAGAGTTCTCCGTTACGAGTTGTTTATGTTTGTGTACCAAGCGGCGCCACCTATGTTTTGTCGAACAGCCTCTGGACGTAGTCACTTCGTTACTTTTAGGATCAACAGACACCAAAAAAATGGTATAGATCACAAAGCTAGATCTTTACGTTGTCTAGGTGCAGAGTTTATAGGAGTATTAATGGCGAGGATTCTCGTAGTCGATGACGAGTCAATCGTTCGACGAGCGATTACACGGATCTTAGGAGCCGAAGGGCATCAAGTAGTCACCTCCGGCAGCGGAGATGAGGCGCTCAGGTACGCTAGCGACACGCCTTTTGACTTAGCTATTGTCGATTACGATATGCCTGGACGCGACGGTTTGTGGACTCTTTCAAGCCTACGAGATCTACAGCCAGGGTGTATTCGCGTGTTGATGACTGGTCGAACCGATTTTCCTATAGTTGTGGAGGCAGTGAATAGAGGAGAGGTTCTTCGTGTTCTTCAGAAGCCCTTTGAGCCCTCACGCTTACGGGAAGTGATTAAGGATGCTTTTGGCGCTGTAACTAGAATGGAGGCGATCCGTGTAGCGCAACAGCGAGCTGTCGAGGAGTCAGAGAGGGCGGTACTAGAGGAGTGCCTTTATTCAGACCATTTCCAACTCGCCTTACAACCCATTGTGCTTTCTGGTGACTCTAAGATTTTTGGGTACGAGTGCCTCCTTCGATCTACACATCCAGTCTTAGACGGTCCACTGGCTATTCTGCGAATGGCGGAAAGATCGGGGATGCTTCAAGAGTTAGGAACCCTGGTCGCTAAGCGAGCGGCTGATTATCTCGAGAAGATGTCTGGTGACGCTCTATTATTTGTGAACCTGCACCCAGACCAACTGGCAGATCCTGTGAAGTTAGTTCATAGTTTGGGTCCTCTAATGCCATATGCGAAACGAGTAGCTCTTGAGATCACAGAGCGCAGCCGACTGCGAGGCATAGATGACTGGGAAATGGCTGTTGAAAAAATGCAGTCCGCGGGATTCGCTTTGGCTGTGGACGATCTAGGGGCGGGATATAATTCCCTTTCAATATTGGCCGACCTGCAGCCAAATTTCATAAAAATCGACATGTCTATAGTTAGAAATGTTGACACTGAGCCCAGGAAACAACGACTGGTCGATCTTTTGGCCAAATTTTCCGACGCTACAGACGCTCGTATGGTCGCCGAGGGGGTTGAGACAGAGGGCGAAGCGGCAGTATTGAGACGCTGTGGTGCTCACCTTTTTCAGGGGTATTTGTTTGGCCGTCCTGAGATTGGTTTACCAAAGAGATATCAAAAAGCTGTTGGTTGAAGCAGTTTACGGTTAGTGCGCCCACATGATGACAAAAATACATCGAGGTTCTACCTCATTGCCCGACAGACCTTACGTCGTAACTATCGGTAATTTTGATGGGGTTCACTTGGGTCATCAGGCTCTTGTTGCGGCTACGGTTGAGAGGGCTGAGGCTATTGGGGCTTTAGCTTGTGCCTACACTTTCGACCCCCATCCGCGCACCTTACTTCAGCCTGATTGCGCACCACCTCAAATACAGACTATAGATTATCGAAGTACGCTGTTAGCTGAAATGGGTGTAGATGTCGTGGTTGTTGAGACTTTTACACTGCCATTCTCGAAGCGCTCAGCAGAGTGGTTTGCCAGAGAGATCATACAGAAGCGCCTCAACACAGTGGAGTTGGTGGTGGGCTACGACTACAGATTTGGCGCTAATAGAGAGGGTAATATTGATCTACTCATGGAGCTTTTACCTGAAATGCCCATTACAAAAGTATCTCCAGTTATGGTTGGAGACACGGCAGTATCATCATCTAGAATACGCGAGAGCGTAGCTGAGGGACGTGTCGCCGATGCCGCAGCGCTCATGGGTAGAGATTTTTCGGTTGTTGGTCGGGTAGTTCACGGTGAGTCAAGGGGTAAAGAGCTAGGGTTCCCCACGGCCAACCTAGAGATGTTTGGGCTTCACCCAGCCAATGGCGTTTATGCCGTTCAGGTAGAGCTATCGGAATCCCCGGATAACCCGATTTGGGGGGTAGCTAACTTGGGGGTACAGCCCACTTTTAATGGTCGTAGATTTTGCGCAGAGGTACACCTGTTAGATTACGATGGCGATCTTTATGGCGAGGAGTTGACTGTATACTTTGTAAACAGAATTCGCGATGAGAAGAAGTTTGACTCTATAGATGATCTCGTGGAGCGCATAGGGGTCGACGTTGTAGAGGCTCGTAAGCTCATTCGGTGCCGTGTAAATGGCTAACGCGGAAACGTACCCATCCAAACAGTCTATAAGTGGCCACACGAGAGTGTTCGGACTTGTAGGTCATCCAGTGCGTCACAGTTTATCTCCAAGGATGCATACGGCCCTGTTTGAAAAATTTGGAATGGACGCGGTCTATGTGGCCTTTGATGTAGATCCAAATCAGGCTGGTCGAGTGGCTGACGCAATACGCGTAATGGATCTGGTTGGGGTGAACCTAACTGTCCCGTTTAAGGAGCAGATATTACCGGATCTAGACACTATAACTTTAGCGGCAGAAGAGGCGGGCGCTGTTAATGTGGTGACTCAGGTAGACGGTGTGCTGGTAGGCTACAACACGGATGGAGAGGGGCTGATCTCATCCCTTGATGAAGAGCACGACTTTGACCCTAAAGGTACGCATTGTGTAATCTTAGGGGCGGGTGGCGCCGCGAGGGCGATTGCCGCCTCTCTGGCTGTATCTGGAGCGGATAGTGTAGTCTTACTAAACCGAACGAAGGCTAGATCCCAGGGAGCCTGTGCTCACCTTTCAAAGGCCATTCCCACTTGTGAGTTCTCCTTTGCACCACTTAATGCAGCAGCTTTTGAGATAGCAGCCAAGAACGCAGACTTGGTAGTAAACTCTCTAGGAGGAGGCGCCGCTGAAGTTGTAGAGACGTTCTCAGTCAGCTCGCTTCCAGAGCGGGTCATTTGGGTGGACATCAACTACTGGATGGAAAACCCGCCTTGCTTAGACGCTTGCGCTAAACGAGGACTTAGAACGTCAGATGGTTTAGGGATGTTGGTTCACCAAGGCGCTCTCTCATTCGAACTGTTTACCGGTCAGCCAATAGACCCATATGAGTTAAAGAGAATCATTACACAAGCAAGAACACCCAAAGATGGCATATCGGTGTAGTATGGTCTTAATGTCTGTTTTAACATCTACATCAATGCTCTACATGTCTGTTCTTGGGGCCTCTGTATTCATTATTGCTTTCTTTCTTATGCCTACGGGTGAGGATGAAAATGCCAAGCTCCGGTTGGGGGTCTCAGCACAGGGTATTGAGGTCACAGAGACATCACTTTTAGCGATCTCTTTGCGCCCAGCATATATTGTTCTTGTGCCAGCAGTTGCCTGGATAAAGGCTCCGAGGTACCGTGAGTGGGTTGAGCGTAAATTCGTCACAGCTGGTATGACGGGGCTCATGACAGCGACTGAATTTATGGCGTATAAGCTTCTAATGACACTCGCTTTTTGCGCCATATTTATAGTGGTGTTTTTTCACGGCTTAATAGGCTGGGATGAGGCTTTGTGGGTCGACATTGTAGTCGCGTTTGTTGGGTTCATGTTCCCAGAGGCTTGGTTGAATGGTGTGGTTGGACAAAGGCAAAATGCAATCCGTAGAACGCTACCTTATGTAATGGATCTGTTGACCTTATCTGTTGAGGCTGGTCTTGATTTTGTACAAGGTGTTGGCAAGGTGACAGAAAAGGCCAAAAAGGGTCCTCTTATAGACGAGTTGAGCTTTTTTCTTGGTGAAATAAGGGTCGGTGCTTCAAGACAGCAGGCTCTTCGCAACTTTGCGTGGCGTGTAAATATGACGGAAATAAGGAGTTTCTCGGCGCTGCTTATTCAAGCGGAAATTTTGGGGGCATCTGTTGGACCCGTACTGAGGGCTCAGTCAGACTTGATCCGGACGCAACGTTTTCAGAGGGGCGAGCAAAAGGGAGCCCAGGCGGCTCAAAAGATTCTTTTTCCGTTGATCATCTGTATAATGCCAGCAGTATTGATTGTAATATTTGGCCCTGTCGGTCTAAGTCTTATGTTTGGCGATGGCCCTATTGGAATGTAGATTGGGTACTATTCTAAATGAGTCAAAAGGGAGCGTGGTCGCATCAAATGCTACGTTTGTGATTAGCTGGTGGGGGCGGCTTCGTGGACTGTTGGGAGAAAAAAACCTTACCTTCGGTTCAGCGCTGGTTTTGAGACCATGTGATAGTATTCATATGTTTGGAATGCGTTTCCCGTTAGACGTATTATTCGCGGATTCAGATGGTGTTGTGGTAGGTGTCGTTGAGAATATTCGACCGTGGAGAATGACCAAGAGGTATCGCTCGGCAGCCTGTGCCATTGAGCTTCCTGTCGGTGCAATCGCCAGCTCTGAGACGGAACAGGGTGACGCTTTGAGGTTTGAACAGTAGATGAGTTTGGATTTGCGATTATTAGTCATAAGTTCACCGGATCCAGCTATAAAATCACTGGAATTGTGTGAGGGCGTTTCGGTAGCTGGTCGTGAGCCTGGTCGTGAGCTCTACCTACCAAGTTCAAAGGTGAGCAGGAAGCATTGCTCCTTTGAAGTTAGCGGTGGAGAAGTTGTAGTTCGAGACCTTGGCAGCTCTAATGGGGTGGTGGTTGAAGGTCAGAAGATACGCGAAGCTATTTTGGCAATTGGCCAGAGAATTCAGATCGGCGATTACCTCATGCAGTTGGTCGATAGTTCCAGTGACCAGCAACCTGAAGCTCCGCAGACACAGCCCCAGCCCGTAGATGATTTGTTTGGTGGCGTCGATACGTCGTCGAGTGGTGATGGTAAAGCTCAACCGTTGTTTGGTGGCTTTGGTGTTGACTCTGGCTCACCAATGTTTGGAGAGGATGATGGCTCTGCTGATCCGCCCCCATTTGATGAATTGTTCGGTGAGCAAAAAGCTGACGAGGCCCCTCCGCCCTTCGGTATGCAAAGTCAGCCACAAAAGCCAGATCATCAGCCACAAGTATCTCAGCATCCTAGCGAAAGAGCCCAGCCATTGTCTGGTACTAGCACGCAGATCTCATCCAGTCAGATGGGTGATTTTCTAAGTGGCATAGGTGGTGACAAGGTACGGGAGCTAACCTCTAGGGTTCCATGGAGCGTGAGGTTAGGCGGGCTATTTTTAGTGGCGTTTTTATCGACGCTGTTGTTGCCTATGGGCGGAGTTAAGAACCTGCTTTCTAGCGTAGATACTGGAATGGAGGGACTTGCGAGATCATATGCGGTGGAGTTGACCTCTACGATAGCGAGAGTGAACGGCGAGGCGCTCAGTAAGCTAGACGCCACCTCTATAGCAAGCGGATCAATCGGAGGTGCTGACAGAGCAAAGGGAGTGATTGCAGGCGAAGTCTTTCTTCTAGACAGTCGCGGCAGAATAAAACCTACTTCAGACAGGCCAAACCCACGACCAAGGTTGGTTCTAAGGTCTACTGAGACTGAAGATGTAGCCTTTGAAACTGATCCTGAGACGGGGCTATTCTATGTTGTTGCTCCCATTAGAATATCTGTAGGCAACGCCCCAAAACAGCTTCGAGGGTTTGTCTATCTGGGGTTCTCAGTAGATGACTTCTTGGAGGATACAGGGCGAGCTAACGATCTGTTTTACTCGGCCCTTCTTTTGATGTTCTTAGTATTTAGTGTTCTGTTTTGGTCTGTTAGGAGGCACGCTAATCTCCCTATACTTGCGGCAGCTGATGAATCGGAGCTTGCTATGAAGGGTCATATAGCGCGAGTGACCCTCCCAGGCGCATGGCCCGAGTTGGCTTCACTACTACACTCTGTTAATCGTGCGATCGGTCGAAGTAGTAGTGGTGGTGGGAACAACATCAAAGTCGATATAGATAATAATGCGATCTCTGAATCGCTGGTTAATTCTTGTAGCTGGCCTATTATTGTCACCGATGGAGATCTAAAGGTAACTTTGATAAATGAGATAGCGGTTAGAATATTTCATTTGAAACCGTCCACACGGATAGGCTCTCATATTTCTCGAATAATAACTAAAGAGCCCCTTTCTAGCGCTGTTTTAGGAGCATTGAGGACTATAGAGACGGGCGGTCATGACTCTATTACTCAAACAGTAAACGTAGATGGAAGTCAGCGACGGGTTACGGTGTCAAGTAAGCTGGCTCCGAAATCTAATAACTCAGGACCAGATAAAAAAGTGTTTGAATTTGTTGTAGTGGTGATCGCATGACAAGCCCATTTTTGACAGTGACAAGAGGCCTTAGAGAAGGTGAGTCGTTCCCTATTACGAAGGCAGGCATTCGGATCGGTAGGGAGGCTGGCAACGAGCTTTGGCTCGATGACGGGGAGGTTTCAAGGCAGCATGCTCGTGTAATAATGCACAATGGCGCTGTTTGGGTTCAAGATGCCGGCTCAAGAAACGGAGTGTTCGTTAACGGCAACCGAGTCCCCGGTTCAGTTCAAGTCTCGGTTGGTTCGGTCATAACAATTGGTACTCACAGTTTTGAGGTTAGAAGACAAGAGTTCGACTCTGAGTCATCAATTATTGATTTTGGTGGAATTGACGACAACTCAACAGTAGAAAAATCCTGGAAAGTGTGGCCGTTTGTCGTGGCGACGGCTTTTGCTATAGCGGTAGTTTTTGGGATGATAAGTATTCGCAAAGGAAACATCCAAGAGGCCAGAGAACAAGCATCGGCTGAACGGCAGACTCAGCAGGTTGTAGAAGTGCAAGAAGTCTCAGCTACAGAAGTGCTCAGACAGGCCATTACAGAGAACAGCGAGGTCACAAATAGTGTACCTGCTCCTCCAGAGGGATCAACAGCCCGTGAGTTGGCTGACGCAGGCATTGACCGCCAGCAGAGTGGCTACCTGCAAGACGCACTTGTCGCTTTTCAACAATGTTTAATGATCGATCCCGGATACAGCGTCTGTAGAAGTCGAGTAGATACGGTGTCAGATCAAATTCGTGAGACTGTAGAGCGAGAGTCCATTGATTGCGATCGATATCTAGACGCACAACAGTACCGAGAAGCTATTAGCTCATGCCGACTCGTTATGGAGCTGTCGCCAGACATCACCTCTGAGCTTCATATTAATGCCAAGCGGGCTTATGACGAAGCCGAGCGCATGTCAGATCACAGGTACTAACGCCTGCGTCCACCGTTTTTCTTGCTGAACCAGCCCTCTAGAAAGAGCCCAAAATGATCGTCCTTCATGGCTGCTAGGAATGAGTCTATTGGTATTCCAGGTAAAGTCTCAGAATTGTAGATCTTCAGACCAGATATGGCGGCGTCAATAGAAAGAATAGCCTGCTCATTGGGTGCATCAATGACTGATATGATGTCGTATCTGCCCTGGGTGACCCACGCGGCTATCAATTTACCTCCCTCGCCCTCGATGATGCTCCTGACATTGGAAAACATCTCTTCCCTGTCATTTCGGAGCTTTTTAACGCCATCTTCTGTAAGTGAACCTAATCTAATCCAGTGTCCCACGGTAAATCCTCCTTTTCGTTGTGTCCTAACTTAACACAAAAAAGCTCCAGCGGAGATTGTTGCCAATACTCCGCTGGTTGATTTCTAAGATACATAAGTACTTATAGTAGGTTTTATACCAAGTTTACTAGCTCTTGAAGCGTCTCGTTGGCGGCGTTTATAACTCGAGCATTTCCCTGGTAAGCTCTCTGCGCCTCGATCATAA
>CAWVYO010000075.1:0-12788 GCA_963934385.1 uncultured bacterium
GGTTTTTGCAGACCTACAGCGAGGCTAACCACTGTTGATTTTCCAGCGCCGTTAGGCCCAAGGAAGCCAAATATCTCTCCAGCCCTTACGTTTAAATCCAGACCATCTACCGCCAAAATCGAGCCATATCTCTTTGTAAGTTTTGAACATTTTAACATAGGTATGATCTAATCATTGCTTAGGCAGGATGGTGCCTTGTTTTCTAGAAATTCAAGTAAAATCTGCCCGTACGAGCCCAAGCCCTGTTCCGGAATACCGCCATTCCCACCGAGCCCGTGCCCCGCAGATTCTACGATAACCAACGACTTTGGCAGAGATTCAGGTAGTGCCTCGTATAGGCTTAATGTCTCGTTGATGTGTATTCGGTCGTCGTTCTCAGCGTGGAGTATTAGCGCGGGTGTGGTCGTGTCTGCTAACTTCACCTCATTCTCAATCAAACCAGAGGTGACGAAGCTGCCAGGCATCCTTAGGGAGATATTTGTCTCCACCTTCGCGGAAATCGAGTTGTATGAGGCCTCGTAAATCTGAGCGCATGCATCGAACAGATCTGACTGCTCTCCTGCTGGTATTCCCCCAACGCTCATACCGTAGATTATGACTTTGCTTTGATCTGGAGCTACAGCCATGGCCTGTTCAAAGGCAAGCGCTGCATCGGCAATCCACTCGGGTGTAGTAGGTGGGCTAGGCGATACATTCTCGTCTGTAGGCAGGCTTTGACCATAACCACGATAGCTCCAAACAAAGACTGCGTAGCCTAACTCGTGTAGGTAACGGACTCTGGGGGCATAGTGTTCTATTCCTGCGTATCGTCCGTGGTTGTATATTATGAGGGTGTCAGACAGTGCTGGAACCTCACCGTGAGATGGTAAATACCAAGCATCTAGGTTGTAGCTGCCGTCCTCAGAGACAAATGGAACCCGCTGTATGTCGCTTTCAATAGGGCGAACTGTCTCGTATGAGTCTAGCGTGGTCTCTCTCCAAGGGTACTCCGCTGTCCACCATGGTCCAGTCTCGTATTCTTCACATTGTGTACATACTTTGTCCCAGACATCATCCACTTCTTCGCACGTGGTTTCGTCTACCTCTCCACATGGGATGTTCTCGTGAAAAGGGAGCAGGGGATCAAGTGTAAGGCACCCTGTTAGAAATAGGGGCAAGAGTGATCGTTTCATCATTCTCCCTCCGCCCCAAGCACCCAGGAAGCGCTCGCTGTGATTGATATCAGTCCATAGCCAGGCTCTTCACCGACTGTTAGCCAGGTGAGGTCCCAAATTTCGGGGCTGAAGTTTGCGCCGAGGATTCGAGTCTCGAGCTGAAAAGTGGGTCCATCGCCTCTTGGCGTCAACTCAACACCTGCGAATGGGGCTATTAGAAACTCGGGATCGGATAAGTCGAGTATGTCTGATCCACCTATGTATAGGCGGTGGTTTCCAACAGACCAGCTAGCAGTAATGTCGAATTCGTTGAGACCCCAAAGCATCCTGGTCTCGGGCGGTTTACTGAAGTCTAAATAGTTGTTGTAAAGGTGAAGCCTCTCTGTGAGGGATAACCCAGGTCGCCAGTTGTGGTTCTCAAGCAGATGAACAGAGCCCCCGACATGCACTCCCATAAGACCAAAAGCAATAGCCGTAACATTTACTCCATAGTTTATGTCCACGGGCTTACCAGCCATGGGTTCTAGTCCGCTACGCGCCTCTACTATTAGGTTGGGGATAGGGATGGGTGGTCCTAGATTAGTAGTGAATGGACCCCCGAATGTAGCGCCCACTCGATGTTGACCGGGCTCCATTGGAGCGGCTGCGCTGAGAGTACCACAACCTAAAACGAGTGTAAAAGAGCTTAAATATAAGATAAGGCGGAACATTATGAGCTCTGGTGGTTGGAAAGGTTCTGGGTTTGTCTCTGGCGTGGGCTCGGGAAAAATTTATAATCTTTCTGATTAAAGTCAAGTACAGATTGTTGTTTGGCTATGGCACCAATCTCATGGTAATTGGCGACGAGTATACGGGAGTGAGCTGTCTGGTTAAGTAGCAGGTCAACTTCAAGAATAGATGAGGCTGTTTTTAGATGGGTTTAGTCGACTGGTTTGCCATCGCTGGGGTCTGTTTTGCAGGGGCTGCGACTCCCGGGGCGAGCCTCGCTGTAGTAGTGAAAAACACTTCTCAGGGAGGAAGGCGAGAGGGGGTTAAATGCGCATTAGCGCATGGAGTGGGGGTTGGTATCTACGCTTTGTTCGCCGTAGCGGGTTTTTCTGCGCTGATACAGACAATGCCGAAGCTGGTCTCATCCATAGAGTTGGCTGGAGCCATTTTTCTTCTTTGGATTGGAGCTTCTGCTCTTTGGTCTTCGAACAAAGCGGGCGGCGAGGCAGTCGAAAAGGCGCCTGGGCGTGGCGCTATTGAAGGGTTCCTGTTTGCCTTCATGAACCCTAAGATTATTCTCTTCTTTCTAGCCATTCTCTCGACAATGTTGCCGGCTCAAACAACCTCTATTGAGAGGGTAGGGGTGGCCATTGTAGCTATGGTAATAGACGCTGGGTGGTACACCTTTGCAGCTCTGTTGCTTTCTAGACCTGGTCCCGCAAGGTGGCTGGAGTTGCACCGAGGCTCGGTTGAGCGCCTCCTTGGTTTGATCCTAATTGCTGCGGGACTAGCGCTCCTCCTATAGACCAGCGCCGATGCCTTAGCTCTCCTCAGCAGGTTCTTCATGCTGGAGAGCCAGTAGCCCGCTTCGAGTTCCTACCCAGAGGGTCTCGCCGTCTCTGTAGAGTGTGTGTACATCATCTCCTCTGAGTTTCACTACGCGGTCACCTTCTGCTAGGTAGAGACCATCAACAGCCCCGATCCATAGCCTATCGCCCTCGGACAGCAGAGCCTGTACCCATACCCCCTCAAGTAGCGGGTGCCAGCCTTGAGAGTCGACTCTGCCGACACCGTTTCTGTATGTCCCGACCCAAGCAGCTCCAGGTCCAGCACATGCTACCGACATTACCCAATCCTCTGGTAGTCCATCGAGGCGGTTGAATTGGCGCCACCTAGAGCGACCTGTTCTGTTTCCAATGTTCGACCCGAATATGGCTAGTCCGTCGTCTTCACTGCCAGCCCACACTTCCCCATTTGGACATGAGGCAATAGTCTGGTAGCTGTGGCCGTTAACGTGCCAGCGATAGCGCCTCCAGTCGTCTACTCGGACTGGTCCAAGGACGTCTGCCGCCCAGAGCCCACTTGGACCTGCCGAGAGCGCGTTTATCCCAGTGTGGTTTGTCCCAGGAGTTCCCCTGGGGGCGTCGTCAACAACCTCGACATAGATCGCCTCGCCCTCTTGAACTAGCCCCTCGGCTGTGGCGATCCATAAATCCCCACCTGACGAGACGACATCATTAACCATGGTCGATGGGGTCTCTATTGTTGTCCAGTTCTCACCATCGAACCTGCATGCACCATCGTTGAAGGTGCCTACAACCAGCTGCCCATCATGGCGGGCGATGCCGGTGATAAAGTTCCCACATGGTCCCTGTTGGGTCCATTGTTCGGTGCTGCCACCAATGGCCCAGACACCGTTGTCACCAGCGACAATTATACTCCCCTCGACCTCCCTGATCTCTCTGATTGAGCCTGGAATTGCTCCAATTCTTGTCCCTGAATCGTCTACTATTACACCCTCGGCGGTACCCCAGACCGCCCCAGCCGCAGTGGCTGGTATGGATAGGACCTGGAGTTCAACTCCGTCGAAGATGACGGCTGCAATGTGACAGGCAACCCTTAGTTTGTCGTCAACGACTTCGACATCCGCTGCTGGACCAGGTAACAACCACTCTTGGTTCCCGGCGATGATCCTTCCGTCTGCTGTGACACCGTAATTCTCACCTCTCCAAAATACAGCATCCACGAGGCGATCACTCTGGAGTTCTTCCGGCCACGAGCTGCCATTCCGGTATACGACAGATGCTCCTGTGACGGCTATGACTGGCGTAGATGGTCCTGACGACAGCCACCCGTCATCTACCCACTGGTAGGCTCCCTGAGCAGTTCCAATGGTGAAGATTTCGCCCACGTAACCGACCGCTGTGGTCCGCCGGTTTGGGATGTCATCGAGAGTCGCAAGTGATCTCCCTTCGGTGTCGAATACCTCAACCCCTCCCGATGTTGCCGCCCATACTACTGACCCGTCGTAATGGAGGTCTTGAACATCCGCCATGCTCGCCAGCAGAGCGACAACTGTAATAGCTTCAACGCTCATCTCTGCACCCGCTGTACAATGGTGTTCATCGCACGGTCTCTGACCGACATCTCCACCTCATCCCACTGTCCAGGTATGATGATCTCGTGCTCCAAGGCGTCGTTCAAGAAGAGATTGATTCGTCGTCGCAGGTCTGGTCGACCAACTGGCTGGACTTGAATAGAGCGTAGTGGTTCATCAGTAAGGATGTGGACTACAGTGGTTCCCCGAACCTGCTCAATCCATGCCTCGAACTCCTCCGCCTCACTGTCGACAGTGATTATTTCTAGGCGCCTGGTCACTATCCCGTCGCTATCTAGGACGAACACTACAATCTCGATCTCCCCGTCTGGGATATCTTGGGGTACCAAGAATCGGTCGTACCAGCGCTGCCTGAGAGGGTCCCAGCGCATCTGAACAGTGTCGCCCCACGGATATACGGCTAGCACAGAACGGGCGTCCTCTGGAGCGTTCACCGTGAGCAGTGGGTCTCCTGGTGGGGTGTAGCGTCGACTGACACTTGTCTCGTAGTTCATCCCCTCTGGCAGCTCCTGAGGCTGCTCTTCGGAGTTCACAGAACCCGTGTAGTTCCTTCGTCGTCGTTCGATGGCGACAAAGCTGGTGTACTTTGTAAGGAGGTTGTAGTCCAGGGCAGTCTCTAATATCTCGGCACTCACCTCGTCTACCTCACCCCAGCGTTGCTCTCTCTCTAGGGAGGCGACGTGAGCTCTACCCCACAGACTGGCGATACCAGTGCCGTCGCTGCTTTCAACTACAAGTTCCTGCTCAAAGGCTCGCCCAGCTAGTCGACCAGTTACCCATATTGAGCCATAACCACCCACCAATCTAGCGGTCAACTCAAGGGGCTGTCCCGCCATTAGGTCGGGGATTCGGAAAGGGTGTACGCCCTCGACTTGCCACTCTCCCCAGTCGATAGAAATGTCGGTCAGGACTGGCTTGTCGATGCCCTCCATAAAGCGATCAACAGCCTCTGTTGGACTCTCGCCGTTGGAGACAAATGTGGCTCTCCCTCCGCCCGCTATCGCAATCTCCTCAATGAGCCAGCGGTTTGTCGAGCTTCCCAGCCCAAAGGCGAAGACCCTCGCGCTGCCTACACTGTCTTCTATGGTGGCGAGGACATTGCGCTCGTCTCCAATTAGACCGTCAGTCAGGAAGATGATGTACCTTTCAAGGGAGGGGTCGTCGGGGCGTTGGAATGCACTGTATACACCGGTGACCATCTGGGTTCCTCCGCTAGCAGTAAGTTGGTCAACCCACTCCCTAGCTCGTGAAATGTTCTTTGGGACGGCGGCTACTGGTTGGGATGAAAACTCCGAAGCGTCGTCCGCGAACTGGATGAGCGAGAAGCGATCTCGAGGTCCTAAACCATCGAAAGCAGCATGCATCGCCTCTTTCGCCATGTCGAGCGGTTGGCCCTGCTGAGAGCCGCTTGTGTCGATGACCCATACTAACTCTCTGGATACAACCTCATCGCGAGCCTCAACCTCTGGAGCCTCGAAACGGATCATCATGTGGTCTTCCTGAATGAGGGCTATTGCCTCTGGCTCGTCTGTGTTGATGGTCCAGCGGAAGATGAAGTCCTTGTTTGGGCGGATCCCTTCAAGACCTGCAAACAGAATAGAGCCATCAAGTTCCATTGAGAGCTCGTGAGTGGGGCTGTATGCGTGATCTACATCAAACCCAGCGCGAAGCTCTAGGTCTATGTTGACCGCGACACCTGTCTCTCCGATGGCTACAGGTGGAGTAATCGCAGCACTGTCCTCAACCAACTCCGAGGAGAACCGTGGGCCTATCGCTAATGGAATAACAAACTCGTACTCTCCGTCCACCCTGTCGATTGGCTGAACAACGTGTAGACGAACGGTGATTGCCTCACCTGGCGGGATGTTAGCGACATTCTGTGTGAACAGGTTTGCTCGTTGCTGTTCGGTCAGCGCTGCCGCTTGTCCGTTTGCTCTAGCCTCTTCGTAGTTCTCACGTGCCTGTTCGCGCTCTTCTATTACACCGACTATTTCGCGATCACCTATATAGATGCTCATGTCATCCACTGCAGCACCGCCATCGAGTGGGAAGCTGTAGATAGCCTCCATCCACTCATCAGAAGTGTTGCTGAAGACCTGTTCCAACTCAATATCTGCTACTGTCCCTGTGATCTGTACATCGTAGGAGCTAGACTCCAATGGAAGATCACCTGCTATAGCTAATGACGAAAACAATAAAATAAACATCTGTACCTCCTGTTGTAGAAGGTAAAAGCAAGAGCCGTGCCAGCTTAGATGAGCAATTAAATGGCTATTTGATATTAATTAGAGATTTTGATCTACTGCATGTTGGTAAGAGTAGATTTTAGATAATGTATTAGGCAGCGGAAGATTCTGTCATGGCTCTTGCACATGGCTCGATCACACTACTCCAAACGTCGTCGATGATTTCCACGCGCTTTTTGGATGGAATGCATCCATACGCAGCCATCCATTGGTCGTCCTCCTTGGCAGCTGTTTCTGTAGAGGGTTCTGGTCTCGCACAATTGAAAGTGTGTCTTACTAAACCTTTAAGCTTAGGGTTCTCCATTAGGATCCATTTAATCGTCTGCCACCCCAGGGTGGCGTGCCTAGTCTCGTCTTCGGCGATCTGCCTTAGGATCTTTTGTATTGGAGCGATTTCACATTGTTCACTGAGCCATGCAGCCTCTGCAGCCGCTAAAGTCTCGTTAATACAGCCCTCAAGTATCGTTTGAACCATGACATCTTCTGGTGTTACACCTCCCTTCATCGCCCCCTCTATATTAAGAACTCCAGGGCTGAGATCTCTTCCTGCAAAAGATGACGCCACGGAAGCGCAGTCTAATGCGTGAAGAACCTCATCACCTTGGGCTCTGATAGCTTCAGTGATGAGATCTGGTGGCGCTCCTATAGCCATTAACTCTAGAGTAAATCTAGCAAAAGATGCCACTGATGCGTGCTCGTAAAGGGCTGCTTTGTGCCAGGTTTTAGCGACCTTGAGGCGTTGGTCTAAAGTGAGCCCAGAGAGAGGGAGGTTGAATGGATTAGACCAGTCAGATGAGGAGCCAGTAAGTGCGATCCTGTGTACGCCATCAACGGTTAGCGGTCGTCCATGGACTGGTCCTGGATCTATATAACCTACCTCAATTTCGTGACCCCCAAAGGAATCGCCGGACTCTGACAAGACCCCATACCCAGGTACACCAATAGGGTGTGGCTGTATAGCTTCTGAGGCAGGGAACACATAGCAACAAGCCTCTGGGGTCGTTTCGTCGGGTCCACACGCTTGCTCGCTGACAACCCAGTTGCCTGTATAAGTACCACCTTGAGCTACTCCTGTAGGCGCCTCTCCGACTGTCTGCCCGACCAAGCTCGGAGCGTCAATGGAGTCTGGTTCAGGGCATGCTCTATCTTCGGGTAACTCCATACAGAATTTCAGATGTTCTCCCCCTGCTGCTCGTACTTCTTGGGGGCTTTCAGGGACTGTCGCATCAGGGCAGGTCACTTCGTCGATCATCTCGTCACAGTCGTTGTCTAGACCATCGGTAGATACCTCGTCAGCTCCTGGGTTGATATCTCCCTGTTCTGGTGCACAGTCGCTATTGTCTGCGACGGTGTTGTTTGGTGCCTCACAGGCCATAGTGTTCGTTTCTGGATCGCCATAGCCATCGAGGTCGTTGTCTGCGTACCAAGTGCTTTGATCAGTAGCGTCTGAGTCTACAACGCCGTCGCAGTTGTTGTCGATTTCGTCGCAGATCTCGGTGGCAATAGGGTTAATCATAGGGTTGGCGTCATCGCAGTCTTCGCCCACCGCGAAGCCATCCGAGTCGAGGTCCTTTGGGGCGCACGCTTGAAGGGGGAGAGTTAAGCCCATGGCTATAAGAAAAGTCTGGCGGAGCTGAAGTTGGTGTGAAGTCATCGTTACCTCTTTAGTTAATATCTGTGTGTTGGTTCCAATGAACGCAGTCGAGACTCAGGGCTTACAGTTAAAATATTTATTTTTTTCTAGTACTGAATAATTAGCTTTTACTACTTAGGTTTTAAGCTATGAGAAAGGTATTGTATGTACTGAACAATATTGATACTTTTGATAATCTAAAACACCTTATTGTAATTCACTATCGGTATTAAATATAGTAATTTGTGAAGGCACCGAAGCATTCTTATAGAAATTTAGGGGACCATGTAATGCAGACTTTAGATACCCACAGGGTCTACAATCAAGCGCCCAATTTGGAAGAGTACAACCTGTTTGGTATCGACTCGTCTTTACAGAAGGCAGTTCTAAGAGAAGGCGCTGGGTTTGCTGTGGAACAACTACATAAGTTTGGTTGTGATTTGGGAACTAAGCACAACATTAATCAAGGGTTTTTAGCGAATAAATATCCGCCAGAATTACGCTCACATGATCGATTCGGGCACCGAATTGATGAGGTTGATTTTCATCCGTCGTATCACTCTCTAATGAGTCTTGCTAAAGAGGCAGGAACACATTCAATAGCTTGGACTGCTGAAGCCGGGGGACATGTTGCACACACCGCTCTTGAGTATTTGTTGACTCAAGTGGAGCCTGGTGTTTGTTGCCCAATAACGATGACTTATGCCTGTGTCCCAACACTGCGTAATCACGATGGTCTAGCAAAGGAGTGGTTGCCAAAAATACTAAAACCAGAATACGATAAGCGTTTCATTCCACACAGAGAGAAGAGCTCTCTGATGATTGGAATGGCGATGACCGAAAAGCAGGGCGGATCAGATGTGCGAGCCAATGAAACAAAGGCCGAGCTGATTGAGGGAGAGCAGTATCGATTGACGGGACACAAGTGGTTTTGTTCGGCACCCATGCTCGATGCTTTCTTGACCTTAGCTCAAACACCGAAAGGTTTGACCTGCTTTTTGGTTCCTAGATTCACACCTGATGGAACAAAAAATAATTTTTATATCCAACGTCTGAAAGACAAATTGGGAAATCACGCCAATGCATCAGCGGAGGTTGAGTACAACAATACCTGGGGCATTAGAATTGGTGAGGAAGGGCGCGGAATCACCACAATTTTAGAGATGGTTCATCATACTCGCCTGGATTGTTCTACGGCAGCAGTGGGTATAATGAGGCAGTCGTTGACACAGGCGATCCATCACGCCAAGCATAGAAAAGTATTTGGTAAACACCTGATCGATCAGCCTTTGATGCAGAATGTATTGGCAGACCTGACGGTTGAGTGGGATTCGGCGCTGAGGATGATCTTTCGGGTTGCTAGGAGCTACGATCAATCGAGTGATCCAGATCAAGCAAGTTTTGCAAGGCTAGCTGTAGCGGTGACCAAATACTGGACCAATAAACGTTGCTCTTATGTTGTAAATGAAGCCATGGAGTGCCTGGGCGGGGCGGGGTATATTGAGGAATCCATATTGCCTCGTATGTATCGAGAAGCACCGCTCAATGGAATATGGGAAGGCTCGGGCAACGTCATTTGTCTCGATGTCTTGAGAACACTAAAAAGGGAGCCAAGAGCCTTTGATTTGTTCTTAGGCGAATTAGAAAAAACAAGCGGTGTCGACAGTCGCTTTGATAAAAGTTTGGCGTCCTTAAAATCCGAGTTTATAAATCGCGACAATTTAGAATATCGAGCCAGAATTCTTACGGAAAAGATGGCGCTGTGCTTCCAAGCCTCATTGTTGTTACAAAGCGAACAGTCTCATGTTGCGGAAGTCTTTTTGAGGACTCGCTTGGATGGTGGCGGTGGTAGAGCCTTTGGAACCATACCGTTCAGTAAGGATATAGGTGAGATTGTAAAAGGGGTCTCCTTTTAATCTAACTATTAGATAGAACGGAGTCCTATACCGAGCATAGTTATTAAGCGTTTGAAAACCGTTGTTAGCGCTAAGACATCCACTATTTACTGGTAGCAGACTACGCAATCACCGGTGATCGAGTCCTCTCCACTCTCACATTCAACACATGGCTGGCAATACTGCCCTCGTGTGTTTGGTGATACATCTTCTTCTTCTCCGCATCCACCAGTCCAGCACTCCACTCCACAGAACTGTTCTTCCGCGCATTCACTGTGATCGCTGCATTCCGGGTAAGGTGCAGTTGATGTGCTCGTGTCTACCGTTGCAGTACTCGTGTCTACCGTTGCAGTACTAGTGTCTACCGTCGCAGTACTAGTGTCTACCGTCGCAGTGCTTGTATCATCCGTATCTGTATTACCTCCACAAGCCAGTGTTAGGGACATGGAAAATAAAAGTGGAAGGAGTAGTTTTTTCATTTGAGGTTCCTATCTTATAGAGGTTGTTTGGTGCCGTTATTTGAGGTGACACTCGGCGTGTGAGATTCAGTCCTAAGCGTCTTTGTTTTTTTGATCCTGTCTTCATGGTGGGGGCGGCGATCGTGACTGGTCAGCAGAATGCAATGACGGTCCTAGAGGGCAAGCTTATCCTTGATAAAGCGATTGCAAAACACACCGTTTGGATCGTACTTGGATCTGACCTTTTTAAATGTATCAATGTCTGGGTATAACTTATTTACTTGGTCACCAGTATGCGGGAACCATTTACCCCAATGTATCCTCGCCCCAAAAAGCTCAAACATACTGTTAGCCAAGAATGTTGCTAACGCGAAAAAATCTTCTCTTGGCTCTACAAAGGTAATAAAGCTAATGGCGTACCAATCTTCAGATCCACCAGCAGCCATAGATATCAATGTGTCGTCGGGTTTTATCCTACGAAAGCATATTGGATAGTGATGTGTAAAGGTCCCCCTGATTTCCGAAAGGGAGTCACTCAGCTCCGCACCTTCAATCATTTCTTGTGTAGAGTCAGATAGTTGATGGTTTTCATCGTCAGCGTACTTCAAAACATCCCTCACGAAATCAGCAGCTTCAGAAACGCGTGATCGGACGACAAAAGCCTCTAGCTCTAGGTGCTTAAAGAGCTCGTGCTTCATAACAAGGGCTCGGTCGCTTCTGTCTGTTACACGCCACTTTGTAAATATGAGTGTGGGGACTATTGAACGAAAGAATAGGCGCGTTAACATTTTGCTTTTTAGAACTGAAACAAACAACTTTAGAGTTAAATGTAGCCCAAGATCTATAAATAGAAACCAGTAAATGCGATAAACGAAGGCGAGACCTCGCCGTTCATTTTTAGGTGCCACTAGGCGTTCTTGGGCGAGAAAGTTCCAAGAGTATGGAACCAAGAAAAACTGTTGTAATGGAGCGCTCTTTTCTAAGATAAGCACGTCTTCTATTGTCGCACAGAATGTGGCCTTCTCCTGCACATAGTATTGGGGGACAACAGGTAGTGTAATCTCGACAATCACTCCGAGGGCACCTAGGGAACACCGGGCCGCCTGAAGGTCAACGCCATCGGAAATATCTACTATCTGGGCGGAGTCACCTTTCTGGTCAAAACAGGCTAGTCGCACAGACTCAATATAGTGAGATAGGCTGTGTTTTCCAGAGCCATGGGTACCAGTCGCTGTCGCACCAGCTATTGTCTGCTGATCTATTAATCCAACAGAGGGTAGGGTAAAACCTTTTCGGTTGAGATCCTTTAGTAGTTTCTGGACCTTACAGCCTGCACCGACAACGACACGTGTGTGATCGCCGTTTTCCTGAATCTCCACATAGTCGAAGTTACTCATGTCGATAAGCACGTCGTCTGTTTTTATCAGATCACTCCATGAATGCTTTGAAGCGACAGCGCGGATCTTGCCGTTGCGATGCTTTTGGAGGATACTGACTAGTTCATCTCTGTCGGTTGGGGAGTAGAAATGTGACGGTTTGAAGCTCACATTTTGACCGAAATTCCTTACGATTTTAGCGCTAGACATGGTGATTCGTTCATTCCACTTATAAGTCAGGGATAGTATAGATCTACAAGGTCCGGAAGTCCAAGTTGGAGCCGTCGATTTGGTCAGGGGAGGGCTTAGATGAAGGATTTAGGCACTAAGTTATAGGCTCTGTACTTGTAGTCTGGCGGTATCAAACAGATACTAAGTCACCGAAAATGTGCCCTGGTGACTTTTAGGTCAACAACATAGATGAATTTATTGCGCCTAAGTGTCGCTACTCTGACGTCGATTGGGGAATGGAATCAGCAAATTCGTTTCGCGTCGATAGGATTGAAACTCAGGTAGGTGACCCCAGCGCTTCTCGGCTCGTTCCTGTAAAATTGGGATACCGCTTCCCTTTGTTAGTAAACCGATCACAAATAGCGGCGAAACTACCGCTAACCATTCCATGCCCTGATAGAAACCTAGTCCAGATATAAAGAGACCTGTCCACAATAGGATTTCCCCGAAATAGTTCGGGTGCTGAGACCTCGACCATAGACCCTCATCGATCCATCGCTCACCATCTGGATTTCTTTCACGAAATGCTGATTTTTGACGATCTGCAGTCACCTCAATTGCAAAACCAACAACCCATAATATCAAGCCCAGTATTACCCATATATCTACTGTAGAAGAGCGCTCAGAGGTCAGTATAATCCAGGCTGGAAATGCAGTGGCGAAGATCCAGAGAGCCTGAACTGTCCAAG
>CAWVYO010000076.1:0-12524 GCA_963934385.1 uncultured bacterium
AAAACGGGCAAAGGTCGTTCTCCAGAGACAACCTCCCAAATGGGACGGTACATCATCTCCGAGCTACCAACACCAGACGCCGAAATCCGCGACACCTGCCACCCGTTATCACCGTAGGACAGTGTTAGATTAGTCACACTTATAACCTCACTACGCTCAGTCCGACCAACGACTCTCGCCTTCGCCACTTCTGGCTGTACAGACTCCATAGTCACGTCTAATCGGCTAACACCGTGGGAAACTCCGGTGATCTCACGTATGTAATCAACGCCATAAATTTCCATTATCACAGATGCAAAAGAGCCCTCTACAATCAAAGCAGAGATCTCCTCGTCGTCCTCGATGATGGATCTTGCGAATCGGTCTAGGAAAAGCCTCGCCTCTGGGTGACCCACTACAAATCCGCTGCAGTCTTTTTCTACTGGGAAGACTCGTTCCTGCAGAATGTGACCTAGGCTTCTCCAAGCCTCACTAGCATCTCGAGCCTTTAGATCCCCTAGTGCCTCTCCGATATACGCCCGGCAGTCATCCAAAGAAAGAAATTCTGGCGATTCAACATCAGCACTACGAATATCCTTGTTAAGAGTTTCTACGCCACACACTGGGCGAAGGCTCATGACTAGGTCACCGCCCGATATCGCCCGCTTGTTCAAATTCAAAGAAAAGACTGTAAAGTTGTTGGGGCTCTCCCTAAACACAACGTTAATTTTATCTTCAACAATAAAACCAGTATGAAAAGCCGCCCCATCCCTATTCAACGGAAACGGGGGCTCGGGAAACTCGGTGACACCATAGTGAACGATTTCACGAGCCAACTGACGCCTAGGCTCACCTTTAGGCGAGATCAAATGCATGGCTATTAAAAGGGGCAGCCCCTCGGGGTTAGAGCAAACAGCGAGCACAAGTGCTGGCAGGCACGCCTGTTCTCCTTGCAATAAACCAGCAGCAAAACGAACCATATCCTCCGGTTTGGTAAGTCTCTGAAAGATCCTTACGGCCTCATCACCCCTATGTTTCCAAGGATTTATAGCCATCCCAAGATGCATACGTAACCAGCCAACTGCGCTGGCATCCTGAAGGCGTTCTCTCTCGATAATCGCCTCAAAAATAGATGGCCATTGCTCCCTTAGCTCCCTAAGGTCAGTAGCTGAGATTTCATCCCTGCTATCTGTGTAGAGCGCCTTACGAACAGCTATTCTAATAGCCAAACGTGGGTCTGGACTTTTTTTGTCCTCCTTGTGGAGGGGCAACACGCTACTTAAAAGAGACATATAGTTATTAACCTCGACCCTTCTTCGGCATAAAGTCCGAGAACCTAAGGAAAAATGGACGCAAATTTGTCACTAACTGGCGCTTCTTGGAAAAAAGAAGGCGCAGACCCCAAACACACAAAATCTATGGCAGGGCTTAGTGGTTGCACTAAAGAGCTTATTGAGTGCCTGGCGCTAAGAGGTGCCACGTCAATTGAAGATGCCGAGAGGATACTCTCACCCTCAATAGACCACCTCCACCACTCAAGCTCCATGCATGGAGTAGACCGTGCTGTTGAGAGAATAAAATTAGCAGTAAAGAATAGCGAATCAGTGCGAATTGTCACTGATTACGACGTGGACGGCACCACTTCCTCCCTAATTCTTCAGGCTACACTTCGGCTTTTAGGTCTGAGCGTCACATACCACATCCCCAATAGAAAAGGAGAGGGGTACGGTTTTTCCTGTATCGCAGCGCAGAAAGCAGCGGATGACGGAGTGGGTCTACTGATTACGGCCGATATCGGTGTACGAGACCACGCCTCAGTCGAGCTTTCCAACGAGCTTGGAGTCGACGTCATAATATGCGACCATCACCTCCCCGCCGGAGAGTCCGTGCCTCAGGGTGCCATCGTTTTGTGTCCACCTCAGGAATGCTGTGACTACCCAAACCCAAGCTTGGCAGCGTGCGGTGTCTCTCTAAAGCTTGCAGAGGCTCTCCTTGCAGAGCACCCAAAAAGGGATCTTATAATTCTGTCGCTCATGAAATTAGTCGCTATTGGTACCGTAGCTGACGTGGTTGACCTGATGAACCCAGAGAACAGAGCTCTGGTAGCCTTGGGGCTAGAGCAAATAAATGTGACCAGAAACGCTCCAGGTCTAAATGCACTTCTCGAAGTATCTGGTGCCACATTGGGTGCCGTGACAGCAGCAGACATTGGGTTCAAAATTGGCCCAAGAATCAACGCAGCTGGCAGAATTTCATCCGCCACTACTATAGTCGACCTTATATCCTGCAAGGAGCACGACAAGGCCCGCGCAATCGCGAACCAGGTTGAAAAACTAAATTTAGAGAGGAGAGCCATACAAGAGGCATTACTAGACGAAATATCAGCGGATCTTCTCGGCCCAGAGGCACCACCTGTTCCAAACGTAATCGTGGTCTCAGGAGATGAACAACTCGGCTGGCATCGTGGAATAACCGGGATTGTAGCCGCTAGAATAAGAGACAAATTCAACCGTCCAGCCCTAGTTGTGAGCTACAACGGAGACACTGCTGTGGGCTCAATGAGATCAATTCCAGCTCTACACTCTGTCCACCTCTTGGACTCGTGCTCCGATCTACTTCAGAAATACGGTGGTCACCCCGCCGCCGCAGGTTTCTCCCTACCAACAGACAAGGTGAGTGAATTTAGAGAACGGCTAAATATAAAGGCTGGGGAGATGCTGGATGACGAGCAGCCACCTCACAGCTATACAGCCGACCTAAAGGTGTCTCCCGAGAGACTCAATATTGATTTAGTCGACGATCTCGCCAGACTCGAACCACATGGTAAAGGCAATCCACGCCCTAGACTGTGGGTGGTAGGCGTAAAAATCTCGAGCGCCAATACAATGAAAGACGTGCATCTGAAATTAAGGCTAAAAGGAGCTAATGCAGAGGCTATCTGGTGGAAGGGAGCCCAATACGAACCGCAACTACTAGAAGCTGATTCCGTAGACCTTCTAGGTTCACTAGAGGTCAACACCTGGGGAGGTCGTAGGAGAGTCCAATTCATCATTAGTGATGCTAGGCTGAACTGACTCTTCAAAGTGTGTAAGCCGCAAGCTGGCGAAGCTCAGCCAATATTTAGGGTCTTTCCGGATCTCAACGTCAATCTTCCAAATTCAAATGAAAAACACCGTTTTGCATTAAGAACAGTAGCTCCGATAAAGCCAACTCTTCTGCTGTCGTGGGAGCCAAAACATCAAACGCGTTTGGAATACTGCCTAACCTATCCCAAGCACTGTAGTTAAACTCCATCGAAACGTCAGTTCCACCAAAGTGGTAGATTGTCTGCTCTGGGTACCAAGCTTCATCTACGAGCATATGTGCGGTGTGCGTCATAGTCAGTCTGACCTCACCAGCACTGTCAGCCAACTCTAGCATTCTCACTAAGCCCCTATCAGGGTCTAAATGCAAGGTAGCGGTAGCTCCTTCGTTACCAGCGAAACTTCCCCATGGCCCCTCAGGTGACATACCTGTTTCCACTGGCTCCAAATCTGGTGAAGTAACTCTACCAAGCCCCATAGCCAGAAAGTCCTCTAAGCCAGCAAAGCCCCCTGTAAGCAGGTCTACGTCGCTGGCAAGATCGTCGCTGTAGACCCACATGTTTTCACTTGCCAAATAGAACCCCATTGTCTCACCGTCAGAGACACCAGTAAATATAGGGCCCCCTATTGGGCCACGGACCTCCATTCGAAATTTTGAATAGGGCACAATAAGGATTGCTCCGGACAGTGACGGCACCACCCTACCAGTGCCCCTAACCTTCACTCGATATGAACCACGCAGTGCAAACGGCCCAATATCGTGACGCACTTGATCAAAGACCTGCTCGAAAGGGACCTCTGAATAGCTTGAGTTGGGTAGAGAAGCGCTCTTTGGACAACCTGTCAGGCCCACCACAGAAACAATCAACATGGCACCGCGGCAAAGCCTCCCAATTCCTAATCCCATCGCTAATTCCTCTCCCATAGACCTACACTCGCACGCCTAATTGGTACCACAGCCGCCAACCAGCAAACCAGTAACGATAGGGAGAAGCATAAGCCGCTCACCACCATCTCGAACGTGGTCAAAGATATTGAATTTAGATCTTGGCGCAGAATAAACCAGACTGGAACCGCCTCTATGACGAGCACCAAAAACACAAGGCTCAGAGACAGTATCATAAAAAGAATACCGCCTGGTCCGGCAGCAGCTTTGGCTGCGTTGTCAGCCTTAAAATCTGGAAAATAAGCACCGACACCCCCAGCGATGCCGGAGATCCCAAACGCCAACGCCAATACCGTCAACCCCTCGATGACCACCAACACAGGTGGTGAATCAAGGATTACATTCGAGGCCAAAATCAGAGTCTCTCCAACGAACAACATCGGAAGAAGACCAGGAACTATTTTAGCCCAAAGAAACCTCTTGGGATCAACAGGCCCCGACTGCATAAGCCAAAAAGCCCGACCCTCACCGCTAATTGCCGTGAACTGAAACCTAACGGCGATACCCGCCATTACAAACCCAGCCATCCCCAGATTCAGGTACGCCAACGCGTCTTTGAAGCTCTGCATATAGGCTCCATGCACTACATCGACAGGCAGAGCTGAGACCGAAAACAGGTATATGACTATAAGGCTCGCGAGAAGAAATATTTGACTCCACTGTGCGGGGTCACGAAAGAAAACTCGAATGTCCTTCTCAATCACAGGTCCCACATCTGAAGGTAGTCTGTTGGTGAACAGACGAACAAATGACCAGACGCTCTTGTTGCGCACCAATGTGGCACCACGGGCTTCCTGACTCTTGGACCAGCCACCGTCCAACAGAGCGACTGTGACCCATCTCGACGAAGCTATTAAAGCCAAGGTGCAAGATACGAGCATTCCAAGTTGAAGAGTTGGAACACCGCGCCCTCTAAGAACATCTTGCAAAATGTTTGAGGCCCATGAAGGAGGCAACAAGTCTGGCATGGGCGCCTGCATAGAGGCAATGTACCCCGCAAGAGAATCGAACCCTTCTGCATTTACTAACTGCTCTGGTCGAACCAACCTCAAAAACAGAAAAACAACAATAACGAAAAGGATCCCAACCAACCCCATCACCTCGCGTGCCCGACGCGCTGGGAACACATTCACCAGCACAGATGCCACCATTACCCCAATACTAGCAGGAATGAGCAACACCGCCGGGATCACAACGACAAGGCAGGCGTAATATACAAAGCTAGCCTCCAGGACGATCCCATAGGCTAAAAAGATCGGCAGACCAAACATTCCCATCATCCAAGATGATTGAACGGCTGACTCTATCAGCCTGCCATAATGAAGAACTGGTCGGGCGATTGGCAGCCCCATAAGTAGGTTTAGATCCTCGGACAGATAAAAAGTAGAGACGGCTGTTACAACATTAGAGAAAAGTAGCATCGCAAAGATGGAGATCAACAGAATATCTAAGAGCTTCCTTATCAATAGTGGCCCAAACACCTCTACAGCATCAAAGATAGAGATGACTTTTACAGAGCCGACCAGAAGCCCAGTCCAAAAAAGCAGACCTAAGACAGCAAACAACACATAGGTAGTCTTTGAGGCCGTGGAGCTACCCGACCAGCGGTTCTTTAGACCGTAAACTCTAGGCTTGAGTAGGTAAAGTGGAGAAATACCACCCACCTATTCAGCGCCATCCCAAGACTCTGCATCCTCTGATTCAGCCTGCTCTATAGTGCGTCGAATATAATTTCTAAGCAGTGTGTTTCTCTGAGCACCGCCAAATAGCGATCGAATCTCTTCGTACAGTGTTGGGTCTTGGGCAAGAAGCCCCAAAGTCCCTTCGCCAGTCTGAATCCCCTCCACTACAGATCTAAGTCCCTCTACAGTAGCCTGAAGCTCGGTGACAATCCCGGCTGCTTCCGGATCATACATAAGTGAATGCAAGAGGCTCTCTTCGGACTCCAGGTTCTCTACCAAGTTCGCAACGCTATCAGTCAGACGAGTGATCTCACCAGCGAATTCTGTGCCTGCCGCACCATAAATGAGTTCGTGAGCCATACCGTCGCCGTTCTGCACCTCCATCGTAATAGAGGCCAAGGCAGCCGCTGAGTTCGACAAACTGCCGACGGAGCTTCGCACCCCGTTCGATATTCTGGTGTCGTAGAGCAGGGCATTCAGCAACCCGTCACCTCTCTCAGCTGCCTGCATTAAAGACTCGACTGAGCGCAATACACGAGCGACAGAAGCCGACTCGGACTCCTCATCTGAGCCCAACATGTTCGCAACCCTACGGGTCGTGATCTCTGCGTTGTTTAGAAGCTCTGTGGCTCGGCGCTGGTATTCGAGCATACTAGTGCTCTGCTCTGTGTTTAGTAGTCCGTTGTTATCCAAGACATCAGACTCTATAGACCCAATAGATATACTCACGTATTTGTCGCCAAGCATGCCCTCGGTCTCAAGCCTGGCTACAGAATCAACCCTAATTCTGTCAGAAAACTCACCTTGCATCGACAGATTCAACTCAATCAGTTTATCAGCTGGATTTTCCGGGAAAGAGATGTCTGCCACCTCGCCGACGACTATTCCCGCAAGCCTCACGTTAGCCCCCGGTCGCAAACCAGCTACGTCAGGAAATTCCGCGTTCAGTCGATATCGATCCTCAAACACCGATGAGGCGCCGCCAAGCGATACAATAGCTAAACCCAGCAGGGATACTGAGGCTACAAACATCGCTCCGACACGCAGATTCCGACTAATACTCTTGGTCATCTAGGTTCCTTGATTGATTCTAAGAGGCAAAAATCCCAATGAGCGGCTACAATATTATGCGCTCGGGAGTTTGAAATACCATTCTAACACCTATACAACCATTCTGGGTGATTTGCCCTTCTCACCACACCCATAAAGGGAGCCCAGTTGAGCCGTAAAGTTGGCGTAGCAAGTCTGATATGGGGATTTAGTATTCTCTTGTCACGTATGGTAGGAATCCTACGAGAGAGCGTCATTGGTCGGACAATTGGCGGTGGCGCAGAGGCTGACGTTTATTGGTCCGCGTTTGTGCTACCCGATTTTCTTAATTACCTGCTGGCGGGTGGTGCCTTATCGTTGGTGTTTATACCAATATTCAGCGGCTACCTTTCCCGTGATGACGAAAAGGGAGGGTGGCGAGCATTTAGCGCTATTTCGACCTTTCTAGTCATCGCAATGACCGCCCTCGTAGGCATAATGTGGATCGCGGCGCCAAATATAGCTCACTGGATATCTCCAGGTTTTAACGAGGCTCAACACGAGGACTTGGTGCGCCTCACTAGAATAATCCTCCCAGCACAGATCTTTCACTTTCAAGGGGGACTACTCTCTGCAACGCTGCAGGCTAAGGACCGACACCTTCTACCCGCGCTGGCGCCCATTGTGTACACGGGCTCAATCGTAGTCTTCGGGGTTGGACTTTGGGACACCCTGGGAGCGGATTCATTCGCCTGGGGTGTACTGGCTGGCTCAATACTCGGCCCTTTTGCCCTCCCCCTATATGGCAATATCAGAGCAGGCATGAGGTGGAGACCTTCATTTGAGATAAGGCATCCAGATTTCCGAAAATACCTTTGGCTTTCGCTTCCTGTAATGCTCGGCTTCTCAGTGGTCGTGGTCGACGATTGGATGTTCAAACGTTTTGGATCCATGCACGAAGGGGTCGTGTCGCAGCTCCAATACGCGAAGACTCTAATGAAGGTACCAATGGGGGTATTCGGGTTAGCCACAGGAGTCGCGGCATTCCCAACTTTGAGCCGCCTAATGGCAGAGGGTAAGCCTAACGAAGCTATGGCGACACTTGTAAAAGCCTGCCGTATAATGCTCGTTATGGCCTTCGCCTCACAGGCGGCTGTCTCAGCTGCGGGAGCCGACATCGCCACCATAATCTGGGGCACGACTCGGTTTACCACCGGAGAGTTAGACTCAATAGGGCTCTACACAGGACTTCTGTGCCTTGGATTAGGAGCTTGGTCAGCGCAAACTCTAATCGCTCGTGGTTTTTACGCTATGCAAAACACTTGGACACCAACTATTGTTGGCTCCATTATCATGGTAATCGCCTATCCTATTTATTCATGGGCAGGGGCAAATCACGGTGGGTTTGGGCTAGCCCTTGTCTCATCGGGTGCCATCTCTATATACGTAGTAACGCTCGCGATTATCTTACGAAAAGCCAGCGGAGCCACAGATAGCCCTCGAATATATCCTGTAGTCGTAAAAATGATGCCTGCTGCCCTGTTTGGGTGGTGGATAGGCCGGCTCACCGACACCTATATCGAGTTTCACCCTCTGCTTGAAGGGGCTCTACTTGGACTAGTCGCCATGAGTGCATGCCTGCTTGTCGCTTGGGTCTTAAAGGTAAAAGAGATCGGGGACGTGATGGCTATCGTTGCCCGAAAAATCAAAACTTAGGAATTAATAAGATGGACGTTTTAATCACAGGGGCTTCTCGGGGAATCGGGCGCGCTACGGCGATACAGCTAGCTGGCCACGGCGGCAGAATTGTCGTAAACTATCTCAGAAATGAAGAGGCTGCGGCGGAGACTGCCGAGCTGGTTCGCCAAGCTGGTGGCACGCCTTTCGTCGTCCAAGGTGACGTGCGTGATCCAAAAGACCTAAAGCGCCTATCAAAAACGTTAGACCGCTACGATGCAGTGATTCACAATGCCGCGCTTGGAGTCCTAAAACCATGTGGCAAGATACGAGCTAACCAGTGGGACTTAACCATGGAGGTCTCTGTGAGACCTTTCTGGCTTCTAACAATGGAATGCTTAGACCGAATAGTTGAGGGGGGCTCCGTGATTGGGCTCTCATCACTTGGATCCGTAAAATTTGTCCCAGGATACGCCGCCATGGGTGCCGCCAAAGGGGCACTAGAGGCGCTCACAAGACAGCTTGCAGTAGAACTATCACCAAAGAAGATTCGGGTAAACACAGTGCGTGGCGGGCTCGTAGACACCGATGCTCTAGATTACTTCCATGAAAAGGAGAAGGTGATTGAAACTGCCAAGAAAATCACACCAATGGGTCGGCTAGGCACGCCAGGTGACATCGCTAAGATGGTGGATCTACTCTTGGATGAACGAGCTGGATGGCTCACTGGGCAGATTATCACCGCTGACGGCGGTTTGAGCCTAGTATAGAGCTAAAGAACCCCTCTCCCTCCTAAGACAAAGTCCGCCAAATCTGGTATTTTAGAAGCCTTGGCTTCCTCACAAGTCCCCGACCAACAGATCTCGTGTCCGTTTAGGAACGCAATCCTGTCGCTCACAGTAAAACAGGAGTCCATATCGTGGGTCACCACTATTGAGGTGACCTTCATCTGCTCTTGTAGGTTGCGAATCAGACCGTTAATTCTTCGAACATTCTTTGGATCAAGCCCCGTAGTAGGCTCGTCGTAGAGTATGACTTCGGGCTCGATTGCGATTGCTCGAGCCAACCCCACACGCTTTTTCATACCACCCGATAGCTCAGGTGGGCGCATCTTCTCAATTCCAGACAGACCAACCATGTCTAGCACAGTCTCAACCCGGTATTTCATCTGCGCGGCGCTACCCCACTTGTGCTCTATCAAGGGGTAGGAGATGTTTTCTTCGACACTCATCGAGTCAAATAAAGCACCGCCTTGAAACAACATCCCCACCCTCTGACGAAGCTGTTGGAGTTGTTTTGACGTCATCTGAGTCACGTCATCACCAAACGCCATGATTGAACCGCGATCTGGCCTTAGCAGCCCTATCAACAGCTTCAGCATAACTGACTTACCAACTCCACTACCGCCTATTACAGTAAGAGTCTCTCCTTGAAAAACATCGAAGGATAATCCTGTGTAGATCACATTATCTTCAAATGCTTTCTCCACCTGTTTGAAAGAGATTATGGGATCACCCATAGACCACCATAATTATTTTGGTGAGGATAAAGTTGGAGACCAACACAGCGATACTAGTAGCTACTACTGTATTTGTAGTCGCCCTACCCACCCCTTCGGTACCGCCTCGCGTCTTTAGTCCCATATAGCAGCCAACAAGCCCAATAATAAGCCCGAAAAAGCAGCTCTTTATCAAGCCGTGGTTGAAATCGTAAAAGTCGAGCGTGTCCATAAGCTGGGCGACATACCATCGGGCGGAGACGCCAACTTCAGACATGACAGCAAGCATACCACCAACTAAACCAACTGCATCGGCCAAGATTGTGAGCGCCGGTATCATTACCACACAAGCCAATACCCTTGGAACAACTAGCTTATGAATTGGGTCTGCGCCCAATGCCTGGATAGCATCAACCTGCTCAGTCACTGCCATTGAGCCAAGCTCCGCTGCGAACCCAGCACCTACACGCCCACCTACAAGAATAGCCGTCAAAGTTGGCCCCATCTCTCTAACAATACCTAGAGCTACTAGCTTTCCCGTATATGAAGAGGCCCCATACGATTGCAACCCTTGGGCAAACTGCAGCGCTAAAACAGCTCCAGTGAACAGGGCTGTCAGGACGGCAATTGATAGAGAGCCTGTGCCTACGTGATCGAACTGATACAACAGGGGCTCACCTTCGGGGCGGCGCTTCCTCATAGCCTTAAACGTAGCGCCAGCGAGCCTAACGACCCCACCGATCTCCGATAACAGCATTAACGTAAACTTCATCAGTCCTGTGCCTCAAAACTGGCGACAAGTGAAGCATAGCTTTCGCTGAGACTGGCGTCTTGTCCAATAGGCCCAACCATTACAAAGTCATAGACACAACCGTTCCTCTTAACAACTGTGGTGCTTACCGATACTCGAACCCCGTCAATTGATCCGTGATGTAAGGTCGAAAGCCCAGCTCGCCCCAATATAGTTCTGTTTTCGCTATTCAGTAGTTCGACATCATCAAGGGCTACGATCTGTGCCTCTACAAGCCTAATAAGCGGTGAATCCTCGAAGTGATGTTCGCAGTTGGAGTCGGTATAAATTGTAGCCCCAGAGTCGCTGTTCCACCATGAGTAGTCGGCGCCACCTGGGTTCACTGACACCCAGCCAACCGGAGCCTCAACTCGGTAACGCCCTTCTAATGACGAACTAGCACCACCATTGACAAGAAAGCAACCCTGCAACAAGCCTAGGGTCAAACAAAAACTGGCGACGTGACTTCTCACTATTTTTCAGCTCCGCCATCATTTTTTTCTGTCGCCTGACTCACGTCACTCTCCTCTGACATTAATCTCATGAACACGTCTTCGAGGTCTGTAGCCTCTGGGTGGGCACTCGATCGTATATCTTTATAGCTACCCATCGCCACAATGGCGCCTTTGTTTATAATAACAAGACGATCGCACACCTCTTGGGCGACATCCAAAGAGTGAGTAGAAAGAAAAACCGTATTACCTTCGTCGGCTATTTTACGGAACAAATCCTTGGCCAGTCTAGCACCCTGCGGATCTAGTCCAACCATGGGCTCGTCGACTATTACCAGTTGGGGGCGATGAAGTAGAGCTGCACAAAAAGTGAGTCGCTGCTTCATGCCGTGTGAGAATCCTTCGACCAATTGGTCCCCCACCTGTGAGAGACCAAATTCAGTTAAAAGTTCCTCACCACGTACGTCTATATCTTCACTCGTGACCCCGTATATACCCCCAATAAAACGCAACATCTCACGAGCAGTAAGCTTCTCATAAAGGTACGGCCTGTCCGGAATATACCCTACAATTCTCTTGGCTGCGATTGCATCGTTAGCCATGGAAAACCCACCTATCTCAACGGTGCCAGTTGTTGGTGGCATCACTCCGGCTAGCATCCTTATCAGGGTAGTTTTCCCAGCTCCGTTAGGACCCAAGAACCCAAAGACCTCCCCCTTCCGTACGTGGAGATCTATGGGCTTTAGTGCCTGAAACGAACCGTATCGCTTTTCGACTGCTTTGACCTTTATCATAGCGCTTCCTCCAATTCTTCAGTCTGCTCGACACTCAAGCTAACCCGTCCTAACATACCCATTATTTCAATCTGCTTATCCAAACCGCCTTCTACTACCTTAAGGTGCATTGCATTAGCAGGGAACTGCCCTAAGGTAGGATCAACGGCTAACCAACCCACAACCTCGCCCATGTATACCTCGGGCCAAGCGTGATAAAAGAAGGCACCGTCTACTGGTTCTGTTTCGCTAATTGATGCGCTCTCTGGGTTGGGCAAGAACACCATTCCTGCTACAGTCTTAGTAGGAATACCGGCGGCTCTCGCCAATGCCACAAATAGCACCGTATGCTCATTGCAGTCACCTTGACCGACATCGAGAACCTCTAGCGCATTGGGAACTCCGACTGTAGAACGCTTCTCCAAATATCTGTAGACCCAATCTGCAAGGGCCCGAGAGGCCTCTAAGCGACCGTTAGAACCGTCAATTATTTCAGCCGATTGTTCAATTATTCGCCTATGCCCCACAGGAATAAAAGGGGTCGATTCAAGATATTGAGCAAATTGAACAGAGTCCGCAGCTATTGGGATTATTCCAACATTAGATATTTCCGGG
>CAWVYO010000077.1:0-12504 GCA_963934385.1 uncultured bacterium
ATGTTCGTTTCACCAGATAGAACAAGTTCACTGCCAGTCAAGGTTTCCTCCAATAGCGCCCCTCTATACAAAGCCCATTCACCTACGCGCCTGTTACCACGCCAAGCCTTGATTGACTCCAACTCTTCAATAGAGTACCACTGAGAAGCCGAAACCACAGCTTCTTCTTCGTTAATTGGCAAAATCAAGAGGGCTTCTCTGGGTAGAAATGTACGAGACATATCGTACTCATCATCTCGCCAGAAGCCTGGAACTGTTGTGGCGTCTACCTCTCCATAGAATTGAGCCAACGCAGCATATTGATAATGACTAGCCACAACCGGGAGCGCCCACTCAGCAGCGCGCCCTCCGAGCGCTTCTCCATAATAAAACCGATCTGTTGGACCTTTGGGAAATGTCCACAGCGGCCCAAGAGCCTGTGCCATCAAGAAGCCCCCCAAGATACCGTGAGTCCAGCCACCGACCCACACCCACCGGATTCTCTTATCAGAGACCATAGTCAATCCCACTAAAACGGAGAACCACCCCGGTGCTGCCCAGTTTATCTCAGATGTGCCTGTTACAGCGGAGATTAGATATGCCAAGAAGGTCATGGCGCCGCCTACAATCAAGAGTTGGTCAGACCGATCTTTCTCGGCGCCAAAACTCTCTCCAAACCAGCGTAATCCAGCGAACACTAAAAACGGTCCCACGAGCAGAAGCTGCCCTGCTAGCCCCTCCAAGAGACCTGAAATACTCCACCCACCTCCAAGACCGTGCTCTAACTGAAATAAGTATGGTCCACCTCCATTTGCAACACTCCATATAAAGTGAGGGAAAAGAACTATTACAGGTATAAGTGCTGCCTTAGCTAGCCATCCTCCTCGCTTGCGGTAGACATATAGCACAGCCAAAAGGAGCAACAGACCCGTCATCTTTGAGATGACTGCTATTGCGACACCACCACCCACCAGCCGCCAATCGTCACGCTTAGCACCAATAATAGCGAGACCCCACCCAATCAACAGGGGGGAATCCGGTGTTGCAAGTAAACCACCCAACATAAAAAGGGGGGCTCCCGCCAACAATAGCAACATCAACCAACTGTTAGACCTCGGGAATGCCTTGATCAACCCCCAGACCACACCACCGTGTAGCAGAACACCCACACCGCGAACTCCGAGTTCACCATCTCCAAACAGGGCGCCGCTTATAGCAATAAGGTAGGCTATGCCCGGAGGGTGGTCATAGTAGCCAAAGCTCAGGTTTTCACTCCACGACCAGTAATATGCTTCATCGGCGGCAAGTGGCAACAACGCTGCGATAGCGAGCTTGATTGTGACCAACGCTACCAGAACATAGAGAACACCCTTAGCCGAGGCTGGCTCCCCCAGCTCGTCACTCAAGATCGAAACCTTAATGCAGGTATCAGCCACGCGGCCTCTAATGCTATGGCGTTGCTCATCTTAGAGACACCATCTATGCGCTCTGTGAAGATTATAGGAACCTCCTCAACAGAAAATCCACCTTGGATCGCTCTCCACGTCATCTCAACCTGAAACGAATAACCCTCTGAACGCAATGGCGTTGACAGCACATGGGTCAACGCTTTTGACGTCCAGCATTTAAAACCACCGGTGAGATCCGCGACAGGCAACCCTAACCAATACCGAGCCCATGCGGACCCAAAACGAGATACAGCCTTGCGATGAAGCGGCCAATTTACCGTGCCCCCGCCTGTTACGTAGCGACTACCAAGCACCAAGTCAGTAGTCTTTGCAATCAGTCGAGGGACATCTTTAGGGTCATGAGAGAGATCTGCGTCCATCTGAACAATAAGCTCTGCTCCCTGACTCAAGGCCTCTTTGAAGCCAAGGATATAGGCACTCGCCAGCCCCGATTTGCACTCTCTCTCTAGAACAGTGGCGCCCATTCCTCGGGCTATGCCAGCTGTACCATCTGGAGATCCATCATCGACAATCAATATAGAGACATCGGGCAGAGCAGCCCGCAGTCCGTCAATCAGCTTTGGTAAACTCTCGCTCTCGTTGTATGTTGGTATGACTACAGTTGGCATGACAGATTACTATCCCGATCTAATCCATCGTGGGGAGCCAACTTTCAACCTTGTTAGCCGCCACTCGCGAAGGGTTGTCACTTGCCATCACTTTTCTGAGCTCTGACAATGCCGGAACTTGGCCGCCAAGTGCGGCGAATTCGAGCGCATTAGCCAATTCCAAAGTAGGCAATCGTTGAATAAATTCTGGGACTACCTGTCTTTTCAGAACAATATTGGGCAAGGCGATCATCTCAACACCCTTTACAATCCGTCTAAGTAGCCAGTGGGTGAACGGGTTCACCTTGTAGATGACCACCATAGGAACAGTCATAAAACCGAGCTGCAAGGTCGCCGTCCCCGAAGATACTAACGCCGCTTTTGCCCCTGATGCGCCTGACTCAAGGCTTTCCACCACTTCGATATTGGTCAGGTCAACATTTGCGACTCGCGATAATCGCTCGGCGCTCCAACCAGGGGCCGCACCAATTTTAAATTTAGCTGACTCATCGCGAGTCCGAAGTTCATCAGCCACCGCTACCATTGCAGGCAATAAACGAGATATCTCCGCCTCCCGCGAGCCGGGAAGGAGCAACCAGTGACCTTCAGAGTCAGCACACGTAGTCGCTGTAGTTGCCAGAGGGTGTCCCACAAAGCTCGCATTGCCACCAGCCTCTTTGTATACATCTGGCTCAAACGGTAACAGGCAGAGCACTTCCTTAGCTAAAATTGAAATCTCAGCAGCCCTCTTATGGCGCCAGGCCCAGACCTGTGGTGACACATAGAACACTACGGGAATACCAAGCGCCTTTGCAGCTCTAGCCAGCCTAATATTGAACCCCGAAAAGTCGACTACCACCAACAGGTCTACTCCTCGTTCTAGCTCAGCTACCAGCCTCTTCATTACATTTCTTATACGCCCCAGAGACCCTATTACCTCAAACAAACCCATCACTGAAAGCTCGTCCACATTAGCTATCGCAGTGATCCCGGCTCTGTTGAGGCGCTCACCAGCAACACCCAAGATCTCTAGGTCTGGTCTCATGGTAATTAGCTCTTCCACCATAAGCCCTGCTATGAGATCTCCCGAGGGCTCTCCTACAGAGACCAAGAGGCGTGTCAACTGCGAGCCCTTATGGCGGTGGAAACCCGCTCCGCCAACTCAACAGCTCGCAGACCGTCTACACCTGTAACTGGAGATGATCGTTCACCTCTAACCATTCCTAGGAACTCCTTGTGTATCGCCTCGATGGCGTCTCCCCCATTGCCTTTTGCCGAGACGCGATTGAGGCTACTGTCCCACCCCACCTGCTCACTTACGCCACCGTCCAGATCGACGCTCCAGTAACTGGTACCATCAACGACTCTAAGACGCCTCTGCCTTTTATTACTCGCCCTCGATGCGGTAAGTACTGCCACACACCCACCTTCTGTCTCCAACCACACCTCGGCAATATCGACACCCTTAGCCTTTGAGTCGCAATGTAACGAGGCGCCAACAGCCCTAACTTCAGAGACCTCTTCACCAGTTAGGAACCGGACTAAGTCGAGATCGTGGATCATAAGATCGTGTACTACATCGACATCTCCTCCCCTCCGAACCTCTCCGGACGACTGCGAGAGAGCCAATCGCTCACTCCGAATGTACTTCGGGTTGAGACCAAGGACTGGAACTAGGTTGGGGTTGAATCTCTCAATATGGTTTACAGTCACGATATCGAATTTCGCAAGCGCCGCGGCCTCGGCAACCGTGCCACCAAGCGGCTTCTCCACTAAACACGGCACCCCAGCTACCAACAGAGGGACGGCTATTTTGGCGTGAAGAGATGTCGGCACCGCTACCACAACAAAATCAATATTAGTCGGTAGTTTGTCGGACCATGGTAACCCTTGTAATCTAGAGTCTGCACCTGGATTTGGATCTACAACCGCAACCAAGTCAACCAAGGGATCTAACAAGAGCTTTTGGGCGTGTATGCGACCCATCGCACCGCAGCCTATCAAAGCACCCCGGAGCCTTGTCTCACTCATCGTCAAGCCTGAACTTGGGATCTGGTCGCCCCCTGCAGACGCCCCTTTTTGAACGCTCAGAAAGGAACAAGCAGAGTGATCTCAACGGATCTTCAGTGTCTGCCGACAGCTGCTCAAGGGCATCCTTAAATGGGGTAGTCGAATCAAACAAGAGCTTATATGCCCGTCGTACTACCTCAATGTGATCGTTCGAATAGCCCGCCCGCCTAAGACCGATAACATTGACGCCAAATAGGCGGGCTCGGTCTCCTTGAACCACCATAAACGGCGGTACATCCTGGACCACCTTCGCACCTGCTCCGATCATAGCCAGAGCCCCCACTCTAGTGTGCTGATGAACTCCTGATAGACCACCCATCACCACGCCGTCACCCAACACTACATGACCTGCTAGTGCCGCAGAATTCGCTAACACACAACCCGAGCCAACTATACAATCGTGACCCACATGGGAGGACGCCATAAACAGGTTGTCATCTCCAATACTGGTTAGCCCACCGCCACCGAGAGTCCCCCTATTACAAGTAGAATACTCCCTGAAGGTGTTGTTCTTTCCAATAATCAGTTTGGTAGGCTCACCTTTATATTTTAGGTCCTGAGGATCTCCGCCTATTACTGCAAACGAGTGAACTACGGAGCCCTGCCCAATCACTGTCTCACCCTCAACGACCACGTGGGACTTCAAGACTACTCCGTCAAGCAAGGTTACCCCCGCCCCAACAACACAGTATGGTCCTATCTCAACCGCACCCAAGACCACATCTGGGTCGACAATAGCGGTTGGGTGAATAGCCATGGGCTTCTACCTCTGAAATAAGTATCGAAAATGCAGTTGTATAGAGTGGCGACTTGCCTCGTTTTACCGTAAGGGGATAGAGGTCTAAAGGCAACTTACAAACGGATGGTTGCCCGCCACATGTGGAAATGGCATTGGAGCGCAAATTGAGTATTATCAGTCGAGGATGGAGTCGTGTAGAGCCGCTAGTATCGGGGTTGGTGGGGCACGAATCCTCATCAGCGGGCAAAGGTAATAGTCCTATTATTTCTCCCGTCTTACAGGCCAAGCGACCAGACCCACCCAAAGGTGCAAACACCTATATCGTAATCACCTTGGACTCATGCAGGTTTGACTCATTTGTAAAAGCCAAGCCCAAGACTCTACTGAAGCTCGGTCCACTAGAAAAGCGATACACATACGCCACCTGGACTGCACCCTCTCATTACAACCTGCTCATGGGGCTACTTCCGCACTCCTCGCCACCTAATGTTTACGCCTCGGAATACTATAAAAATGATTTCGCAAAATACTCAGAGCGGCTGGGGTTTGACGGAATGGAGTTCGGCAAGATGGTGCCTAGGCTCTACATGCCTTCATACCTCCGCAACAACGTTGGCTATCGGACTCAAGCCCTGGTCTCAATGCCAGTACTAAATCCACAGACCCCTCTAAACGTCGACTTTGACTCCTTTCAGCTCATGAAGTGTCACAACGACATGAGCGCTATGGTTGATGCTCTCAGGTTTTATGTAGAGCGCCCTAGCTACATCTTGATGAACGTAGGCGAGACTCACTACCCCTACGCTCGCCCGACCGAGGATACCTCTGATTGGCCTAGAATTCACGGCGTAAACGGTGTCTTCAAGAATCTCGACAAGCAGCTCCGTGACGGGCAACTTGTACAGACTGCAGAGGCGCCACAGTTCTTCAGCGACGAGAAAATGCGAGAGATGAAACACCGACAGATAGACACGGTGAAATACTTAGACGAGGTCTTTGAGAAGCTCTTCGACGTCGTGCCTGAGAACACATACATCACGGTAACCGCAGATCATGGAGAGCTTTTCGGAGAAGGCGGCTACTTCGGACACGGTCCGATTATGCACAAGAAGGTAATGGAGGTTCCATTTTTAGAGGGTCGGATTAGATAGATCCGGAGCTAATCAGGTGATTGTAGCCATCAACTGACCATCTGCCACCCTCTCGCCATCGACATACGCCTCACAGCCAAAAGTCCATATCTGCCGTTTTCCTCCTGTCTTTTTAACGACCACTCGCAGTTGGTCTCCAGGGACTACAGGCTTGCGAAACTTCATTTTATCCATACCTAGCAGAAGGAAGTCGCCATCGGAAGACGCCTCCTTTGCATCTATTACCAAGATACCCGCCGCCTGAGCGAACACCTCTGCTATCAACACACCTGGCATTATTGGGTTGTGGGGAAAGTGTCCTTGAAAGAATGGCTCGTTTACAGATACGTTCTTAATCGCCTCTATTCGAACCCCTCGCTCGATACTCAACACTCGGTCAACTAGCAACATCGGGTAACGGTGCGGCAACGTCTCCATAATCTCGTCTATTTTCATCACTCATCCCCCTCAATAGCTAATAGTCGTTTCTCCAGCATCTCTATACGTTTCAATAGATCTGCTGTTGTTCGCCCCAGAGCCACCTGCTTGCGCCACTCGCGGTGGTCTTGTGCAGGCACACCAGCTATTGATGCCCCGCGCTTAACTGTCTTTGACACCAGACTATGAGCTGCGACAGTCACTCCGTCCTCAACCTCTATGTGCCCTACTACTGTGGAGCGCACAGCCATTGTGACGTGATCCCCGACTACTGCGCTGCCCGCAATTCCCGTAAACGCCACAAACAGACCATCTTCACCCACTTTAGCTCCGTGTCCGACCTGTGTAAGGTTATCAAATTTTGTACCTGTACCCACAATCGTGGAAGATAGGGCTCCTCTGTCTACGCAAGAGTTGGCGCCCAACTCGACGTCGTCACCAATAACTACTCCACCCACCTGTGGAATCTTAATAGGTCGATCAGAAGTGGGTGCGAACCCAAAGCCCTCTGCTCCTATAACGGCACCGGGATTCAGCCAGACCCTGTCGCCTAGCTTAGCGCCATCCATTACCACTGCCGATGGCATAAGCCTACATGACGCTCCGAGAATCGAGCCCCGACCTACGTAAGCCCCAGCTTGAATCCATGAACCTGACCCTATCTGTGCTCCTGCTGCAATCGTCGCAAAGGGCTCTACAACTACCCCTTCCCCCAAGATCGCGCTCTCGGAAACGGATGCCCTGTCGCTAACCGAAGCCTCTGGCCAATCAGTTGGGTGAAACAGGCTGAGGGCCTTGGCAAACCCAGCATATGGGTCATCTAGGTAGATACACGTGCGCCCAGTAACCTCTGTACCCTCAGGGAGTAGTAGTAGACCAGCTCGGCTAGTCTTGACCTGACTCAGATACCTGGAGTTAGATAAAAAAGAGACGTGATTCGGCCCCGCCTCTGATAAACCGCGGACGTCCTCAAGCTGAAGATCCACATCGCCGACAAGTCGCCCCCCAATGGCCTCGAAGACATCGCGAGCGCAGAGCATTTAGTTACCAGCGTTTACGCGCTGAATCACAAGATCGGTGATGTCCACTGTAGGCGCAGTAAAGAGAACCGCTCCTTGTGCCGACTCCAAAATAATAGTGTATCCCTGCTCAGTTCCTATTGACTGGGCAACCACCTTTAGACTAGCAAATAGCTGCTCCATGACTTGCATGTAGGCCTCTTGCATCTCAGCGTCGTTTCTTTGGTAGGTCTGCTGGTAGACCATCTGTGCCTCTCCCAAACGCTGTTCGTAGTCGGCACGAGCCGCGTCCGATAGCATTGCCGCACGAGACTGGTACTCCTCAGTTAGAGACCGCAACCCTGATTCAAGCTGCTCCAATTCCGCTCTCTTTCCTTGAAACATAGCATCTAGGCGACCCTGGGCAGCTTGCCCATCTGATGTCTCTTCAATGGCGCGGGTAAAATCAACAACACCGATTTTGATGTCTGCTGAAGCCACAGTAGACAGACTAAAGCACAATATTAACGCTGTAAATATACGGAAAAGCATGGAGAAACTCCCTTATTAAAACTGTCGTGAATTTTAGAAAAATGAACCGATTGAGAAGTCAAACACCGAAGGTTCCTCACCCTCTTCTGGGCTGACCGGATAGCCTAGTTCGAAACGCAAGGGTCCGATCGGTGAGAACCATCGAATCCCAGCACCATATGATAAACGCAGCCCTGAAAAGCTAAGGTTGCCCTCCCCGAGAGGATCACCAAAGGCGTTTCCTGCGTCGAAGAACACAACTCCTGTAATGCCTGCGCTCTTTAATATAGGTGCCTCTATCTCGAAGTTGTTTATCCAAGTCTGGGAACCCCCAACAACCAACCTATCGTCCGCACGCGAAGGATCCTCACTGCCAAGGCTTCGAATAGATGGTCCTAGCGAGTACCAGCTAAAGCCCCGAACTGAGTTGATTCCTCCAGCCCGGTACCTGTGTACATATGGGACCACGCGACCATCGGTAGAGGCGATAGCACCAATAGTGCTGTTTAGCCTAAAGATAAGCGCGTCGCTGCCTGGGATGATCGGCTGATACAGGCGAATATTCGCCTTGGTTTCGAAGAGGTTGAACTCTCCTCCCAAGAACGGCGCGAACTCTCCGTCACCGACAGGTAGACTACCAGAAAGGCTCGCAGAGAGTGAACCATAGATACCGTGGGTAGGCATTATTCGGTTGTTTCGCTTGTCCACCTGAAGACTAAGACCCATGGTAGACGTGAGCCCACTGTCGTAAAGGGCTCCGCCAAACAGGCGTTCCTGGTACGGCGTTATGGAAGTCAGACCTACATCCTCAAGGGAGTAATTTAAAGAAAGTCGCCAATCCTCGCGTTCGTCTAGGTAGCGACCAACAGCCAGCCCACCACCACGGGTGTACTGATCCTCGATGTACTGCTGCGATATTGAGTAAGCGTCGACCTTGAGAGTCCAGCTTGAGTCCAAGAAGTGAGGGTCAGCGAACGACAAGTTCCCCTGCTGACGCAGACCAGACCAGTTTATGGCAGCGCTCATTACATAGCCGAGCCCCAAGAAGTTGTTCTTGGAGACATTACCTGTAAACACAAAGTTCTCAACGCTTGAGAAACCAGCACCGACACTGAACGATCCAGTTGGTTGCTCAACCACCTCAATGTTGACATCCAAGACATTGTCGCCCGCTACACGAGGTGTAGATATTCTAATGTCCTCGAAGAATCCCAATCGCTGTAAGCGCTCACGAGACTCCTGAATAAGGGAACCATCAAAGACCTCTCCCTCATTGAGAGGAACCTCGCGACGAATAACCTTGTCCCAAGTGGGGTCGTTCCCGGTAATATTTATGCGACCTACAGTAAACTTCTCGCCCGGTGCGATATCAAAGGTGATGTCCACCAACCCGTCTTCTGGGCGAGTATTTGTCATAGGGACTACACTGGTGAAGGCGTAACCTCGCGTACTGTAAAGTTCCGAGATCTTTTGCATAATCATCTGAACATCAGTCAGTTTGAAGATGTCATTAGCCTCTAATACAGGTCCTCCATCACTAAAGTCAAACAGTCCACCTAAGCCTGATGACTCTCCGTCCATGGAAGCCCGCACTGTTCCCACAGAGTCACCTTCCACAAGCCGCATCACGTTCTCGAGAGTAAGTCCCTCTTCTGGTAGCCACACCGACGAGGCCCCTACTTCGCCCAGGCTGTACTGAAGCCCTTCTTGAACATGAATGGTTATGGCGATGCTACGCTTATCTGGAGATAGAAAGACTTGAGGCTCATCAACGACTACGTCGACAAAGCCCTCTTCAAGGAAAACAGAGCGGATCAAGTAGGTATCGTTTTCAAGGTTCTCTGAGAGATAAGTTCCCGCGCCTGAAAGCCATGGTATTGCTCCAGCGGGTCGAGTTTGCATGTACTTTAAGATGTCCTCATCAGCAATATGATCATTCCCAGTTATCTCAACTGACTCAATGGTCACTTTGCGGTTCTCATCGATGACAAACTCAACGTCTACTAAACTCTCACTGACCTCGTGAACGACCGTCTCAATAGAGGCTAAGAAGTAGCCCTTCTCAACATAGAGATCGTGTATGTAACGCTCGTTACGAGCAACTGTTGAGTCCGTGTAGACAGTATATGAGGCTATTTCCACAACCTCTGTAATGTCGTCTTCAGAAATATTTGAATTACCTGAGTAAGTTACCCTGCGGATTGCGGGGTTCTCAAGGACTAAGAATGTGACATTGACGCCACCTTCAGTTGAGCTCACATCGACACGAATGTCCTGAAATAATCCCGTCGCGAAGACCGCTTTAATATCTCTACGAATCTGTATAGGGTCTATTAGTTCACCTACACTTAGACCTACTGTAGCTAGTACGGCGGCAGACTCAACACGCCTGTTGCCGTTCACATCTAGTGAGACAATTATCGAACCCAACAATTCCTCTATGGAAACTTCTGGCTCAACAGGTACAGGGATATCCGTAGCTGCAGTCGCCGCTTCTGCAGGGAGCTCGGGCGCTTCTGCAGGGACCTCGGTCGCCTCTGCAGGGAGCTCGGGCGCTTCTGCAGGGACCTCGGGCGCTTCTGCAGGGACCTCGGTCGCCTCTGCAGGGACCTCGGTCGCTTCTGCGGGGAGCTCGGTCGCTTCTGCGGCTGACTCTTCCTGAGAAACAGGTGCTGCCTCCGCAGGTGTAACATCTTGGGCGAAAGCACTAGTCGAGGCTAATGCCCAGAACATAGCTATCGCAAAAATTCCAACTCTGTTTCTCCTCAAGATTCCTCCAGAGTGCCATCTACCACGGTAAGGCTCCTTGGGAAACGATTGCTAAGCTCAATTGAGTGTGTAACTACAATCAATGTTGTACCGAACTCTTGATTGAGCTTAATAAACATCTCAAAAACATCGTTTGCTGTCTTTGGATCAAGGTTGCCAGTCGGCTCATCCGCCAGAATCAACCCCGGTCTTGTAACCATAGCCCGAGCTATCGCTACTCTCTGTTGCTCTCCTCCAGAAAGTTCGCCTGGCCTGTGGTTCATTCTGTGGGACAGACCTACAAGCGCCAACATCTCTGACGCAGCGGTGTTAGCCTCGTCCTCATTGGTGCCCCTGATCAACAGAGGCATAGCCACGTTACCAATAGCGGTGTGCTCCAACAACAGGTGATGAAACTGGAACACGAACCCGATCTCGCTATTACGGATCTTGTTCAGGCTCGCCTTGTTGTGGGAGGACTTGCCATTTTCGACCCTTACGACCTCTCGATCGTCAAACTTTACAACCCCTTCGGTTGGCGACTCTAGAGTGCCCAACAGGTGCAGCAGAGTTGATTTACCGCAGCCAGATGGTCCAACGATTGCCAGTCGCTCTCCTGACTTTACTTTTAGATTGACATCTCGTAGAACTTCAATCGTCTGCCCACCCTTTTCAAACCGCTTAGATAGCCCAGTCACTGTAATTTCAACACCAAGGTTACTCATATCTCAACCCCTCAACAGGCTCGAGCGAAGCGGCCTTACTGGCTGGGTATAGGGTCGCTACAAAGCATATGGCGACACCTATCAACGCAACTAACCCTACAAGATCGGGCTGGATAACTACCGGTAGTGAATCCAGATAATAAACATCTGTATCTAAAGGCCAACCATATTTTTTGAGACCAATGCTGCCCAAAAGACCTAAACAGGTGCCTACTACTGCTCCGACAGAACCAATAATCACACCTTCCAACATAAAGACGCTTCGGATCTGACTACCCGTCGCTCCCATTGCCCTTAGGATCGAGATCTCACGCCCCTTGCTGAGCACCAACAGGATTAGGGTTCCAGCGATATTCAATGATGCCACTGTCACTATAAGTCCCAAAATAATACCCATGACGACCTTTTCGGTCTTGAGAGCATCGAACAGTGGAGCGTTGAGGTCCTTCCAATGTCTCACCAACATGGTGAAACCAAGCTCGTCCCGCAAGGAATCAGCCACAGCATCAACCGCGTCAATGTCAGAAACCTTGGCCTCTACACCAGATGCAATACCAGGCATATGTAAAAAATCCTGAGCGTCTTCTATGTGGATATAAGTCCACTTAGTATCGTACTCATACATTCCAGAATAGAAAATACCCGCGACCTCGAATACCTTGACCTCTGGCAGCTGTGTCCCGAATGGACCCGGGGTAGAGCTCAGTGGGTTTACGAGGTGAACCGTGTCGCCGGCGAAAACCTGAAGCTCGGCGGCCAACTCTTCGCCTAAAATAATACCTGGGTATTCTATCTCGACCTCTTCGACCTCTTCGGGCGCTAACGCCTCCGGTGAGTCTGGAACATCTAGGACGACCTCAATGGCTTCGGGATTCTCTGCCACTGGTTCTGCCCGCAACCCAGCGATTACTGCCGAACGTTGAGCCAGAGTAGTCAACTCTCCGTCTGGTCCTGATATCAGATTATCAACGAGGTCTAAAACACCGTTCACTGTACCGGGATCGATACCCTTCACAATCGCTCCCGAGACACCGGCTCGAGACTTGATCATCATCTCTGTGTAGATGAATGGCGCAGCTCCTGTGATCTC
>CAWVYO010000078.1:0-12498 GCA_963934385.1 uncultured bacterium
CCGCCGCCGCCGTAGCCGCCACGTCCGCCGCCGCCGCCGCCGCCGCCGCCACGGTTTCCACCGCCACGGTTTCCGCCGCCGCCGCCGCCTGCGCGTTCAGTAGCAGTATCAACGCGAATTGAGCGTCCGTCTAGCTCTGATTCGTTAAGCTTCTCAACTGCAGCTGCAGCCATGTCCGCATCGGCGAATGTTATGAAACCAAAGCCGCGTGAACGACCTGTTTCTCTTTCTGTTATTACCTTAGCATCGGTTACTTCACCGCATTGCTCGAAGTGCTCTTTAAGAGCGTCATCGTTTGTGGCCCATGCGAGCCCGCCTACGAATAGCTTAGTCGACATCTCAATCTTCCCGTTCTTTCTGATTCACCGAGGCAAATAGTCAAAAATGCCAAATTGCGTAATCGATCCACCTCGGTGAAACCCTTTACACTGTTAATCTTATTCTGTCCCGATCTTTTCGGCGATCTATGTAGATTAGTCAGCGACTGCTGATCCATTAACCTCTATGGCCCAGTCGCCCATGTCGGCCTCACCGTCCCACGAAATAGACAGTTCTCCGTCTTCTATTTCACCGTTGAAATAGAAGTCGTACACCCCAGTACCGTCCTGAGAAAATTCAGATGATATTGATACGACTCCGCTTACATCAAAATTTTCATCTACCTGCCCAGTAAAATCGTGTGGGTAATCCGACCAGCCGTCGTAGCAGTTAGCGGTACCTTCAATTGAGCCATCTTCAGCAATATCAAAACTACCTTCATTTTCCTCAGCGCAACTATCCCAACCTCCACCCCACAAAAAGAGTGTGACCTCGCCACGGTAATTTCCCACCAACTCTTCAAATACATTTGTCTCAGTCGTATAGGTGCCAGAAGTGTCCGTTGTGCTGGATGTATCAGTTGTACCAGTGGTGCCGTTAGTTCCAGTATCGTCCGTACCACCGCCGCCAATATCAAGTGTCCCAGCCTTTGAGCAAGCTACGGTAGAAAGTAGGAATACCGTGAGGTAAGTCTTGGTCATTTGGATTTTCCTTTGCAAGATAGTAATGAGTAACCTTGTTCAACCAAAATTAGATATCTCAAAAACAGGACTTATGCAGGTAAAGTTGTTGCCTACGAACTCATTTTAATTGTGTTAAGTATACAACTGGATACCAATTTGGAGGTAAAACACGATGTTGCTTATTTGTACAAAGAGTTGAGGCGCATGTCGCAAGGCGGTCGCCTTGTTGTCGGCTAACGGTGTCCCTCACACCTATCGTGAATACACAAAGGAGCCATTCTCTAGAGCTGAACTAGAGGGTATTCTAGGTAAATTGGGTATGGAGGCAAAGGATGTACTTCGGTCTCGAGACGCTAAGAAGGCAGGTCTCACAGGTGAAGAAACTCCAGACCAACTCATAAACCTTATGGTTGAAAACCCCCGGCTTGTTCAGCGCCCCATCGGCATTGTCGGAGAAAAGGCGGTGATTGGCCGACCACCAGAACTATTACTGGGACTTGTATAGAAAGAATCATTGAGGAGATTTAGAATGGAATCGGAGAACTACAGTCACAAACAGATGTCGACATATCTTTATGTCGTCCTAGTTCCGTTGTTCTTGGGGCTTAGTATCTGGGCTTTGTCTGAGGGTATCTTTGGCGATGCTGTGTTGGTTCTTGGTGTTGGGACCGCGCTTTTACTACTTTTTGGGTCGCTTCGAGTTGAGGTTTCCGGTGACCTAGTTCGTCTGTTTTTTGGTCTTGGCATAATTCACAGGACCATAAATAGAGAAAAGATCTCCAGTGTAAAGCAAGTTCGAAATTCTTGGTGGTTTGGCTTTGGAGTCCGCTACACGCCACACGGCTGGATGTGGAACGCATCTGGTCTAGATGCGGTAGAGATAACCTATAAGAATGGTAAGAAGTTTCGTATAGGAACCGACGATCCAGAAGGTCTTTTGTCTGCGCTCAGTTAAGCAGTAGACCCAAAGTACTTCCAACGACTGGCGTCGCATTTTCTGAAGCTCGAACGTTCTCGAAATGAGCGATCGTGGGAACCTTGTTGCATATGGGCGATGAATTGAACGTAGCCTATGTCACTTGCAGTCTCGATATCCTCTATTGTTAAGCCCACAAAGTCGTGCTCTTTGCAGAACCGTCCAATGGCGTCCTTCCAATGAGCTGTGTCTGGTGAGTAGTGTGGGCTTTCCCTGTGTGTGGTCTCAATAATGTAATCTGAAAAACCCAGGGCATAAGCGGAGTATCTAGAACGCATCAACAGTACGGGCTCTTCTGGAGCCTCGCCCGAGTGGATAGGTCTACAGCACCGCTTGTACTTTTTCCCTGAGAAACAGGGGCAAGCGTTGTTAGCGTTCACTTTAAATCAGGTACTTTCGTTCATCGAGCCAGGCAATGATCTCGTCAGCGGCCTTTTCGGCGGAGTTTTCCGTTGTGTTTACCCTTATCTCTGGGTTTTTAGGCGCCTCATATGGGCTATCGATTCCCGTGAAGTTCTTTATCTCCCCAGCGCGTGCCTTTTTGTATAGACCTTTTACGTCTCTGGCCTCGACCACCTCTAGTGGGGTATCAACATGGATCTCTACAAACTCGTTTTCCTCGAGAATATTTCGAGCCATTTGGCGCTCGCTAGCAAAGGGCGAGATAAACGATGCGATAGTGATGAGTCCACCACTGACCATGAGCTTACAGACCTCGGCAACGCGCCTAATGTTTTCCACCCGACCTGCTGCAGTAAACCCAAGATCGCGATTTAGACCATGTCGGACGTTGTCTCCGTCGAGAGAGATGGTGTGACGTCCACGAGCGTGGAGTTTTTTCTCGACGATGTTGGCTATGGTTGACTTCCCAGAACCTGAGAGCCCAGTGAACCAAAGCACAACGGGCTTCTGAGCCTTCATGTTCGCTCGGGCCTCTTTGTTAATATCCATTGACTGCCAATGAATATTAGAGGCTCTGCGAAGGGCGAAATTGATTAGCCCCATTCCAACTGTATTGTTGGTCATCCTGTCAATAACGACGAAGGCGCCCATAACCATGTTCTCGACATATGCGTCAAATGCGATGTTTCGGTCTAGAGATATATTACAGACCCCTATTTCGTTGAGCGCGAGTGTCTTAGCGGGTTCATTCGCCATCGTATTTACGTTGATCTTGTGCTTGGGACGAGCTGGGGTGAGCGTAGCTTCTTGAGTCCCGATCTTCATTATGTACGGTCTACCAGGAAGCATTGGTTCATCCGCCATCCACAAGATCGTAGTCTGAAACTGGTCAGCTACTGGACATGGGTCGGCGGCGGTGGTGATCACATCACCTCGTGAGATGTCAATCTCGTCTTCTGTAGTGATGGTGATCGACTGACCAGCTATGGCGCACTCTAGATCGCCGTCGTAGGTTACTATTCTATCTACACGGCTCTCTTTGCCAGATGGGAGCGCTTTGATCCTGTCGCCAGGGCGAACAACGCCACTAGCTATTTGACCAGAAAAGCCTCTGAAGTCCAGATTTGGTCTATTTACCCACTGTACAGGCATTCTGAATGGTGCCTCTAGTTTAGCTTCTCCCACGGGAATTTCTTCCAGGTGTTGAAGCATTGTCGGACCTTCGTACCAAGAGGTCAGTTCACTGTGGGCAATAATGTTGTCACCCTTTAGTGCTGACAGAGGAATGGCTTGAATATCCTCAAGTCCAATCGACTTGGCGAATTCCGTGTAGTCAGCGCAGATTGAGTTGAATGTGTCCTGGGAATAGTCTACCAAATCCATCTTGTTAACAGCGAGCAGCACTTTGCTTACGCCTAACATAGAGACAATGAAGCTGTGGCGGCGAGTTTGGGTAAGAACGCCCTTTCTGGCATCTATTAGAACAACGGCAACATCAGCCGTTGAAGCTCCAGTCGCCATGTTTCTTGTGTACTGTTCGTGACCGGGAGTGTCCGCTACAATAAACTTTCTCTTGTCCGTTGAGAAGAATCGATAGGCTACGTCAATAGTTATCCCTTGCTCTCGCTCTGCAGCAAGACCGTCTACTAGCAACGCGAAGTCGAAGTCTTCACCCTGGGTGCCTACTTTCTTTGAGTCAGCCTCAAGAGATGCTAGCTGGTCTTCGAAAATCATTTTTGATTCGTAGAGTAGTCTACCAATAAGTGTCGATTTTCCATCGTCTACGGATCCACAGGTGATGAACCGAAGAAGGCTTTTGTTTTCTTGAGCTTCTAAATAGCCCAAGATATCTTTCGCTATCAGATCGTCTTTGTGGGCCATTAGAAGTACCCCTCCTGCTTCTTCATTTCCATACTGGCGCCACCGTCAAAGTCGATCACTCGCCCTTGGCGCTCTGAAGTGGTGGTTAGCAACATCTCTTGAATAACTTCTGGAAGAGTCGTAGCCTCTGATTCAACGGCTCCAGTTAGCGGGTAGCAGCCCAATGTCCTAAATCGGACCATTTTCTGCATCGGGACCTCACCCTCTTCCATTGGAATGCGATCGTCGTCAACCATTACTAAGACGCCTTCGCGCTCTACAACTGGGCGAACCGCCGACAGATATAGAGGTACGATTGGAATCTGTTCCAGGTAGATGTACTGCCAGATGTCTAGCTCAGTCCAATTCGATATTGGAAAGCATCTAATAGACTCTCCTTTGTGTTTACGTGAGTTGTACAGGCTCCACAGCTCTGGGCGCTGGTTTTTTGGGTCCCACCTGTGCTGAGTTGTACGAAAAGAGAAGATCCGCTCTTTGGCTCTAGATTTTTCCTCGTCTCGCCGAGCACCACCGAACGCTACGTCGAATTTGTATTTGTCCAACGCCTGTTTTAGCCCCACAGTTTTCATTATGTCCGTGTGAACAGCCGAGCCGTGTGTGAATGGACCAACGCCTTGGTCGACCCCATCTTGGTTGGTGTGCACAATGAGCTTTAAGCCTAATTTCTTGGCCATGTCGTCGCGAAACCCGATCATCTCTTTGAATTTCCAAGTTGTATCAACATGCATCAAGGGAAAAGGAGGCTTTGATGGATAGAAGGCTTTCATGGCCAAACGAAGCATTACAGAGCTGTCTTTACCGACAGAGTAGAGCATAACTGGATTTTTAGCCTCTGCCGCTACTTCACGCATGATGTGTATAGCTTCCGATTCTAGCCTTCTAAGGTGGGTAAATCTTTTAGCGACCATCTTAGGGTTTATTTGCTCGCTACTGGACATGGTCTCTTCTCCAATTTTCAACGTCATTTCTGCCTATAAAGGTGCTTGTGGGCGTTTAACCTGCCTGAGCGTTACCACCAAATGCACTATCGTAGTTTTACAGTTGATTACGAGTTAATCTTGCGTACCACTAGACTTGGATGGAGCTAGTTTATCACCATAGAAGTTACTCTTAGAGGTCATGTTGCGCGGTAAGTAATTACAGTTGGGGGCATTTTAGTACCAATAAAATTCTTTGATTAGGTGTGTTGTGAAGGTCGGTTTGGTGCCGAGTACATTATTTACGCGAATTGTCGCTCCACAAGTCTCTTATAGAGCCCTTCGCTAGAAACAAGCTCGTCATGTCTACCCGATTGCACGATCTTTCCGTCGTTGAGTACGCACACTCGGTCCGCCTCTCTTACTGTAGAGAGTCTGTGAGCGATAATTATGGTTGTCCGTCCAACCATGAGCCGCTCTAGAGCCTCTTGAACAAGGTGCTCAGATTCAGCGTCTAGAGCCGATGTGGCTTCGTCCAGCACGAGCACCTTTGGGTTCTTTAGGATTGCTCTAGCTATCGCTACACGCTGTTTTTGTCCTCCCGATAGCTTAACTCCACGCTCACCGACCATAGTCTCGTACCCCTCTGGAAAGCCAGAGATAAAGTCATGGGCGTTGGCGGCTTTGGCTGCGTTTAAGATCTGTTCATGAGTGGCGTTTAGATCTCCGTAGCGTATGTTGCCTTCAACGGTTGTGGCGAAGAGGAGAGGTTCCTGCGACACAACTCCTACCAGGTTGCGAACTTGATCGATCTTTAGTGTGGTGACATCCTTGTCGTCTAATCTAATCACTCCGCCACAGGGGTCGTAGAGTCTAGACAACAGCGATGCGACCGTCGATTTTCCACCACCAGAGGGACCAACTAGCGCGACCACCTCGCCAGCCTCAATCGCGATTGATAGTCCGGTCAGAACGGGAATATCTAAACGGGTAGGGTAGGCAAAGTCCACGTTCTCAAATTCTATTTTACCTGTAGTGTCACCGATATCCAGTGTCCCCCCACGTACTTCAGGCACCCTGTCTAGCAGCTCGAAAACTCTCTCTGAGGCACCAATGGCCTTCATGAAGTCTTCATATAGTCCAGAAATAGCACCCAGAGAGAACGCTACAGTGAGGGTGTATAAGAGAAAGCTCGTGAGCTCTCCTATCGACAGGGTGCCATCTACAAGCATGTTGCCGCCAGCCCAGAGGACCGCTGCTATCGCGCCGTACCCCCCGAACCCAATGAACCCTCGAATCGCCGCAATGATGGTGGCTCTTCTCTTCGCTACCTGGAAAGATGCATCGACAGCCTTACGGTACCTTGTAATTTCTGTCTCTTCTCGTGCGAAGGATCTAACTGTTCGGACGCCAGAGATGGTCTCTTCAGCGACAACGGTACTCTCGGCTAAGGCGTCTTGGAATGCCTTAGACAACTTTCTCATGCGCTTGCCCATAATGCCCGCAGAAATCGCTACGATAGGAACAATCCCCAGGGTAATGAGGGCTAGCGTCCAAGAGGTATAGAATAGAAATCCAATGGCTCCAATACCCATGATTACAAACCGTAAGAGCATTGAGACATTAACTGTCACGGTGTTCTGAAGGACTGTGGTGTCTGATGCTAGGCGATTTGTGAGTTCGCCAGTGCGACGGATATCGAAAAAACCAATCTCCTGTCGTATGATCGAGGCGTAGAGCTCAGTGCGAAGATTAGCGACAATTCGCTCTCCAGACACTGTAAAGAGCCAGGCTCGTAGCGCTCCCATGACGGCCCCTGCTCCAAACAGGGCGAGGAGGGTGAGAGCGCCCGTGTTTACGAGTTCGCGTCCACCGCCGCTTCCGATCCCATCGATCATCTTTTGAATGACCATGGGGTACATTAGAGTCATCCCTGATCCAATCGTAAGGGCTATTGTGCCCCAGATTAGATTCTTAAGTTCAGGCCGCGCCAATGCGACTATTCTAGAAGATGGTCTTTTCACCTTATCTCTCCCTAATTGTTTAGTGGTTGGCGGTGGTCACACCCTTCGCGCCACCGGCTGCACCCAATGGCGGTACGACCTCGAATCAGCCTCCCTGTTTTACATTTGGGGCATGGCGAGCCAGTGGGATCTGTAGCGCCCTTGCCGCGACCGTCATTTTTAGACCTGTTGTCACGAGCTCCCCGTTCTTCAAAGACAAACTTGACCTTGCCCTCTTCATCAAGCTTCATGGCCGCAGAGAATTCGCTCCCCTTTTTGCTCTTAAAACCTTTGAGGGTAGCAGTCGTTTCACCCTTGAGCATCTTTTTCACGGCGCTCTTGGATATCTTTCTCTTGGCTATACTGCTGAATATTACAAAACTGCATGAGCGACCTGTGTCACAGGCGTAGACCACCTTTCGGTCTCGTACAGGCTCCTCACAGATAGGGCATTTTCCAAGCTCTTCACCCTGTTCTCGAGCGATCTTTTCTGGGGGAGGGGGCTCGGCAGATTTTATAGAATTGACGATCCGCTCTATTCGAGCCCCTACATCAGCCATGAATACGTCACGCTGCTCTTGCCCATCGGCTATTTTTGAGAGTCTAGCTTCCCATCGTCCCGTCAGTTTTGCGCTCTTGAGTTCATCGACGGGAACTGCTGAGATTAGGGATGTGCCGCGAGGTAGCGCACATAGGTCTTTACCTTTGCGCTCTATGAACTCTCGACGGAGCAGGGTTTGTATTATTGCAGCGCGGGTAGCGGGAGTACCTAGCCCGCCTCTCCTCATGGCACGTTTGAGTTCCTTATCGTCTAAAGTGGCGCCAGCGGTCTCCATCGCTCGTAAAATAGATGCATCGTTGTGATGCTTAGGGGCGCGGGTCATCCCCTCTTTTAAATCGCATGAGTCCGTGTTTGTGGCGGTACCCTCTTCAAGGTTAGGGAGCTCTTTATCCTTGTGTTTCTTGCCGGGAGGGTCGACTGCTTGCCAGCCTATTTGCCTACAGATACGACCTTTTGAACGGAACAGAAGGGGAGACGATAAGGTCTCTGGAAGCTCAGCGTTTGTCTCCACGGACACGATGCACTCGGTTAGATCAAAAATAGCCTCTAGGCTGAGCGCTGCCATCAGTCTGCGAGCGACTAGGTCGAATATTCGCTTTTCGTCGGGACTTAGGTTGCAGGATATTGGCGAGCGCCCGGTTGGGATTATGGCGTGGTGATCGCCGACCTCCTTAGCATTAACTATACGCTTTCCCGTGCGAAGAGGCGCCGCCAAGATCTCGTCTACAAATGGCTTATAGACCGAGACTGCGGCAATACCATTCAGAATAGGTGTAAGGGTCGGAATCTGATCGGGGGTGAGGTATCTAGCATCAGTTCTCGGGTAGGTGAGTAACTTGTGCTTCTCGTATAGGGCTTGGGCGATATCGAGGGTGTTCTGTGCAGATAGACCGTATCGTTGATTTGCCCGTCTCTGAAGGGCGGTGAGGTCATAAAGTAGTGGGGGAGCCTCTTTTTTTGCATTCTTTGAGATTGAAGAAATGAAGCCAGCCTGACCTGTTGCTGCACTAACAATAGCCTCGGCGTCGGCCTTTGAGGAGAGGCGTTCGGACTTGTCCGAGTCCTCTTTATCTTTGCCCTTTTTAGTTTTTCTAGTTGGGTCAAACCACCGACCAGTCCATTTAGGTGCCTGGTTGTCAGAGTCCTGAGCCGTAGCAACACTAAACGTCGAATCAACCTGCCAGAAAGCCTCGGGCTTGAAGTCTGTGATTTCTCGATCTCTCGCCACAATCATAGCGAGCGTCGGAGTCTGCACGCGCCCAACGCTAAGCAGCTGATCTCCGCCGTTGCTTCTCGCTAGGCATGTCATAGCCCTCGTCGAGTTTAATCCTACGATCCAGTCGGCTTCGGAGCGGCACCTAGCTGCGTCCGCGAGATGCCGATATTTCTCACCATCTTGAAGATTGTTCCATCCCGAGTTGATTGAAGCGTCTGTTAGCGATGAAATCCAGAGCCGCTTGACGGGCGCCTTACACTTAGCAGCCTGGTATACGTACTGAAAGATCAGCTCGCCCTCACGACCCGCATCACAGGCGTTTACTACATCAGTCAGGTTCTTATCCGAAAGGAGACCCTTTAGTATTTTCCAGTGGTCTTTCACCCCGTCGCGCACGTTTAATGCAAATTGATCGGGGATCATCGGCATGTTGTCGAATGTCCAGCGCTTCCATTCTGGTGAGTAATGTCCGGGTTGGTGTAGCTCAAGCATATGACCGAAACACCAGGAGATTATTAGGTCGTTACCTTGAATCGACCCTTTACTCTTGTGCCGAGCACCCAGAACACGGGCTATGTCGCGGGCCACAGATGGTTTCTCGGCGATAACTAGACGGGTCAAAGTGTGCTCTCTTGCAGGACAAGGGTGGGTATGTGTGGGCTGTTTGGGGGCGCTGAGCCTATAAAGAAGTAGCACGTTTGAGAGTGAGTGCCGAGAGTTTGGACTCCGATGAACCACCCTTCGTGAACAAATAATACAGGCGTAACTTACGGACGCTTTTCTCTCATATACGATTGACAATTCTATTAAAATTCGGATAATTGAGTGACTACATTTCCGAGCGCCCTCGAGAACCTAGAGCCTACAGCTGTATGGCGGCATTTCGGACATTTTTCACTTATCCCCAGACCGAGCGGCGAAGAGGGGGGCATGCGGAGCTATATTAACGGCAGGCCTTGAGTGTGGACTGTTGGGAGATAGAGTCCCAGGAATGGAGATGATCTCATTTGGACCAAACATCCGAAACGCCCACAGCCCAGATGAGCTTGTCGAGATTTCAAGCGTTCAGGTGGTGGGAAGACAGCTAGGATCACTTCTTAGGGCGTTGATCTAGACAGAGTTTGAATACTAGAAACTCAACTGTGCCTGTGACCTTAGTAAGTAGCTAGGGTCATCACCTAGTCCCTCATCAATCCAAGACAGGTCGTTGAGCCATTTAAAACCGCTGTTAGAGGAGTACGCGGTCATAGCTACACCAACCTCAGTGTGGGTAACATAGAGCGGACCGCCGCCATCTTGTTCTATCTCGCGCCCTTCAATTAGGACGTATCGCAAGGAAGGCTCCCATGTCTCTGTCAACATGTAGCCAGCCTGCATGTGGCCTCCCCAGTGTTCCAAAGGCTCACCAGTAACGTCATCGAAGTAGAGTGCCCCACTCAGGCAGAGGCCGTTGACCTTTGCCATAAAGTCAAAGTTTCCAACTATGGTTTGTTCTTGGGAGACGTCAGCGATGGCTCCCACAGCAAGCGAATACCGTAGTGGGCCGCCTCGTCTGTCACCCTCTTTGTAGGCGTCAAAATCGGTGTTGTTGTAGCTGGCCCTTGCGACGAACCGAGGAGTTAATAACACATCTGCCTCAGAAGAGGATGCGTTGGCTCCGTCGCCGTTGAACACCCCAACGGCCCATTCAAACCCTTGGGTGCCGCGAAGGTGGTTGTAGTACTGCAAACCAATATCCCTACCGGCGCCAAACTCCTTGTCAGTTGCCGCGCGGTCGGTGAATTCAAGCTGAGAGTCAGAGGTGAGCTGGTGGCGAGAGTAGGGGAGCTTGTATTGCCCAATTCTCAGGGTGTTTCCTCCTAATCCAATGTCTAATTGGAAATCGTTTAGCCTCGATCTGTCGTTACCAAACTCAGTTTTTATCTTCCATGAGATGTCACCCGCAGTGGAGCCCTGAAGAGAGAGTTGGGCTCTAGGAATGTAAAAGTAGGCCTCACTGGTGTCACCGCTGGTATCAAAAACGAAGCGGTTCTGCATTAATCCACCCATTCTCAATGAGTAGTCACCGCTATCGATCTCAAACCCGCCAGCGTTTGCTACGGTTGACAGAGTTAGCAATGGTAGAATCATAATTGTAGAAAATCTATACATCTTTACTGCTCCTGTTTCAGTGGATTGCTTGTAATTATACGCCCACCGCACCGCTCCATCAGCGCCGTACAAAAGCTAGATTGTAGCGCTTCTGTAACAGATACCTGAATAGACACATCACTTCCCCAGATGATCTCATCAATTTCGCCTCCGTGCTCTCTTATTATGCCTTTTATGGGGCCCTCTAAGTCATACGGGCACCTCAACTCAATGGTGAAACGCTGCGCTTTCTCAACTATCGAGGCTGCCTCTAATACAGCGGAAGCCGCTCCACCGTATGCTCGTACCAACCCCCCTGTTCCAAGTTTTGTACCCCCGTAATAGCGAACAACGACGATGATAGTCTGAGTGAGCCCTTGTCCCTTTATTCGATCAAAAATGGGGCGCCCAGCTGTGCCTTTGGGCTCACCGTCATCACTCATTCGCGTGGTGTCGTCGTCTATTATCCATGCAAAAGTATGGTGCGTTGCCCGCGGGTGTTTACTGCGTACACTCTCTAAAAACGCTGTGGCGTCTTTTGTTGATGCCGCGTGATTTGCGAGCCCAATGAAGCGGGAACCCTTCACTGAGGGTGGTTCTGCCTCTACAAGCTCAGTTACTGTTTTGTATGTGCACAATAGGACTCCAGCTTTTCTGTCGATGCTTACCTATTATTGCGATACTGGAGTTTGTCTTTGAATTTGGAAGATAGAAGTGGCTCTTGATAAACGTGAAATCGTCGAATGCCTAAAGCGCAGTCTAGCGGTAGAGTTGGAGGCGTTGGAGAGTGTTGCCGACCAGACCCGAGAAGAGGTGGGCAGCAGTGAGACAAAATCGGAGGGAAAGTACGACACGCGCTCTACTGAGGCCTCCTATCTGGCTAGGGGACAGGCGTGGCGCATAGTGGGTCTGCGTCAGTTAGCGGCGTGGTTTGGCAATTTGTCCTGCGAGCATAGATTTGAGTCTGTCGAGGTGGGAGCATTGGTCGAGGTGTCTCGAGGCGATGAAAAGGCAAAGCTTATTTTTGTGGCGCCAGTCGGAGGGCTCAATAGCTCGGTGACTATTAGCGGCGAGTCGCACAGGCTCGGAGTCATATCCCAGTCATCACCCATGGGCAGCGCTATGATTGGGCTTCTCCCTGGCGACGGATTTGAGGTCGATAGCCCAAAGGGACTAGTTGATTGGGAAGTTATGAGTGTTTGTTGATGGTATTGGCCTGTGCTTTGTAGCCTATTGAGGCCGCCGTGTACCCGCCGTTACCACCATCTACGAAATGAACGTGGTCGTCGTTATACTCTCGAATATAGCAAGTAATTATGGCTGTGGGCGAGCGGTGTGTGCCGTATATACATCGACCAGATTCATGTGCTTCACTCAAATAGTTTTCAAGAGCGTCAGCCTGTGCCGTTG
>CAWVYO010000079.1:0-12479 GCA_963934385.1 uncultured bacterium
CTAGTGGTCCGGTTTCATCTCTGGCAGTCTGTAAGAATACGGGGCGGATTTTATTTGCGGACACCAAGGGCAATCTGTCTATTATTGGTCAGAAAACGGGCGAGATTATACAGACGGTGATTGCACATAGGAGGCCTATTACCTCTATTGACGTTCGGGACGATGGACGATTAATCGCGACTGCATGTTTAAACGGAGAGATCTCTTTATGGACGGGCGACCTTCATTTAGTCCAGACCATTATGGCTCACAAGGGCGGTGTGAATGATGTCGCTATCTCAAAATGTGGACGTTTTCTGGCCAGTGGGGGGGACGACAAATTGGGCCGAATTCAAGACTTAGAGACTGGTAAGGTTGTTTTACTGAGGGGCCACACGCGCTGGATTACCTCTGTGGCTTGGGTTGATAGTAGGTTGGTTACTGGCTCAGAGGATGGGACCATATGTGTATGGACTACAGACGGAGGTTTACTTCGTAGTCTGATCGGTCATATGGGGGCGATAACTGGGCTTCGTGGCGCGAGCTTTAGCGACAGGTTTGCATCCGTATCAAAAGACGAGACTGCTAGAATCTGGTCTATCAACAGTAATACGGCGCTTGGTACCCTCAAGGGGCATAACGGGGCGGTTCAAGCCTGTTCTTGGGATTCATCAGGTCAGCACATTGCTACGGCTGGAGTTGACAGAGCAGCGATCGTCTGGAATGCCGATGATTTCTCAGAGGTAGGGCGGTTCCCAGCGCATTCTGCGCCCCTAAACGACATCTGCTGGACTGGAGATGGTTCTGTAGTGACAGGGGGTGCCGACAGGACTGTGCGGGTTTGGCCATCTAGCGAGATGCGGGCACCAAATTTCTCCATAGCTCACGGCTCGACAGTTAGAACTTGTGCAGTTTCTAGAGACGGACAGTCTCTAGTATCTGGATCATGGGACTATACTATCGCGGTATGGGATGCCAATGACATGAGCAGGAAGCACACCCTGAAGGGGCACGAGGGTTCTGTAGAAAGTGTCTCAGTTGATCCAGCATTGGATCGAATCCTTTCGGGGTCAACAGATGGAACCCTGAGGTTGTGGGATCTTGTAGAAGGAACTCAGATTAAGGTGATTGATGCGGAACAAGGTCCGATTGCCTGTTCGGAGATAGCTTTTAATGGAAGATTACTTGTATCTGGAGGACGTGATGGCACGCTGAAGGTATGGGATGCTGATACGGATGAATTGTGGTTTAAATTTGAGGCTCACGAGAGTCGGGTGAGAGGAAGTGCACTGCATCCAGACGGGAGGCAGGTGGCTACAGTCGGGTACGACGGAACCTTGGCTGTCTGGGATGTTGTGGCTGGTATATGTCAGATGAAGATATCTGCTCATAAGAAGCCTATCGTTTCCTGTGTGTTTACGGCGGACGGTCATGAGATTGTCACTGCTTCTTTGGATGGAACAATTCGAATATGGGACATCGCCTCAGGTGGAATTATCGCCAATATAGATGCACATGAAGGCGGAGTTCTCTCTGTAGCTGCTATTGGCGGCGAGTTAATAGTCTCTGCGGGGGCTGACAAGACCCTTCGAGTATGGAGTACAGAGACCACGGTTATGGTTCATGAACATGGGCTCCCTGTCAGTCCAAAATCACTGACAGCCGGCGCTGGGTTGGTGGCCATGGGCGACTCCCTCGGCAATGTCTGGAGGTTTAGATGGAAACCATCAGAGAATCAGTTCATGAATTCGGTAAACGACGATTTGGAACAACTCGAGACAAGAGTATCTACTTTGGAGCAGGTCATAGAAGCCGTTCTTTAAGTTGTTTTGGGCATTAGCGACCCAGGCAGTCTGTATCTATCGATCGAAAACCCATGATGCCTTGGCGAATAGTTGCCACTCTTCAACCCCTAAAGCCGGATTTCCCGTTCCAAAATACAGGGCACGCCCGGGTGTTGGTTCCCAGGCAAACAACCCTTGAATAGCTTCTGTCTCGTCGCTGGCAGAGATGTCGTAACTGACCCTCGCCCAAAGCTGCTTTGAGAGAAAATACTGGACTTGTAGGCGCGAGACCCTGGATAGGTCGATTGGGTCTTCTAGTTCCTTTTCCTCTAAACGCTGCATTGAAAGGCTGCCCGAGATGGTAGTGTGCCGGCCCAAAGCTAGTGAACATTTGCCTTCGGAGAAAAGCTGCTGCACAGAGCGGGGAGAGACCTCATCATAGAGGGTCGTTGTTCCACCTCCACCTTTTACATGTAGTGACAAGTACCTCGACGGAGCCCCGCCTACGAAAGCCCAGACGTCACGGTTGTTTAGCCATTCTCCCTCATATAATTCCCCTGAGTAGCCCCCTCCGACCCTCAGGTAAATGTTTGTGGACAATTTAGTAGAAATACTTGGCTCGAAAGAGGCATTCCTTAGGCGTCCATCGGTGTGCCAACCAACGAATGCATCAACAGGGGACAGTTCGACCCGGTGAAACAATTCATTTTCTGGGTAAAAGTTCCTGATTAGACCACCGCTAGCACCAATGATGTCAGTCTCGGGAACGTAGCCATTCTCTGATCTGAACTCTGGCGTTACCGCCAACAAATTCAAGTACATGTCATAATTTGCGCTCTCCCAGTCTGTTCCTATGAACCCGGCTTGACCTGTTATGAGTTCGCCGTCACTCATGTTAGTCCTCGACGTTACAAGGGAGCCAGTAAAACTAGCTTGGTCGCTCATCCGGAGTCGCGTATCCACTCCTGCTACCAGGTTTGTCATCCTAGTATCGAGAATCGACTTGTGAGATATAATTCCTCCAGTATAACCATCCGTCCCAACAGACCTTCTGCCTCGTACTATTGAGCTAGAAGCCATTGACTCGCCGATATCGTCGACGGTCCACCCTTGCCCCTCCGCTACGGATTCTCCCGGAGCCCTATCTACCACGGTCAGGCTAGATATCCGCATGTCCCCCTGTTCGAAGTCCGCCCTAAAGCCCGACAGAGGCGCTACCATTGACCGAGTATAGACTAGATCTTCAGCCCCAAATTCCAACCACTCTATACCCTCTGTAAAGAAGGGTCTCTTTTCTTCAAGATATAGAGCATACCTCTGGTTCGCTTCAATCTGGAACTCATCGGATTCAACGGTGGAAAAGTCTGGATTGATTGTAGCCAACAGTGAAAATGAGTCCGTGGGTGTCGCCGTAATTGTAAGCCCAGGGCTTATGCCGTTAATTGAAATACGGCCGCCGTCTAGCTCCTCATTAGACATGACCAGGTCTGGTATAAATGTGTAATCAGCGGAGCTCTCCAGGTTGCTGGGACCTCGGAACAAAGCCTGTTGTATAAGGATCCCCGACACATCTGGCGATCTGACTGGCCACGAGACACGCTCACCAACCCTCGCAGTTGAGGAGAGCAGGCTGATTCCAATGGTATCCATTTCAACAGGGTGCCGTACCACGCTCCAAGGGATCATCATTTCGACCTCAAATCCCTCGTCAGTAAGTCGACCATCACAAGTCCAGCGTTCATCCCAAGAGAAAGAATCGTCTCTGCCTGGGACCAACACAGCATCCGCCTGAGCCCCTAGAGGGTTGCACATGAAGAGATATCCGCGCTGAGCGTCGCCGTTTGTGTCCAGATATAGTCCTACGGTATCGTCTCTCCAGATGTTGTCTCTGCGTTGGTGACGGCCTCTTACTAAATCGGGTTCTGGATCGGTGATCGTCCAGTGCACATAAAGCCCTTTATTGTCTGAGAATAGCTTCGCTAAACGCTGTGTGGTTGGCTCCCCTCCATAGGCGGGGCGATATCGTGTGAATTCCGAGATCTCGAAAGCGCTATCCCAGAATTCTTCATCAGCTCTCGAGTCTACTGATATTTCTATAGCCGGCGAGTGCGGTAGATCTGCGATAGCGAGGGCTGGCATCAACATTCCTTGTGGTATTGGCGTCCGAAGGTGGCTTAAATTGCATCTTCTGGATATCTGCCGCAACAGTATAGGCAATCACCGGAAAAACAACCATGAGAACCCCTAATTTTTCACAGATGCCAAGCGGTAGACCGGTTCTTTCAGAGCTAAAGGCTTCCGCGAGTGCGATCGAACAAAGATGGATAGACTCAACGTCTACGGCAGACCGTCTGTCTATATTGTCAGACTGGAACAAAGAACGTATTGAGTTTGATACTGATAAGAGCCTAGCGGTCGTAAGATACCAGATTGAGACTACCAGCAGCGATAGCAGAAAAGCACAAGCATACTTTGATGGGCTCACTCCCGATGTTGAGATTCAGTATCTGAACTTTTTAAAATTGGTGATCTCCTCGGGTGACAGAGAGAACCTTGAGTCAACTTTAGGTCCTCATGTGTTTAAGCTTTGGGAGCGTTTTGTGGAGTCTTGTGACCCAAGCGTCGTAAAGGCTAAAAAGCTTATTGCCGAATTGACGACAGAATACAGCGCAGTTTCTGCGGGTGTGGTTGTTCATTTCCGGGGAGAAAAGTACAACCTTTCTGCCATAAAGGCCAAATTCTCTTCTGAGGACCGCACAGTTCGCAGGGAGGCACTTATCGCCGTGGATGACGCTATGGGGGGAGTCGCTGGACAGCTAGACAGCATCTACGACAAATTAGTTTCACTGCGCCAAGAGATCGCAGATAAACTCGGGTATAAAACGTATACACCTGTAGGCTACGGGGCGATGTTGCGAACAGACTACGGTCCAGAAGAAGTGGCCGATTTTCGTAAACAGATAAGAGAGATTGTGGTCCCTTTGGCCTCTAAGGTTAGGGCCAGACAGGCAAAGCGTTTGGGGCTCGCCGATGATTACTGTCTTCACGATGAATGGGTTCAGGATCCAAGAGGAGTGCCATTACCTAAGGGTGATCACGACTGGATGTTAAAGCAGGCTAAGAGCATGTTTGACGATCTTGGCCCCGATTTTTCAGAGTTCTTTGAGACTATGCAGGAATTCTCACTTCTCGACCTAAAGAGCCGAGAAGGAAAGGCTGGTGGAGGGTTTTGCATCTCATTCGAACGTTGGGATGTACCGTTCATTTTCGCCAATTTCAACGGTACTCAAGACGATGTACTAGTGTTCACCCATGAGTGTGGTCACGCGTTTCAGACTTGGTATTGCCGACCTCAGCCTTTATTAGAATACACTTGGCCCACGTATGAGGCCTGTGAGATCCACTCAATGTCATTTGAGTTCCTAACATGGCCATATATGGATCTTTTCTTTGGGGAGGATGGTGACAGGTTTAGAAGAGGGCACCTTGAGAGTGCAATCTTGTTCCTGCCATATGGAGCCCTAGTCGATGAGTTTCAGCACGAGGTTTACGCCAAGCCGAGCATGACTAGTGAAGAGCGGTGTGAGGTATGGCGAAAACTTGAAAAAGTATACCTACCCCACAGAAAATACGATGGAACACCAAACTTCGAAAGTGGACGTTGGTGGCATAGGCAGGGTCATATTTTCTCTGATCCGTTCTATTACATTGATTATTGTCTAGCCCAGACTTGCGCTCTGCAGCTGTGGGAGATTGGAGAGCGTGACCGGGATACGGCAATGGCCCTGTATCGGAAGCTATGTAAGCTCGGCGGAACCATGTCGTTTACAAATCTGTTGCAAGAAGTGGGTATCAATAGTCCCTTTGTTTCTGGTACTCTTCAAGAAGTCTGCGATGAGGTGTCGCTTACACTCTCTCTCTGAGAGGCAGGGTGTCATTGTTTATTTAGGAGCCCAAAAATGAAGCGCGTCTTTAGCTTAATGTCATTGTCCTTTTTCGTGAGCTGTGGTGGTTCTGATGAACCGGAACAGAGTTATTGCGACACCACTCGCATAAGTGGGGCGACCGTAAATGGGTATGTCTATACGGATTTAGACGCCAGTGACCGCTCCACATATGCGAATGAAATGACCGATGCCGATGAGGTGATTTCCGGTGCTGAGATTACCCTTTACGGTGAGGGCGAGACGGTGGTCACCCACTCTTGTGATGATGGCAGTTGGGGAGTACCTGAGCTTGAGGACGGTAACTATTTGGCATCTATCGCGCAGCAGGATGGTCTCTGCGGGCAACACAACTGCCCTGAAAGACTCCCACAGGCCATAGAAGAGGGGCAGCTAGACATTCTCACGTTGGGAGATTCGGTCCCTGTGACTGGGGATAGACCGTTCTTTCCTACTCGTCTAAAGGATCTTTTAGACCCGATCACTTCAGTGAACAGTACTAATGTCGCTATTGGTGGCACGCTGTCTGGTGATTGGCTTCCAGGCGGTGAGTATTTTGATGACTTGGTTGCGCCCAACCTCGATGAAGTAGATGTTGTAGTGATATCGGTTGGGGGTAACGATATCCTTGCGTCCATAGACGCCTCAGCCTTGAGTGATCCAGATGGAGCTGTCGAGGATGTCAGGGAGTTGATAGCTGAGACGGGACTAAATGTCCTTGAGATATCTGAAGGTATTAGAGCTGTGAACGCCGACATTGACATCGTGTTCTGCCTTTATGTTAATTATGAGTTCGCCACTATTTCGCCGTGGGACCTACTCCCATTGGTGATCGAGCCCGGAGTATTTGCTGGGTTGCTCGAGGAGGCAAGAGACGAACTGTTCTTCGGCGAAGACATTCTGTTGGTCGACCTATTTGGAGCATCGTTCGAGTTGGACGTTTTGGATGATTATCTCTACGATGCGCTGCATTTCAACGACAACGGGCACACCTTCTACGCGGAGGAGATATTCAAAGCCCTTGGTGGGGTACTAGTGGGGGATAATCCTCTAGCCGGAAACCCGAGAAGCCCTCTTGGTCTGGAACGTAACTGGTCGTTTGTCGCTCAGTAGATAGGCATTGTGTTCTCGTTGTCTTCGCTCTCTGCCAGTCGTGCAGAAGTTAAGCGAAGCCGAGAGCTTACACTAGACAACAGGTTCCAGAGGATCTGTGTCCCTAGTGTTGGCTCGCGTTTAGCGAGCTTATCCAAAGAGATCCTGTCAATTACAATCATGCGCCCGTCGGTGATTGCCGTTACAGTCGCGGATCTAGGAAGAGTGTCCGATAGGGCGATCTCACCGAAGTGGTCATTCGCTACTAATTCTACCAAATCTACATCGTCTCTAGATACCACCAAGGTGCCTTGAACTACTGCGAAGAGCGTCTGACCATCGTCTCCTTGCGAGACAATCTCTTCACCCTTATTGAATGTAACCTCTTGTACAAAGCGGCTAATTCTCTGTAGTGCGGAGAATTGAAGTCCTCGAAAAAGGAACAACTGGGATAGTACTCGGGCTTTCGCTAGAGCCTGTTCGGCTGCGGGAGTCGGCTGCGGATCGATAACGATTACGCTAACATTATCTGGACCACCGCCGTCCAATGCTGCTTGCAGTAGACCAGAAGCACTCTCAGAAGCATTACCAGTGCTCATCAATGTGTATATATTATCTGGCTCTACTGGATCCGTTAGACCATCGGAGCATAAAAGAAGTCTGTCGTTGGGTAAAAGCTCTAGAGATGCCACATCAACTTGAATAAATGGTGAACTGCCCAATGCCCGTGTGATTACGTGCCTGTATGGGCTTGTGCGAGCCTGGTCGGATGTCATCTTTCCTTGCCGGATCAATTCGTTGACCATGCTGTGATCTTCAGTCAGATTTTGAAGGCTACCATTTCTAAACAGGTAGGCTCGAGAGTCCCCAGCGTGAGCTAAGAAACAGTGCCCTTTATTGATTAGAGTGACAACTAGAGTGGTGCTGGTACCAGGGAACCCCTCAGCCTGACCCATTTCGTATACTGCTCGGGAGGCTTCTTGGCACACTGAGTCTAGCGCCTCTATGACCTGGTCTCTTTTGCCAGATACCGGCTCCTTTGCGTATGTCGCTGCCAGGTGATGAAGCGCTGGCGCTCTTTCTTCAAAGACCTTGGCACATAGCTGGGAAGCCTTATCGCCTCCCAGTCTGCCACCGACGCCGTCTGCGACCAAATATAGCCCCATTTTCGGAAGTGACAGAATCGTGTCTTGGTTGTTGGACCTTTTGAGTCCAGTGTCTGTTAGAGATGAATATTGATCCAAGGACACTCCTGCTTCGGATAGTAACAATTCTAGCGCAATGTAACTGGTATTGATTGAGTTGTGAACGGTTGGTCCATGTCGCCATTAGCGTGTCTAAAAGCGACATCAATTTTGAGGGTAGCTAAACCTGCTGTCGATCGGTAGTTAGGTACAAAATTAAAGTTCCAATCATTAGATTCACTTGGTGAGAGTGTGTTGTCAGAGATTGTGTTCCAAGGAGCCTCTTCCTGTACAACTCGCGCTATTGTCCCTGTGAAGGTATCTGCGGTAGACTCTTGATCTGCGTCTAATAATGTAACTGAGACCACCACCGCCTTAAAGGGGCTGCCCGTAGGAAAGGCGTGTCCGGAACCAGTGTTAGTTATGCTCAAAGAACCTATAAATTCTTGGCCCCTTGTTGCTATGGGCGAGTCCAGTGAGACCTGTAGTGTGATCGCACGGCTTGAGTCTATCGAGGTCGAATGATCCGCATAATAGCCGAGTTCACCAGCTGTCGCGACGCCGGCAGTGGGTCTCATGTGGCATGTCTGACAAGTTATACCGGCTTCTGCATACCATGAGCGCGACCATTCTCCATAGGTGTCGTATATAGGTCTGTCCGCTTCCGGCCATGATAACTGATGACATGTCGCGCATAATTCGGAGGACTGTAACTCAGGTGTTGGAGTCACTGGGTGTGGAGAGTTGTCTGTTGCGTGTACACCGTAAACAGTGCCGTCTCTTACGTGACAGGTGGCGCATGTGACCCCTTCTTGTTGAAGTGTGGGGTCCCAAGTTTCAATGTCACCGGTTGGGGAACCATTGTCTTGTTCTGAGGTGTCCGTATGTTGACTCGCTATTGGAAGGTGACACCCTGTGCAGAACGGCTCCAGAGGCTCCTCAGCGGTGAAGAGTGTATGGTTTTCACTGTTCCAGCCCCGTTGATGATCGGAACCACTCCAGGTGTCGTGTGTGTCGAAGTGGCAGGAGTTGCACTCTTGGGCAGAGATGGACGACAACCCATCCGGTATTACTGGTGTTGGGATGGGAAGAGTTCCTCGGAATAGTGGGGGAGGGGGCTCAACCTCTTGAGCATCTTCTGGTAAAACGTCTAGAACAGGGCCATCTTGTGTGACATTGACGGCTTCCTCTTGTTGCCCTTGTGCTGAAGGGGTTGGCTGTTCTGACGGAATCGGCCTCTGGTGACAAGCTGACAAGACCATGAGGCTGATGAATGACGTTTTGATGTAAGAGTTCATTTTAATATTTCTATTTAATAATCGATGACTTCTGGGTGATCATGACCGGTGGGAAAGGAAAGTCTAACGGAAGAAGCTGGTCTGTATAGCGCTAAATGAATTGAATAATAACCCACGACACTCTTTACGTATTCTCGAGTCTCGCGAAAAGGGATTTGTTCCACGAAATCATCTATTTCTATTTCACCGATCCACGGCCTGAACCATGCAGAAACGTTCATGGGACCAGCGTTGTAGCCTGCCAAAGCCATTGGCCACGAGCCTTCAAATCGATCGATTAGTTGGGAGAGATACCACATGCCATAACGGATATTTGTTTCCGGTTGAGAGAGCAGCGCAGGTGAGAATGACTCGTTTAGCGACGCAGCTATCCGCCTACCAGTGATTGGCATCACCTGCATGAGCCCATTGGCTCCGACTCTGGACTCAGCTGTAGCTCTGTATAGGCTCTCTTGGCGTACAACTGAGAGTCCAAGTAGCGGGTCTACATTATGATTTTCACCATGTTCGGTAAGTTTATCCAAGTGCGCTGTAGGAAAGCTCAACCAAAGTGATGTGGGATCGGCAATGTCAACAGTATGGTGCCCGCCGACTCGTTGCGAGACAGACCGGGCTACCGTGTTGTGATCTCGGCAGTGCCTAGATGCCGCCCTCCATATCGCGCTAGATACCGCAGCCGAGCGTACAACTGCGGCTCTTGGCCCCTGTTCTAGCCGAGCGTCTCGGTACTCCACGCGGATGGATTCCATCATCGGTCCTGCTAATTCATAAAGTCCAATAGAGGCTAAGCTTTGGATCTCCGGGAGGTCACTCCAGATGTGTTTGTTGTTTGCGACAAAGCGTTCGAACAAGTCGCTCGAGTGTTCTGCGTCGAAGTGAGGGTTATCAGTGTAGGAGTCTTGGATAGAATACAGTGTTGAGTTTGGTTCAGCTTGTTCTGCAGTTTCCTCTAAAGCCTCGTCTGGAGCTTGTGGGTATTGATATGGAAGACCTTCGTCGCGCACTGTAGACCAATTTATCAACTGAGGACTGCTAGGTGCCGCTGTAGCAATTAATACGTTAGTGTTTGATGTTAGCGGTCTAGTTCCCCGAATGGAGCCAGCCGGTGAATATGGGGGTAATTGCAAGCCGATTTCTTCGTGTGTGGTTGCTTGCCAACCCACATCCCCGATATTTGTAGTATTCGCTCCGATCGCCTGTTCTGGGGCACGCAATTGGCGCATGCGGAGGCTGGATAGCTCTCCATACCAACTGTTTGGGGCTTCTGAAATAGTGGTCCCATATTGTTCAAGAGCCCCAGTTAGGTCGCCACTCGCTTGATGTGTTCGACCTAAGTAGTAGGATGCTGCCAACTTGTGCTCAGCGTCCGCTTCAATTATTTCTAAAAACAGCTCTCCCGCTTGTTCAAACTCCCCTAATCTAAAGGTAGTCCATGCAACATACCAACGTCCAGTTCGCCCAATGCTCCCTCGTCGTTGGGCTGTTTGGCGCCAGTGCTGCCTGGCCTTTGTATAGTCACCGTGAAGTTGCCACATCTGAGCTATGTGATCGTGATTTCGGCTCCATCGTCCGTGTCTAGGGTGGGAGGCCATCATCCTTTCTCCCCACTCGGCCGCCAGCGCGAAGCGCCCCCCCTTTTGGTACCCTCGAAATATTCTCCAGCCAGTCTCACCTGATGGAGTGAGAAGGTAGCCCTCCATTTGAGACTCTACATATTCATCGTAATGGCGTGTCCGCCACATGACGCGTCGTTGTTCCGCTAAGCTCCACTCGCCAATAGCTGCTGAAGTGTCGTTGCCCCCTGATTGTAGAAATAGTAGCCAGGCAGCATCAACAGCCCCTCTTTGAATGAGGGATTCAACGGTGCCCTTGGCGACAGTGATAGGGGAAGGCGGGCTGATTGTGGCGCCACTCTCCATATTTCTAATGAGCTCCGCGTGAGCATCTGCGACAGTCAATGGATCTCGGGAGGTCAAGATTAGATCAGATAGACGACTGTAGCCCCTAGACCAACCGTTCAATACCTCCAATTCAGCAAGGCTTAGGATGACGCGGTCTCGAACTAGGGAGGACGGGTTCTCTGTTAACCATAAATTATAGGTATCTCTAGCAGTCCTGTTGTGACCAGCTGCCTTGTATGCATCAGCCATTAGAAGTAGACATTCTTCGAAGTGAACGCCATATGGCCAGAGTCTTCTGTACTGGACACACTCTCTCGCAGAAACAAGGTCTCTCCCTCGTTGAAGATCCACCCAAGCCTCCCACCAAGCGGCTTCTTGGCTCAATGGTACCTCGCTGTTTCTTACAATGGCGAATTGGGTTGAGGCTTCGTTGAATCGACCAGCCTCCTTGAGAAGCCATCCCAGAAGAAATCTACCGTTTGCCCTTTTCTCACCCCATGGACCTTGGCGGCTCTCAACCCAACTGTTGAGAGTGTCAATAGCGAGCGCATCTTGCCCTGCACGGTAGGCTAATATTCCAGCATCAAGAGTTGGGCTGTGAACGGTTAGGCTGTCTCCAGGCGCGTACTCAGGTGGGGCTGACAGGTACGCCCCACTACTTTGTGGATTGGATTGAGCTGAAGCTGACAGTGTTGAGAGAATTGCAACCAGCGTAGACGCAAAAACCGCGCTCATCTAGGCCGTCAGACCAGACTCAGGGATCCCGGCTCTCATTGTCTCGAGGCTACCGTCGTCTATTAGTATGTCGTAGGTGATAGCATCGTCTACAAGAGCACTGTTCTGAACCCAACCAGTTTTACCGTCCGCTAGGCTGACCGTAGCTCCAATGCCGAACTTTCCTGGGGTACTGGGGATCTCGTTTTCTTCGTTGTTTTCAATCCATTCGGCCCAACCACCTTGGAGCATTCTAGCACCGTCCCATCCTTTTTCCCTGAGGAGAGTGGCTAGATCATTCGACAGGTCGCCCCCATCAGCATCAAAGAGTGCGAGAGGTGTCTCCTTGGGAGGCAGATTGCTGAAGTCACTCTCAATTTGTTTGCCAGGAAATAAAATGGCACCTGGGAGAGTCCCACTGGCGACCTCACTGGGGTGCCTTAGATCTATTGGGACGGGTCCCACACCACTAGAGATAAGGGCTGATAGATAAGGTCGCCCGTACATCCTGTGGTCGTTAGGTGTTGGCATATCGCCGTTACCGTCGACTATTTCTGGTACTAAAGAGTCGTCGAAATTCGTT
>CAWVYO010000080.1:0-12378 GCA_963934385.1 uncultured bacterium
CAACACCGAGTTTTAACGTGGCGTTGATTGATTCAGCGGTGATGGAGTCCAGGTTCGATACCAATCTACGTCTGTTACCCCCTTTAAGGGGAGAGTCGGACAGGGCGGCGCTTGTGAATGCTGTAAAAGAGGGGATCCTCTCTGTATCCAGTGCGCATACACCATGGAGTAGGGTAGAGAAGGAACTTGAATTTGAGCTGGCTATCCCTGGTGCTATTGGTCTAGAGACCGCGTTCAGCGCCACACTGTCGGGTACAGGAGACTTATTTGCGACAGTGAGGGCGATGTCGAAGGCGCCTGCTGAGGTAGTAGGGCTAGACCGAAGGTTAGCTGTAGGGTCCCAGGCTGAGATAGTAGTATTGGACCCAGGAACTAAATGGACAGTGAATGAGGAGGGTTTTGAGAGCAAAAGCCGGAATAGTCCATTTACTGGAATGGAGCTTCCAGGGTCTGTTGTACTGACGATCCACGCGGGTGAAGTCGTTTACAGAAATAATCTCGACTGAGGGCTAACCGGTACCTAGTCGAGAAGATTTGCCAAACATACATGAAATAGGTCCTCAGTTGCTGGATAAGACCAGTAGAATCTGTTAGCTTTGGAAATCACTTTTTGAATTGGGAAATTTTGATGGACCGTTGTCCTATGACTCCGCAAGGCAAGCAAACGCTTGTGAACGAATTGAAGCACCTTAGAGAGGTCGTAAGACCAGGTGTTGTCGCTGCTATAGAAGAAGCAAGGGCACACGGTGATCTTTCTGAAAATGCGGAGTACGACGCAGCAAAGGAGCGCCAATCGCTCACTGAGGCTCGTTTTAGATTGGTAGAGGCGCGTATCGCAATGGCCGAGGTGATAGATATCACCAAGATGGAGGTTAGCGATCGCGTCATTTTTGGAACTACAATAGAGTTGTTGGATGTCGACACCGAAGGTGAGCTTACATACCGAATAGTTGGAGAGGACGAGGCGAATGCCAAACAGGGCACTATCTCGTTCAAGTCTCCTATAGCTACGGCTATTATCGGGAAACATGTTGGTGATGAAGTAAAGGTACGCACCCCTAAGGGATTGCGCTCACTAGAGATACTCGAGGTCCACTACCGTTAGGCAAATATATTATGTCAGGTACAAAAAGCCCAGAAACAGAGGTTCCTGGAGCTGTGGTAGTTGATGAGGTTGAAACCTCAACAACTACAGAAGAAACCGAAGCCCACGAGAGCGAAAAAGTCGATAACCCCGTTTTGGATACGGTTGTTACCGAAGACGAGCCCGTAGAGGCTTCAAGCGAAGCTGTTGAGGGCGTAGAGGCGTCAAGCGAAGCTGTTGAGGGCGAGGAAGTTATTGTCGAAGACGGTGGTGTATCTGAAGCCGATAGCGAAGAGTCCGCCTCAGAAATAATCGAAGCGCCAGCTCCTGAGCCACTCCGTCTTTTACCTCCGTTACCAGCACCACATGTGGTTGGTTACCTAGAGTCCATTGAGCGCGTGTTGACCCATGCTTTGCGAGAAGAGGGGACCTTCCTCTGGGACTCTAGTACAGTATTGCAGATTTTTCATGGAAAACTAGGGGTGCTTTCACAACACGAGACTGACGACGATGTCATTGAACATTTGAAGTTGGCTAGGGGCAAGATAGTTGAGTCTTCTCAGTTGCATTGGAGCGAACGTCTAGCGCCCTTTCAGCAGGCTTTGGAGCACGTAACTGCCGCTAAGGTTGCTGTGAAATATACTCCTGGTGACCAGGTAATGGCTGAGTTGCTTCTACCTGAACAGGACGGTGAAGACACAAAGCCGATCCGAAAAAACCGTAGCGAAGATAGTCGCGGCGGTCGCGGTGGTCGCGGTGGTCGAGGCGGTCGCGGTGGGCGCCGGAGACATGAGGATGACGATAGTGTCTCGAGTACAGATGGCGAGAGAGGAGACCGAGACCAATCTTGGCTTCTTGGTGATGAGAGCCACAATGGAGCATTGTTAGATACGATCTCAGATCTGTCCAAGGAGCTCATTGAGTCCTTGGAGAAGGTTGGGATCAAAACAATCGCTGACCTTTTAATGGCACGCCCAGTTGAACACGAAAAACTAGAGGCGCCAGTAGGAGATGAGGAGTCGCCTTCCAAGGAAATGATCGTTCAAGGGACTGTCTTGGGAGTATGGACCCGCATCTACACGGACCAACCCAATATTCAAGAGGTTGCGGTTGAGACTGATAGTGGGACAAAATGGTGTAAGTGGACAGACAACAGCGATCTTTCATTCGCTCAGGTTAGTCGTCAAGTATGCCTTATCGGCGACACCGTAGTAGACGATATTCTCGTGAATTCAATGCCTTGGCGGGTTGATACCAGGGGTATTATCAGGCGGCCATTATATGGCATAGACGGAGTAGATGACGCCATCCTTCGCCGAGTTATACGCAACTTAATCGCCGAATATGTACCTAGCCTGAAGGACTCGCTACCAAAAAATATCCTAACAATGGGACGAATTAAACCGTTACGGGAAGCGATTCGTGAATTGCATATTCCTTCGGGTGGAATGCGGCATGGCATCAGTCGGATGGTGTTTGAGGAACTGTTTAGACATCAATTGGTTACCGCCACAAAGAATCGAAAACTAGGTAAGGGCGTCCCACACCTAGTAGCTCATGAAGCTGTTACTCAGCTTCAGTTACAGCACGGTATTGATCTCACTGACGAACAAGAGATAGCTTTCGATGAGATCCGTAGGGATTTGATGAAGCCTACCGCAATGACCCGATTGCTCCAGGGAGATGTCGGTAGTGGAAAGGCCGTAGTTGCTCTCTTGAGCGCTGTCATGGTTGCCTCTACACGTACTCAGGTGTTGTTCTTGGCACCGGACCACTTAGCTGCTGAACATAGATACATGTTCGCCGAACCTTTGTTGAGATCGATAGGTTTAGTCCCACAATTAATAACTCACTCACCTACTCCAGGGCAGCTTGACGCACTTAAGCGTGGTCAGGCTAATATGATCTTCGCGACGCACTCTCTTCTCGATGGTAAGTTGCCGAAATTCAACAAATTGGGGTTGGTGGTAGTTGAAGAGCGCTCCTCATTTGGCGTCATATCCAAAGAGGCCTTTTCTGAAGAGAAGAATGCCCCCGATATGTTGGTGGTGACGTCAGTGCCTATTCCTTCAAGTCTAGCTTTTACGATCTTTGCGGATCACGACATCTCAGTCTTAAGCGAGGGAAGTGGAAGTATCGTAAGTAAGGTTGTGGCCCCCGATGATAGAGATTCGGTTTATGTAGCGTTAGGCGAGGCGGTAAAGCGCGGTCAACAGGCATACATCGTCTTTCCTATGCGTGGTGGGAGTGACCTTATTGACCGAGAAAAGGCAACGGTATTAACCTCAGCGATGGAGCAAGAGGCATTTCCTGGAGCCAATGTAGGGCTTTTCCACGGTTCAATGACTAGGGACGAGCGCACCAAGGTGTATGAAAAATTTGTTCATCGTGAAATAGATGTATTAGTCGCCACAACTGGAATAGAGGATGCTCCAGAAATAGAGAACGCCTCTGTCATGATGGTGGAGAATGCTGACCACTATGATCTGGTTAGGCTTTATCGATTAAAAGGACATGTCGCTACCGGAGGCGATGACGCATCAGTGTACTTCGTTTTATCGGAAAAACCGTCGGCGGAGGGTGCCAAGCTGGTAGAGATGGTCGCCAAAGAAACCGACGCATTTACGTTGGCTGAGCGTGACCGTAAGGTTCGAGGAGACAAGGCTTTACTTGGCGAAAGAACATCCAAGTTGCCTGATTTTATTTGGGCAGATCCGGCTCTGGATAGAGACGTATTGATTAGAGCTAGGCAAGTGGTAAACGACATGCTTGTTGAAGACCCTCGTTTACACAGAAAAATCTATCGGGATCTAGTGGATGAGCTCGGTATATCCGTTGGTGATGGTGGTCAGAGGCGTCGACGTGGTGGTTCAGGTCGGTCGGCATCGGATAAAACTGCAAACGACGAAGGTCAGAAAAGTAGAAGAAGACCATCGGAGAAGAGTGGTTCGAATAATGGTCGTTCTAGGCGTAGGGGGGGAAGGTCCCGTCGAAGGTCTAATTAGAAAACATTTGTACGATGATGCAATGATAAATCATGGAGAGAATAATGCCTAGCGCGTCCACAACCGTCGATATTGACGCTTCACCGGAAAAAATGCTGTCCGTCATTACGGATTTTGAGTCCTACCCGTCTTTTATTCCCGAGATGAAAAAGGCGAAGATAGTTGGAACGACTGAGAATTCATGGGATGTCTGCTTTTCGATACAGGTGATTCGTTCCTTGGAATACACCCTTCGGCTCATCAAAAAATCGGAAACTCACATTGAGTGGAGTTTGGTAAGCGGAGTATTTAAGTCAAACAACGGCTCTTGGCATCTAGAGTCAATCAGTGGTGGAGCGGGAACGAGGGCGACATACAGTGTCGATATCGGAGTTGGTATGTTTATCCCGAAGACTGTGGTGAAAAACCTCGTGGGAAAGAGTCTGCCCGTTATGCTTGGGCAATTTAAGAAAAGGGCCGAGTCGATCGATTGACCGTAGTTGGACTCTAATCCAAGGTTTCCGATAAGAATCGCTCAATGCGATGATTTATTGTGTCTGGGTGTTCAATAAGCGCGGCGTGTGTTCCGTTCGCCAACATTAGAAGGTCCCCTTTAGGCAATTCTTTAGCCATTCTCTCCGAGAGCCAAACTGGAGTAAATTTGTCGTTTTCAGCGGCGACAACAAGGACAGGTACCGTAATTTTAGGTAGGAGAGGGAATCGGTCGTGCTCATTGGCCTCGCCAACCATGCGAAAAAACATCCTTAGATCAAGGGATGACATGTGCTCAAGATAGGGCATGAAGTCTTCCCGCTTTGTGTAGTACGGATCTACCATTCCTATTAGTTTCGTTACCTGCCAGGAAAGACTATTGTTCAGCAACACCTTTGTAACCACTTGTCCAGAGTCGCCTGCTGCGTCAAAGACCTTCTGAATAACCTTGTGAAAGAACACGCTGATCGGGAGATCAAAGAAAGTCTCCAAAACACGTCCGGCGCTCCCTTGCATTAAGATTAGCGCCCGTACCTGGTCAGGTTTTTTAGCGTAGAACTCTAACGCCACCTGACACCCCATTGAGTGACCTACAATAATAGCGGGACCAGCATTCGCATCATCTAATACCCGAGATAGATCATCGGCTGTTGCTGCAATAGAGAGGTCCGTACAGTCTGGGGTGGTCAACCTGTCGGAGGCGCCATGTCCCCTGTAGTCCCAGAGAATAATCTGGTACCTGTCGGAGAATTGTCGAGTAATATATTTCCAGAAAAAAGTCGAAACTCCCACGCCATTACAACAGACGATAGCCGGTCCTTCACCGTGACTTTCCCATCTAATACAAAGCCCTTTTTGTACCTCAATTTGTCCAGATTTTGTTGGAGTTGGAGACATAATGCGCTCTTTAGTGATATGAATGAATTGTAACAGCAGTCGAACGTAGGTGCATCGAATTTTGCATTCGATCAATGGTTGCTAAATAATCTTGAATTTTGTTGAACATGGAGAGACGCAAAATGTCTGATAAATGGATAAAGCCGACAGTAATTGACGCAGAAGAGATGAAAAAAGCTGTCGAGGATGAAAGGCAGCGACTTCACGATATTGCCGAGGAACGCCGGCATGCGGAACGGGTAGCACTAAAAGCTAAGGTTTCTATTACAAGTGAGACGAACTTCTTTACTGGTTGGTCTCAGAACATATCTGAAGGAGGTATCTTTATCTCTAGTTTGGCACCGCCTACCGTAGGGACTGTGGTCGACGTGAACTTGGATATGGGCACAGATGGCGAAACCATTACGCTTTCATGTAAAGTGGTCTGGATACGAACCGAGGCGGGTCAGCCTGTTGGATGTGGTTGTCAGTTTGTTGGGTTGTCAGACATTCAGGCGGCTAGGATTAAGTCTGTGATGCAAGGTGCAAACCGAGAGCCGTTGTTTTACGACGTATAGACTTGTTTAACACCTTGATTTTGCGTGGTAGGGGACTCAAAGCTTCCTATCTTGTACTATTGTTCATGGTACTGGCAGCCGCTTGGCGCCTTTACCTAATGGACAGTTATTATGGCTGGGAAGAGAGCGATTACGGTAACCTAGCCATGACTAAGGGAGTCTTGGACGGTGGGTTTCGGCATTTCGATATGAACCACCTGCCGCTCTATTACGCCGTTTCAGCCATGGTGATGGCGGTGGTTGGTGACGCGACGTGGGCCTGTGTAGGGGTGTCATTTTTGTCGGGAGTGGCGCTTGTTGGTGTGTCTGTCCTGTTGGCATATCGAGTTTTTGGTGTTGCTGTGGCTTGGTTGTCAGGTCTTTTTCTATTGATACAGCCCGAGTTGGCACTTTATTCAGCCAGCTCCCTAAGGGAGCCTGTGTACGGTTTTTTAGTGGTCTTGGCGTTACTTTGTATAAATGATCGAAGGGTTTTTTTGGCGTCAATTATCGCAGGGGCCGCTTTTTTAACCCGAATGGATGCTCTATTGATCTTGGGTCCCTTCATTCTATTTACAGGCGCGATGTATTCAAAGGGAGGGTTAGGGTCTAGATTGTTTGGGGCGATAGCTGGTCTGTTGCCATTGGTTTCAATCGTTGGGCTCTGGTCCGTATATTGTTATTTCGAACACGGTACCTTTGCGTTCTGGGGGCATAGTATAGCGGTGAACCTGGAAACTGGGGGCACTGAAGATAGTGGTTTTGCAATTGGCAATGGCGTGGCTGTTGCGGCTGCTCTGTTTGGTCCGGTTTTGAGTTCAAAGTTTGGGCTCTTTGTCCTCTTGGGGTGGGTAGTCGGAATTCTGCAGACCCCCTGGAGATCACAAAATCAGCGTAGGAATGTTTCTATTTTGTCTGTGTTGATGTTGGGCTTTTGGCTTGCTCTTGGGTTTTTTGGGCAACATGAGCCAGGTCATAATCTATACTGGAAATGGCTTTATGGCGTATCACCACTTCTTATTCTTGTGGGGTCTGCAGGTTTGTTGCAGTTGGTCGGAGGGCTTCCGATGGCGAGGTGGGGTCGAAGTACGCTACTGGCTGGATGTGTCGGGCAATCGGTTTTTGTTATGTGGAGTGAAACCGAGCGGCAGGTGGAACTTTCTGAAGAGATTCTAGGGCCTCAAGTTGATTTGGCTCATTGGGTTGAGGCAGAGACAGCGGACGATAACGTAATGTTACTCGATAATGTTCCAGAACGTTGGTTGTCTCGGCGCGAACACTCTAGAGAACTCTATACGTGGATGGACCTACCCGTTTGCGATGATGGGACTACGTCATGTAGTTGGTCAGCAGAACAGTTCGCCATTTGGTTGGAAGTTACCGGGGTTGAATACGTTCTTTGGTATGCTGAGGAGTGGACTGGTGCGCCAAATGCAGCCCCGTGGCTGGGCACAGTAGATCCGTGGACGAGTGGGGCGGTAACCCTAAACCCGTTGCGTAGTGCGCGTCTCGGTATGGTTGACGCTTGGGTCTTTTATGAAGTTATTCTTCCTTGAAGTCCTTGTCTTGGTACTCGAAGACTGCTTCGTCGAACCCTAACGCCTGACCCACTTCATGCAGAATCGTGATGCGCAGCTGCTCTACAATCTCCTCGGGATCAGCAGCCATTCGCTCAATATTTCGTCGATAAATGACCATCGCTGGTGGGAGCGTACTCCAGGGCACTTCGGTGGAACTTTCCATCATAGTGTATCCGGAAAAATAACCTAAAAGAGCGGTCGGAGAAGCGGGTGGGTCATATGACCAGAGAACTTCGTTGGTTGGTAAATCCTCCAAGATAACGGCGACATTCTCCATGTACTCGCATATGGAAGGATGAAGTTTGGCGACAGCAGTCTCGATCATTTTTTCGACCTCACCGTCCTCCCGGTGAGCTGGCATGGGCCATGAATTTGGATCTGTCCTCCATGCTCTTAGGAAGTCTCGATGTGCACCAGAGTAGTCACCCCCGCGCTCTCTAATTGCTCCTCTTACAAATGATGCTTCTGCACACCATAGATTTTCCCTGAGGGCTCTGTTTGCGGTTTTTCTGGCTGCCTCCCAATCGAGAGCTTCAAAAAGTACCGATGACAGGGCTCCCCACGCGTCCGCGTGACTTGGCAAGATAAATATACAAGCTTGGTAAGAGTGAACGGCTTCTTCGCTCCGTCCTTGCATCCTAAGGGCCTCTGCGAGTAGAAACCGAGCGTGACCGGAACGGTCGTTCTGCGATAAGAAGTCCAAACAGATTCTCTCGGCCTCAACCGGTTGTCCATTTGTCAGGGCCATCTCCGCCTGGTCCAATATTTCGTTCATGGCACGGTCGGCCTTTCCCATAATATCGCTCACTGCTCTACACTCTGAAGATTTATTTCAACGGTTCTCTCTGAGCCTTCGGTAACAATAACTCGTTGTCGCCATGTCTCAAAATTGGGTGATTCAACTACAATTGAAATGGGCGTATCGTGGGGAACTCCTGTAAAGGTTCTCGCAGAACCTCCGCCAACGTTTACTCCGTCAAGGTAGATAGAAGAGGCTTCGGGGGTCATTATTAATTCTAATTGCGTCTCCAAATATGTGGTCTGTGTTTGTTGGCTTAGCCAGATCAACCCGGCACCAAATAACAGAATAATAAACGCTCTTGTCCGGCGAGAAATTGAAGATAAAACAGTTCTTTTACCAGTTATGGCTACAGATGTACGCTGCCTATCAGCCGTCTCTAATGTGAGCTTGGCGAGGGCCCTGTTGGATGTCATGAATCGAGGGGATGAAGTCAGCGTAATTGTTTGAGAGGTTGCGGAAGGATCAATATGAGTTGGTGATACTCGCAGCCACTTAGAGTCCGTAAATAGACGTGCTGGTTGTTGCCCAGATCCAGATTTTTTTACCTTTAGCGTAATGGTGGTAGGGGTACCTAAGATAGGCAGGGTAGCAGCGCTTTTGCTAAATCGGTAATTGGGTCCATGGCTGACTTTTCGGCGAAGTTGCTCTTCACCTGGGAATTGAAAGTTTTCGTGGAAGCTTGGGCCGCTGTGTGGTCCAAGAAAACCCTCCGCTCTTCGCTCGTGACCTTGGTCAACGTCCCAGCCTAAACCAACCCCAGCAGAGACGCGGTGTGTCACGTCGTAGGCTGATCTGGCTAAAGGGTTTGATAGAACTGTCCAAGCTTCGTCTAGAGCTCTGTAAGTATGATGGGAATCCTCACTCTGTAGAAGGGTTCTGGTTTCACGATATCTTTCTCGGTGCGCCTGTTCGATCTCGGAGACGGATGCAGATGGCGACACTCCAAGATTTTCATAGTGATCTACGAAGACCTTGTTTGGCTCCTTTGCGCTTAAGCTTTGAACGAAGCCCGTATATGTTGCAGGAGCCTTTATAATTTCGGTAATTTCCGATACGCTTCGAATAAACCATTTGGACTCATCGCTAAACTTCGGATTAGAGCGTTGTCCTTGAGCCCATTTTCGCCTTTTCGCGACAGCGTCTTCAGCCTCATTGACAGTCCATTCGCCGGTCAACTTCAGATAGTCGAACAGATCCGTAGCGCCAAGAGACACTGCCGTATTATGAAGCGCAGTATAAATGTGTTCCATTTGGTTTCCTTAACCGATGACCGTCATAGCAATATCTGCCCTCTTGGCTTCCATGACGTCGCCCAAGACACCTCTTAGGTTTAGAGTGGCCATATTTCCAGCACCAGTTTCCACGTCAATTATGTCTACTTTAAGTATTCTATCCGTTCCATAGCGGTAGACTACGTCGATAGGTGTGCCCCTAGGTCTAGAGGGAAGGTCTGTTAGGTGAAGAGTGCCGACTATGTCTCCAGCGGATTTAGTTGAGTTGTCAGTTCTCTCTATTACGTTCACCTGCACTGAAGTCATTCCGTCGTATGCGTATGCAAAGCGTCCCTTAGCCTCGACGGGAATTACGGTGTTTGGTGCGATCATTTCAACAAAGCGTTCTCTATAATCACCGTCCATTACTAAAATACCCAGTGAGTGCCTCGTCGCATCCATGACTTTAGTTCCAATATTTTGGTGTAAATCACTAATCACCGTGTCATCGGAGTAGTTGTTCGCGGCTCTGGAAAAACCAGAAGCAACGATTACGGCGCCAATTGTAACTGCTGACGCTGGATCAGGGTGCAGGTCCGGTTCATTCTTAGCTAGCTTCTTGATTGCATTGGCAATCATAGGCATTCGAGAAGCGCCTCCGACAAGTAAGATTTTATCCAGTTCACCCCAGGTCATTTTTCCCGCTGATAAAACCTTCTCACAACTATTCAAACACCGCTCAATAAGGTCCATGGAAAGTTGTTCAAATTTTTGTCGTGTGATTGTTATGGTCTCTCTAAAGCCCTCGTGGCTAACAGACAGGGTGGCCATCGTTCGGGTAGTTAGGGCCTCTTTAGCCCTCAGGCATGAACGGTGAAGGTCTTGATAGCTCTCTGGAGTATCTCGAGGATCTGTTCCTGTGCGTGTGTGGAAGAGAGTCGCTACCTCGGTGACAAGAAGGTCATCCCATGATTTTCCGCCAAGATTGGGGTCACCAGACGATGCTACGACCGCGATTTGTCCCAATTCGGCTCGTTTTGTTATTGTCACATCGAAGGTCCCGCCTCCCAAGTCAAAAACCATGTGGCTGGTTCCTCGAGGTTGACTCACCGAGAGCGCTGCAGCGTTTGGTTCACTAACCACCTCTAGAACCTCGACTCCCGCAAGTTGGGCGGCCTCTTGTGTGGCTAGGCGCTGAGCGGAGTTAAAGCTTGCAGGAACAGTTATCACAACAGCCCGAACTCTTTGTCCAATCTCTAGCTCAGCGTCATTGATCAGCTTCTTAATTATTAAGCTGGAGAGCTCTTGAGGCGTCCATTCACGACCGTGGAACTCCAGAGTGAAATCCGCTTCACCCATGTGTGACTTAACAAACTGTACGACGTTCCATGGCTCTATGTGCGCCATTTCAAGCGCTTCTTCGCCGACATAGCACTTTGTGGTGTCTTCGAAATACAATGCACTAGGTGTGAGCGTGTTGCCGTCGGCATTCGCTATAAGACGTACATCTCCTGTGTCGGTTAAAATGCCGAGACTTGAGAAGACCGTACCTAGATCTATTCCCGCTACGACTCCTGCCTCGTCCATTGGTATGTTTTTTGTGATGTCTGGCATTTCTGTATCCGTTGATCCTATTGGTCGCTAAAGATCTCGACCTCTTCGGTTCTCAGGATTCTCTCGCCTTGGGTGAAGCCGCGCTTTAGTACCCTAGAAATTCGCCTATTCATTGTATTGGAAGGTGAGGGGACTGTTCTTACAGCCGTGTGTTTTGTGCGATCAAATTCAGTAGATGGTTGCATTGGGTGTACGTCCCGACGAAACAACAGCTCCAACAACTCGTCCATTAGAAATTGGAAGGAATCAGCCAAGGCTGCTTCATCCATGTCGCCTCGGTCAACGCTTTGAGAGAACCAATTCATGGAGTCGTAGAACAATATCAAGTCGAGCAGTAACGGGCGTTCAACCTGGTGAAGAAAGCCGTCTTTGTATTGCTGTAGCTCTTTATAGAGTGCGTCAAAGGCGTGTTTTGTGAGTTCTTGTTGTGTCATCAATTTTCCATGCTGTGCAGTTCTGTAGCCAGGTTAATGAAGGTTTCTTCGAGTTCTATATTTGCTTTACAGTGGTGGTAATCACTTGGGGTAGACGCCAATGCTGATAAATAATCAGGTTGAACATGAGAGCCCACTCCTACCGTTATCAGGCGCCCACCATCGGTTCGCAACGCCTGTGAGGCAACCATGGCTCTATCTGGTAGATCCGGATGACCGTCAGCCAATACTATTAAAACTCTGTTAGCTCCGTTCTTGGTGAAGAGGGAGTTTGCCATCTCTATCCCCTCGGCTAGAGGGGTCGATCCGACAGCACGGAGACTATTAATGGCAGTGAAGATCTGTTCTTTGTTCTTTGTTGGTTCAGTCATCAGCCCTCCTGGAAAGGCTATCACACCTATTGAGTGCCCTTGGTCGAGTGTGCGCTCAACGAAACCCATCGCGGCTGTTTTGGCAGCGGTCATTGATGGACCATACATAGAGCCCGAACAGTCTATGAGTAAAAGAACCTCGGCGAACGAACGGTTTTGCGCGAGATCCTTAAGCGTCTGATTTGAGGTAGAGAGCCTGTGTGGCAGAATCTGTCCCGTTTCCACGTCCATCGCCTCTACCTCTACGATCCCGTTTGCGTTGTACCTAAAGGTGACCGACAGGACGGTCTCTCCTGCGGGGCGAGGTGTTATTCCGTAGAATTCGAAATGACCTAAGACATTACACTCTAGTGGGTTCTTGTTCTCACCTTGA
>CAWVYO010000081.1:0-12330 GCA_963934385.1 uncultured bacterium
CATTTTTAGAATTGGTAAATCGCTTAGAAGCCGGCGAAGACCACTACGACGTTCGCAACTGGTGGTTTAAACGCCCAGACGGACGCGTTGTCTCAAACCCCCACCGCCCTCTCGTTCAAGACCTCGACACCCTCCCCTATCAGGATTGGGACCTGGAGGATGACTGGACTTGGGATCCAGAGACACACGATAAACTTCTGAAAATTGATTGGGAGATGTTCCAAAAACTAATCCCAACATACCCAGACAGAAACGGGGATCTTAGGATCTCTTACAAGACGATGATCACACGTGGCTGTCCGCATAAGTGCAGCTATTGTGGAGTGGCATTCAACCATGACCTCTACAAAGGGCAACGCTACCTACGCCGAAGATCTGTCGAGCACCTCGTCGGAGAAGTAAAGCAGATAATGCGTCGATACCCAGAGATCGGAATCATTCACTTCCAAGACGATGTGTTTTATTCAACCTCAACAGAGGAGATCCAAAAGTTCTCCGTTGTGTGGCAGAAAGAGGTAGGAATGCCGTTCAGGGCGCAATGCTCTCCCGCGACAATCAACGAAGAAAAGTACAAGGCTCTGATAGAGGCTGGACTCTGCTTTACAGAGCTGGGAATCCAGACTGGTTCATCAGAAACAATGCGCATGTACAAGCGCGGAATGACTAATGAGCAACTCCTAAAAGCAGTAAATATCATCTCAAAATACAAGGACTACATTCAAGTCCCAGATTATCACTTTATTTTGGACAACCCTTGGGAGTCCACGGAAGACATACTGAAGGGATTGAGGCTAATATGTACCTTGCCGCCTCCGTACAACCTGCTGCCTTCTTCGCTTATTTTCTATCCAGGCACAGAGTTCTATCACAAGGCGATGGAAGACGGGTTTGTTACCGACGAGTTTAAGGAGATCTACAGGGCCTCCTTTCACGCACCAAAGGGTAACTATCTGAATTTCTTGTTTTTCTTGGCTCTGTTCAACAACATGCCAAAGGGAATTGTACAGACCCTAGCGTCTGACCGTTTCGTAAGAAAATTCAACAGAAAAAAGTATGACGATTTCTGGGGATCAGCCTACAAAATGGGTGAAAAGTTCAGATACGTAAAGCAATTCGCATCGTTCGCTACTAAGGGTAAATTACTGGAGATCACCAGTATCCGCGAGCTCTCGCGTGTTGCAAATCAGATGAAATAGCAGCGCAATCCAGACACAATGCTAACAAGACGATGTATTCAAATACACCTGCGCCTAAGATGGCTCGGTGTGCCTCTATTCTTAGCCGGCTTGGTCGAGCTAGCCTTCGCAGCCTACGGTGTGACAAACGGTCTACTAGCGTGGCATGTGGCCCTATGGGCATTTGGAGCCGTGGCAACATCACTTGCTACATTTGGTAACCACACTGAAAACGCCATAGCCCATATGCAAACTCTAAAGCAGACGGAACTAACACACCCCATGAGGGCCGAATTGAATTGGGAACTTAGGCGCAACAGAACCGCGACCCTATCCCTCTCCACTACACCAGTGACCTCTGTGATTGTCACGGCGCTTGCCATTACAATGCACGCACTCACAATAAACGCACTGGTTGGGGGCTAAACACACATGACACCTCGCATCGCCTATGTCGGATTTGACAGGCAAATTCACATTTCAAATATCGACGGAGAAGAGTCCAAACAGCTCACAATCTCATTGGCCGACAACCCCCTACTTATTTGGGGTAAACCCGAGCTACCCGCCAAGGGATACGCATGGCCATGCTGGAGCCCTAAGGGCGACAAGATCGCATGTTTTCAGATACCTGCAAGCCGTAACCCAGAGCAAAGCGTCGAAGTACACGTTGTGGACGTGGATGGTCTAAAGCAGTACGAATTAATGCGCTCCCCTGGTCGCATACCCATTTTCATGAACTGGCAGCCTACCGGTGACGGTCTGGCCGTGCTTCTACAAAGGGACGAGGCACAATTGGAGCTGGCCTATTGCGAGTTGGACAAGCTTGGCTCCATGCGTCTACTACACCAAGGAGCTCCGCTATTTTTCTCATGGGGAAAAGCTGGGCGACAAATTTTCATCCACTCTGGCACCCCAGGTTCACCACAGTCCAATCAATTAGTCGCCCGGGACAGCATGGGGAAACTCCCCGATGAAATCTTCCCAAATAGTCCTGGCCGATACTGTAGTCCTGTATATATTAATGATTCAGTAGTTCACGTTGAACACATGGACGGAACCGAACGTTTATTGCTTTCCGACACAATCGAAGGCGACAGTAAGGTACTCCTTGAATTCGAGGGGCTAGGAGCAATAGCACCGGCTAAAAGTGTCAATTCTGTCGTCTTTTCAAGCTCTCCTGGGGCAGGAGCAGTACCGTACCGAGGTGCAACACTTATTAATTTAGATACAGGTGAAGGCACCAGACTCACTGAAGACGACCTCCTGTGTTTCATGTGGTCTGACAGTGGTCAGCAACTCATATATGTTCGCATGCTGGAAGAGGCACAATGCTTAGCATTCTACACTGTTAGAGCTAACGAGAAACCTCAAGAACTGGTTAGATTTTGGCCATCAAAAGAAATGCTTTACTACTTCCACTTCTTTGACCAATTTATTGACTCACACAAACTTGTCTCACCCTGTGGACGCTACCTAATCTTCGCAGGACACGCAATAGACACGCCTCAGGACAGCCCAACAACAATAAACATCTTAGATCTCAGGGGCGCCGAACCCATACGTAAATTACAGGTTGGATCTTTTGGGTGCTTTGCTCCAGCATGAACTAAACTTAAACCTACATCAACTGTTGACCTAATCCTTTTTTTCGAATAGATGTCTCAAAACTTAAGGAGGACGAGATGGCTATTCTAGATATGGTGGCAGGATTAGTGGCTGGACCAGCTTCACGCATTGTAGAAGCACCTGTACGGGAGATTGTAGACGAAGTACTTCGCCAGCAACGTGTAGCTTCACCACAAGAAGTTGCTCGTCTGAGAAGCGAGATTTCAAGCCTAACATCTGAGCTCTCTAAAATGGCTGGCAAGATGTCTGATATACAGTCAACTCTTGACACCCTTTCCGCTGCGGGCAAACCGGCCGCAAAAGCAAAGAAAGAGACTGTAGCGAAAGAGACTGTAGCGAAAGAGACTGTAGCAAAAAAGGCGGCTCCGAAGAAAGCAGCTCCAAAAAAGGCCGAGCCGAAGAAGGCTAAGGCTAAGGCAAAGGCAGCGACCTCGGAAAAGAAGCGTGGTCGCCCTAGCAAAGCTGATGCTGGGTGTAACGTGAAGGGCTGTAACGGCACACACCGCTCTAAAGGACTCTGCAGCAAGCACTACCAAGTTTGGCGACGAGGAGCTCAAGAAGGTCTCGTTGGTCCAGAAGGGCTAGCCTCAAACGGCAAAGTGACAATGCAAGTTATCAAGAAGCTCGGTGGTCAACCGTTTAAGATCACTGGTTCTGGCGCGAAGGCTAAGATAACCGTTGGCGGCAAATCGGTAGACTTCAAAATAATAGCTTAAAAAAAGCATAAAAAACGAGAGAATAATGTCTGATCTACTCACACGATTGGGGATCACCCCCAACAATGCAGGACTGTACGCTGGTGCCACCTCTGATATGAGCGGCGCGATCGTTAACTCCACCAACCCAACAACAGGCGAAGTACTCGCTGGTGTACACATGGCATCTCTTGATGATTATGAGGCTTGTGTCTCTGAATCACAAAGAGTGTTTAAAGAGTGGAGGCACGTACCAGCGCCTAAGCGAGGCGATATTATTCGCGAATGCGGGAACGCGATGCGAGAGCACAAAGAAGATCTTGGCGCTATCGTTTCACTAGAGACGGGTAAGATTCTGGCTGAAGGGCTCGGCGAGGTTCAGGAGTCAATAGATATTGCTGACTTTGCTGTAGGTCTCTCGCGACAACTGTATGGTCTCACGATGCACTCGGAGCGACCAGGACACCGCATGTACGAACAATGGCACCCTTTTGGACCCATTGGCGTAATCACGGCGTTCAACTTTCCAAACGCTGTGTGGGCATGGAACGCCATGTTGGCTGCCATCTGCGGCGACACTGTAATCTGGAAACCATCTGTAAAGGCATCGTTGACCGCCATTGCTACACACAAAGTCATCGATAAGGTCATGCAAAAGCACGGCTGGGGTGGCGTATTCAACCTCATCATCGGAGCTGACGCAGATGTAGGCGAGACATTGATAAATGATCGCCGACTACCACTTATTTCAGCCACAGGATCGACCCGAATGGGACGTCACGTAGGTAAAACAGTGGCGGGACGCCTTGGGAAGAGCCTACTTGAGTTGGGCGGAAACAACGCTATAATAGTTGAACCAGATGCTGACATGAGTCTCGCATTGTCTGGAATCGTATTTGGAGCAGTTGGAACCGCGGGTCAGAGGTGTACATCTACTCGCCGAGTGTTCCTCCACAAATCTATTGCCGCAGACCTCACAACAAAACTCGTGAATGCTTACGGTCAGGTGCGCATCGGCGATCCACTCGACCCAAACACCCTCATGGGTCCACTGATCGATCAAGACTCAGTAGAACAATACTCAGCGGCTGTAAAAGAGGCGGTCGCCCAGGGTGGAGAACTTCTATGCGGTGGTAAAGTGCTAAACAGAAGCGGATCTTTTGTGGAGCCAACAATCATAAAGGCAACGCCTGATATGGCAATCTGCAAGCACGAGACCTTCGCTCCGATCCTCTACATATTCGAGTACGAGGATCTAGCTGACGCCATCCACTGGCAAAACGATGTTCCTCAAGGGCTGTCCTCCTCTATATTCACAGACTCGTTCCGATCGTCAGAGAAGTTCCTCAGCGCTGGTGGATCTGACTGTGGGATAGCCAACGTCAACATCGGAACATCTGGTGCTGAGATTGGCGGTGCCTTTGGAGGAGAGAAAGAGACCGGAGGAGGCCGTGAGTCTGGTAGTGATGCTTGGCGAGTCTATATGAGACGCCAGACAAATACGCTCAACTGGAGCACTGACCTACCGTTAGCGCAGGGCATCAAGTTCGAGCTCTAATAGTTCAGTTAGCAAACTTATAGAGCCCAGCTGAGATATAAATGTCCCAGCTGGGCTTTACTGCGTCTATGTTGGACCACATTGAGTAGTAGCGCCACAAACTTTAATGTCGCGGGCAACTTAAACACCTGAAATTAGGCTAAATAATATCTGGCACAGAGATTGCTTATTACTCAACTGATGACAGTTATTAGAATCAACTATTAAAAGGAGAGCGCTATGAGAAATCTATTACAACGATTTATTAATGAGGAAGAGGGACAGAGTACAGTAGAGTACATGCTACTTATTTCGGTGGTTGTTATCGCCATTGTCGCTGCGGCATATGTATTCCTGGATCCATTCAAAGCGGGAGTTGAAAACCTCGCGGAAGATATTGAAGGTGGATTAAACAGCGGGACTATCGCTGGTGTAGGAACAGACCGCGGTACAAACTAAGCGTCGTAATCCAACAGACTTTTATCTACGCCTCTCACAACTTAAAATAGCTTTTTTTGGTTGTGAGAGGCGTATTTTTTGCTAATTCCCGCACAATAGCAAAATACAGGTATTAAACTCGCATTTTGTAGTTGCGGTAGGTCTTATCATCACCTATAGTGCGCGGGCTATCAGGGTCATTTGGCCCATATAATAACACTCTAGAAGGAGACTTCGAAATGACCTTTACCGCAAACACGGCACTACTTATCGGTGCTTTCAGCCTCACACTTGTTGGCTGTGGATCTAAAGTTGACGAGACTGACGAGCCTACAGACACAAGCGTTGGTACTACTGATACTACAGATACTACCGACACTACTACTACTACTACTGGTGATGACACTGCGCTCTACTTTTACTTCTGGCAGGGATCAGCCACTGTAAACAACGATGGTACGGATTACACAGACTGGGACGGTAACGAGTCTTTTACATACTACAACGTCAATGAAGGCACTATCGCTTGTACAGAGACCTACACAATGTTGTCAGAAACTCCATTGGCTGGTTGTGACGACTGCTCTTTCGCGTTTGACGTAACAATGTCAGACAGTATGGCTGCTGGCGACGGTTGTGCCACCTTTGGTGCAGTTGATCAATCTGGCGAGACTGGAACAGTAGGTTGGGGTTTCGCTCCGACAACAGAAATGAATGATACGACTTATAACGACGTTCTTATGTACTACTACCCAGGTGACGCGACATGGTTCGCCGTTGCTTACGCTACAGTAGCCCCACAAGGTGATGGAATGACTATTGATTACGAAATCAATGGACAATACTTCTACTACTACACATACTAGTCAGTCGTAGTACTTGTAGGCTGAACAGCCTGCAATAAGTAAAAGAGAGCCCCCAATCGACATGTTCGATTGGGGGCTCTTTCTTTTAAACACCCTAAAGTACACATAGCTCTACAGACCCTATCCAGTGAACCTATTGAGCGGCAACCGACAGTATAACGCCTCTACTGCTACACATACTAGGCAGCCGGAAGACTTGTGGACGTACCCGCCTACCGCAGAAACAAGAGAGCCCCCAATCGACGTGTTCGACTGGGGGCTCTCTTGTTTCTGACCTATTGTCCCTACAATAAAGGGTGCAGTCCTACTGGCTTATCCGGCGCCCCTATTGAGCCGGCTCATCGACAGTCGAGGCGCCCGAGGCTGCTTCGACTGCGCTAGACAGTTCGGCTCTAGCGGCCTCTCTAGTTTGAAGAGCTGTCTGTGCCTGAGTAAAAACAGCATGTCCCTCATCACTCTGACCTCTCGCCATTAACAAATTGGCCTTCAGCAAAAGTAACTCAGGGTGACCCTCAAATCTCTCTAAAGCTCCCTCCAACACGGATCCACAACCATCCATATCTTCGAGATTAAACAGAACTTGGGCCTTGGCGTGATGAAGCCTAGGGTCCTCAGGATGTAGCCCCAGCATCACCTCAACTTGCTCCAATTGCTCTTCAAAAAGCAACTCTTCTTCTAACAGTCTAATTAAAAACTGCCTCGCAGTATCATTGTCAGCGTAATCAACAAGCTCTTCTCGCAACAACGCAATGGCGTCCAGTGGCTCACCTGCAGTATTAGCTATCACAGCCATGTGCTGGCGCATCTTACGCCTTGGGAAAGTGGACTTCATGCCTTGACGAAGCAATAACTGAGCCTCTTCGTATCTACCCTGCTCGGCTAACACAATACCAATAAAGCCAGCAATACTGTCAGAATCTGGATGACTATCTAAGAAGTCAATGGCTATGGTTTCTGCCTCGGCGTACTGCCCCTGTCGCACCATAGCCGTAAGCAGTAACTCGACGGCCTGAGGGTTATCTGGCTCTTGATCAACCCCCTGTTCTGCAAAGGAGAATGCCGCATCATGGTCACCAAGGCGCCCGTAAACCATAGACGCAAGCTGCAACACCATAATAGATGTACGGTGCTCCATAGCCTCATCTATATAGAACCGAGCCCGCTCCAAATCTCCCGATTCCGTGAGCGATCTTACCAATTTCAGCCTCGCCTCTATTAACGCTGGGTCCTCCCCGAGTGCCTCGATCAGCAGATCATCGGCTCGCTCACCTTCACCGTTCCCTCTCGCCCTATCAGCCTGTTGCAACAAACGGATAACGTTCATTCTGTCCTTGGGGTCAGGTGCCCCCTCTAGCTCCGCCATCTCACCACCACTGACATATCCAAGGGCAGCGAGGCGAGCCAAAGTCTCTGGATCAAACTCTTGTGACGCCTCTCCAGGAGGAGAAGCTGCGAAATCCACCAAGAGCTGTCTCATGGACTCAACTCTCTCGGGTTCTGACTCAGCTAGATTATTTTCTTCGCGTATGTCTGCAGTCTGGTCATAGAGCTCAGGACGAGGTGTATCTATTAGCTTCCAAGGTCCATCCACGACAGCCACGTGTGGAGAGTAACCAAATCGCTCCAAAAGCTGGTAGGTCTCCATGTAAATCGGGTGTGGATTTCCCGGCTGCACGGTCCCATCAAGCCCTTCTGGTACCTCTATGTCCAGTACAGACAGCAAGGTTGGCAATAAATCGACTAAACCAACGGATTCCTCTACAACCGAAGCCTCAATTCCTGGACCAGCCATAAAAAACGGTACCCTTTGAGTCCCGTTGTACAAGAATAGACCATGCTCCGTCTCCACATGTCCACCGAGCCCCTCACCGTGGTCTCCTGCAATCACCCAGATCGTATCCTCCTCACCGATCACATCTACTAACCGTTGAATCTGATCATCAACATAGGCTATCTCTGCGTCGTAAGGCCTGATTCCCTCCCCCAAATATTCTGGCGGCGGCACCAGTGGCTTATGCGCATCGAAAAGGTGAACCCACAGGAATGAGCTATTTTCATCATCCCTACCATGCTCCCACCAACGCAACGCATCGTCGATAACCAAGTTCGCAGAACGCTCCTCTTTCCACTCGTTGCGACCACTCCGAGCTGGATTCCTAGGGATATCATCGAGGTAAACATCAAACCCCTGGCTAAACCCCCATGACTCACTGGTAACAAATGCTGCAACAGAAGCGGCTGTGTTATAGCCAGTACCCTGTAAAACCTCCGCTAATGTGGTGAAATCATCCTGTAGCACCGCTGTACTATTAGACCGCACTCCATGATTGTATGGGTTCAACCCCGTAAACATTGTCGCATGTGAAGGTATAGTAAGCGGCATGGGAGCATATGCGTTCGCGAAACGAGTTCCTCTGGCGGCAATGGTATCCAAGGTCTCAGTGCGCGCCGCTTCATACCCATAGCTTCCAATTCTATCCGCTCGGGTAGTATCTAGAGTTATTAGCACTACATTAGGTCTTGGGGTCGCTAGCTCTGGCTGAGCCTCTACTTCTTGTACACTGTCGCTACCGCCGCACCCAGCTAACGCCGCAATCAACAACACCCTAGAGACAGGCGTGATCTTCGTCGTAAAGTCTCTTTTCATCTCATTCTCCTACTTTATTCTCTAATTATTTTGCGGCTCGCAAAACCCACTATGGGATTAATAATTCTAGGTGGCGAAGCTCATTTGGCTGAACAGAATAATATAGTTCCTCATACTGGGCTGCCAATTCTGTATTACCTATTCTATGATGATAATACCAAGCGGTAGCCAACACTTCAGGATCTAAGCCGTTGCCCCCCAACAGATCTTGAACAAGCTCCGCAGCACGACCATACTCTTGCATATCAACAGCCAAGCGAGCTTTGAATATCGGCACACCGCTTCTACTAGATCGCCTCACCCAAGGTCGCTGAATAAGGCCTCTCGCTTCAATAAAATCTCCATCTCTTCGCAACAACTCAGCTCGCAACAAGACAGCCGGGAGAAACCTCATGTTTTGTCGCATCACCTTTATACTGAAGGCAGAGACCTCTGGAGAGCCACCCAGCATGTCGAACATTGCCCGAAGCCTTAAAAATCTTGAGATCTGGTCCTCACTCCCTCTAATAATGTCGAGTTCGTCCAAAATCTCAGTCGCCTCCATCGGTCTCCCTATACCGATCGCGACTGTCGCCCTCGCTACATATATAGCCGGCGAGAGTGGGTCATTTTCATTGGCTTCATCTAAAGCCAACTGCGCCCCTTGGATGTCACCTAGACGATAGCGAAAAAGAGCCAATAGTGAGAGTGCCCTAGGAGTGGATTCTCCCAAAAAAACAGCCTCTTCTTTCCAGTACACCGCCTCTGCATAGTCGCCAAGGCGAGCGAAGCATGCGGCGACAGCTGTAGATGTCTCAAGGTTCACTGCTACATTACCCCGGCGAGGCTCCAGCAAATTCAAGGCTTCATCACATCTATTCAACTCTGAAAGCACATTGACGTAGCCCGATACTACTCGTGCCGAGTCTGGTCGTATCTCAAAGGCCTCTTCATATTGAGCCAGGGCTTGAACATACTGCTGGCTAGAGAGCAACATTGCGCCACGACTCACCTGAGGCAGTGGATCCGCCTCTGCGACAGACATAAAGCTACAAAGAACAAGTGCACTCAAGGGACTAAATTGTAGTTTCATAGGTATAGCCCCCAATTATCTCGTCGTAGGTTTTGGCAAATAGCCCGAAAAGCACATTTCGTCCCACGCAAATGCCTCTAAATTTAACGTGGCGATTGAATCTATCTATAATGAAAGGTAGACTCAACCTATCGCAAGATACCGAGTCTTCCGCTTCATTTATTCTCACTCGAACAATTCTAGGAGAACCACCCTACTATGGTGAAGGTAAACAATGAACTATCACCAACAGGTAGCTCGGGAAGAACCATCCCATCGCTGCCATCAGGCGCATTTCTTATAGTTAAGGCAGCCGGGGATCCAGAAGTGTCGCTGCAAAAATTATCTAGAATGGTGGCGCGTGAACCATCGTTTACTATCCACCTTCTTAGAGCTGCCAATAGTCCTAGGTTTGGGATGGGTAAAGAGATACGCACTGTGCAATCAGCCACAATAGAGCTGGGCGCAAGATCCGTGAGAAATTTGGCCGTCACACAGGCCGTGAGAAATGCTACGTCTACACTAGATTTAGGAGACTTTGATGGTAACCAATTCTGGGAAGACAGCCTTAGAAGAGGGGTTGCCTGTCAAATCTTATCCGCCACCGCTGGTTACGAGGACCCATTAGAAGCTTTTACAGTAGGTCTAATCCAAGATATTGGAGTTCTATTCTTGGCTTATCTTTACCCAGAACGCTCTGCGGCTCTTCAAGAGATACGAACCCTAATTGGCCATAGAAGAATAGAAGAAGAGCGCAGAATATGCGGTGGCGATCACACCAAAATGTTTGAGACCATAGCCAAAAACTGGCGGTTTCCACCAGACCTAGTTGAGACAATTGTTCAACACCACAACAGAGACGCTATCGTAAAGGACAGACGCTCTAAGCGTCTAGTAGATCTGGCTCACGCAGCTGACGCGGTAGCTGATGTGTTCCAGACACAGGCATCAGCACAGTCGGTCAGATACGCTAAAAGTATATTAAAAAGCCTCCCCACACGAACAAACCTAAACTTAGAAGATCTTGTAGAGCAGATACGCGAGGAGATGACACAGGCAGCGTCCGAGCTTCAGATTCACATCACCGAACAGCCATCTTACGAAGAACTCATCTCACAGGCTAATACATCTCTTTTGTTTATAAACGATAACTATGAGCGCTTAACGCAGCAACTGCAACAGCTGCTGCAAGAGAAAGAGACGCTTACCCGACAGCTTCAAGAAGCAAATCAAAAGCTGCGAAAACTAGCCTCAACAGATCCTCTGACAGGGGTGGCAAACAGGAGGAGGTTCACAGAGGCTATGGAAGAGGCCATTGTCTCCGCCAAAGAGACGGGCTCCACAGTTTCACTTGTGATGATGGACATTGACCACTTCAAGAAGGTGAACGACACCTGGGGTCACGCCGTTGGGGACGTTGTCTTAAAAGACGTAACAAAGCGGCTTGAGTCAAACATACGATCACAAGATCTAGTGGGACGACTCGGAGGCGAGGAGTTCGCAGTCCTCCTACCAGGCACCGAAGAAAATGTAGCAAGAATCGTGTCTGAGCGTCTTAGGGCTGCAATGGAGCGACACCCGTCCCGAACACCGGGTGGTCCGGTGACATTCACCGCTTCATTTGGGGGGGTAAGCGTTCCCTACAATAGCCCCGACGCACAACCCGACAGGCTCTTGGCCTTAGCCGACGAAGGTCTATATAAAAGTAAAAACGAAGGAAGAAACAGAGTTACTTGGTCATCGTGATTTGGGCAAAGATCTTCATGAAAGGTGCAAAGGTTACCCAGACGAGCTAAAATCTGCCCACAACGCGCATCTAATCGATATTTCCTAGACGCCCCCCGCTTCTCGCAGCCCCACCCGCGCATAATCCCTCCTTGAGAACTTCCTATGAACCGCCCAGAAATAATCGTGCGAACGCCAAATGAACAACCTGCAACCCGAATAGGGTCTGGTACTCTAGAGATTCTCTCAGATGGGTTCGGATTTTTGCGTGAGAACGAGACTAACTTTGCCCCTGGGGTAGAAGACATCTACGTCTCACCATCTCAGATTCGCCGATTTGACATGAAGACTGGTGATTTGATTGAAGGGAAAGTCAGAGCGCCTAAAGATAACGAGCGGTATCACGCGCTAATAATGGTCAAAGAGATCAACGGTGGAGAACCTGATTCTGCACACTCCGTGGAGGACTTCCACCACCTCACACCTGTCCACCCGAGCAAGCGTATCTTACTTTCAGACGAGGAACAGCCCCCGGCAAGCCTCGCGGCATTAGAGATATTCACTCCA
>CAWVYO010000082.1:0-12287 GCA_963934385.1 uncultured bacterium
CCAGTGACTATAGTCGCCGTCGTACCTTCAGGAGCGATTACTCCTATAACCCCGCGTCCGCGAGTACTGGGTTCGAAGCGCATCGTCGCCCCGTCGTTTGAGAAGTGAAGACTCCCGATCTCTTCAACGGAATATTGGCTGGTATCGCCCCATTCCACGTTTGCACGCCTCTCTCGGTCGCTCTCTGGATCAAGAATCTGAGCCACTACGGGCTCGGAAAACTCGACGGTGAATCCTCCTCTTGTTCGCTGTACTTCAAACCTCCACCCTCGCCCTACAGGCCACCCAGTAGCGGCACTCAGCCTCTCGTGGAAGTGGTCTACGCGCCCTTTGTCTACGTTGTTGATGATGTTGATTTGCTCCTGTGGGTCGGTGTTGAGGTTGTAGAGCTCTTCCACACCGTTATAGGTTTGGATTATGTATTTATGATCGTCGGCAACAACAGCCCACCGTTCCCTGTCGTACATTAGGAACCCAAGTGGATGCGGTCGTGCGTTTAGGGTCTCCCTTAGGGAGTCGGAGGCTTCACCTCGTGGGCCAGCATCCATAAGCGGTGCTAATGATACACCGTCTAGAGTAGGCCATTCGACCTGCGGGATACCTACAAAATCCAGTATCGTCGGTACGATATCGACGGTTCCTACTCGTTCGGTGACTCGTTGCCCTGCACCGTTTGGCGGACGGATCCATAGGACTGCGTGGACAAGCTCCTGATATAGAGTGTGGTTGTGTTCAAAGCCTCCATGCTCCCAAAATTCTTCCCCGTGGTCTGACTGAATGACTATTAGGTTTTCTCCATCTAGGGAATCAACCCACGCTAAGAACTCGGCGAGTTTGTCCGTCATATAGGCTACTTCGCCGAAATAACGACCGCGTAACCATTGCATGTCAGCATCTTCGATCTCCCCCCGCTCCGACATGGACGTGATGCGCCAGCGGTTCATGTCCTCTGAGACGTTCTCTGGAGGGAAGGTGACATACATGTCTAGGTACGGCGCTGGAGCTCTATAGAAAACGTGAGGGTCCATGAGGTGCAGGAAAAGGTATGAGTCCTGGGTCTCGTTGTCCGAGAGCCAACGCTTAGCTCGATCAATCTCCACCTCGGCATCTACTCCGTTTTCATAGTGCCAATAGTCCGTTCCAGCGTTGAAATTAAAGCGAGGCACAAGGTGCACGTTTGCTGTCACTCCAGCGGTTACAAATCCAGCCTCTTGCATCATCTCCCCAAGTTGAGGCGCGTTCATTGCTGGCAGTGGGTAGCGTCCAGAAAGTACAGTCCTAAAACTAGGTCTGGTACGAGGCGCGGATGTTAAGGCGTTCTCGAAGATTGTGGCACCCCCGGCGAATTCGTTGAGGGCGCTGGATGTGTCTAGTGTCTGCCCGTGTTGGGTGAGGGCGTCGTATCGCAGTGTGTCTATGCCTATTACTATTATTCGGCGGGGGGATTCGTTTTCGTGAGAGGTGATCATAGGACTTGCCAAAATTAAGTGGTCAAAGTCGCTGTTGCCGAGAGGCAGGCTTTTCAATGTGAGAGTGGTATTCTGACCTGCTAAGCTGGATAGGTCTATGTCTACCTCTACAATCTCACCAAGAGATACAGTGTCTCGAAATAGTTCCGTGTCACCGGCCTCGACAACGAACTCCACACCATCAGATCGGTACCCTTGCGAGACTGAGCGAGACGCGATTTTAATGGAGCTTGTGAAACGACCACTGTCAGGTAATGTGACTGTCCATGCAGCAGTGCTTGGAGCCGGTAGCAATAGCCCGGGTTCGGTAATACCATTTGAGGATATCTCATAAGAGACAAACTCTTCTTCGCTCATGTTTGACCGATCTAAGTTCAACCTATTCTGGTGCTCAATCTCACTCTGAAAATGGAGTGTTGGTTTTAGCTCCCACTCGGAAGGCTCATCGCTAGTCGTGTAGAAGATTTCACCATTAGATATATCCCACCCAGGTCTGGATGAACGAGACGGCAGATTAACGAATGCCAATTCCCGATTACCGCGAGTCAAACTCACTCCGTCAGGCGGGCGAGTGTAACTGCTTCGCTCTAGAGTGATAGGAGCGGGGTGAGACCAGACAGACAGCCTAGACCCTCGTCGACCTTCGTACTCCCAGTCACCATCCAGGGCGAGTGTTGATGGCACCTCGAAATTTACCGGAAGGTTCGAGGTGGCGATCGTTAGTTCTACGTTCTCTAAGTCTTTTAAGAGGCGCAAGGCAGGATGTGCCGATGGTCCTCTTGAGAAGCCGGAGTTGTCACCGGTGACATTTTGAGCGATGGCGGTATTGGGTCTTTCTGCATCTGTGCCCGAGCCACACCCCAAGAGTGCAAAAAGTATTAGTGACACGTTCACTTTCCTAAACAAATTAACGAAGTTCTCGAGGTGACTTTTCTGGTCATACCCCTTGAGTGTTGGGCTACATAAGTTCCCTTTGAGTCTTTTGCTATGGATTTGAGAATAAGTAAACCGCTTGGTCGCCGCTCACACCAATTGCCCAGTCGAGTTGGCTATCTCCATCAAAGTCAAGCAACGTGGAGGTAAGTCCGGCTTTATCGCTGTTGGTTGCACCAACAAAGCCCGCCCACATGTCGTCAGATATTAATGAGTTCACCTGCCATGAGCTGTAATCTCCACCGGACAGAATATAGGACTCACCTGGAGTGGCGAGGTGAGCGCTCACTAAGACATCGTTTACGTTGTCCCCTGTGATGTCTCCAGGCGAGGCTAGTGAATAGCCTAAATAGGCGTTTGCATCGTCGCTACCCCAAGAGGCATCTGCGTCGGCTACTGTGATAGTTCCTCCGCTAAGACCCCCTAGGAACATGTAGACCGCACCTGAGTTTGAAGCAACGCCGCCGACATCTGCGCTTGTTGCAGATATAAAGAGGTCCGGATTACCATCATTGTCGATATCACCAGGGCTTGTGACTGCGGCTCCGAAGCTGTCCAAACTCGCGGCCCCTTCGATAGTCAGCCACGCAATATTCTCTGCGTCGTCGTCCGCGAGGTCAGCTCCGCTCACTATGTATGTGACACCAGTGGTAGCTCCTGTTGAGTCCTCTGAGCCCATAGCGCCTACGGCGAAATCTAGTGAACCGTCGCCATCAAGGTCTGGCAACGTGGTCAGCCCCGACTCACCGAGCTGTTTGTCTGTTGCAGAGCCAGTGACGAGCCAATCGGCATCTGAAAACGCTATGGAGACGCCACTTTGCCCAGCTAGTCCATCTCCTAAGAAGACCCCAACAGCGCCAGTACCATAGGATGGTGCTCCAATAATAACCTCGGCGAAGCCGTCCCCTGAGAGGTCGACTATGGCGCTGTCGTATCCAGCTTTGTCTCCAGTATCCCCGTAAATAGTTATCTGTGCAGCGCTCGATATCACTGGGTTCAACCATGTCATCATGTCGCCAGACAGCATGATGTAGGCAACGCCCTGATTGTTTAGTCCCGTAGGCTGCGAGACCTGGGATGTGATAACAAAGTCATTGCTAGTGTCACTATCCACGTCACCGTAGCTGATAGCGTTTGTTGATCCTAGGTTTACGTCGCTGGCGTCTGCGCTCCAACTGAAATCAGCATCGTTGGTGGTGAGGTTACCCGACGCACCGGACAATGTGGCAGACCTATAGGCGTAGATCATCCCCGCCCCGTACTCTGTAATGACCAGCTCGCTTGATGAGTCACCGTCTAAGTCGCCGACCTCCGAAATTATTCTGCCAAAGCTACCGCTGGTGTTGCTACTGCTTATAACCAGATCGGCGTCTGTAGCCGTATAGGTCGATGGTCCACCTGCTAAAATGGTCTGAGCTTGTGAGTATAAAGCTGGTGCATAGGCACCATCAGGGTCTTCGGCTCTAGTGGCGCACTTGATATCGGAACCGGCGTAATCGGTCGTGTCAAATACGGGTGACGTCGACCTAGTGAGTGCCGTGATTTGTGAGGATCCGTCAAACCAGAAGTAGTAATAAGACAGGGTCTCGTTGTCTGGGTCGGTAGAGTCAAACGCTACGTTACAGGTGAGGGGGTCACCAGCCGCCACAGGATTAGGTGACAAATAGACGCTACTAGGTTGGCTAGGGGTTGCGTTGATGATCGTCTCTGGATCAGAGTCTACGGGAGCCCCTTCTCCATCAATTGCTAGTGCAGTTGCCCTGCAGACCACGCTGTCGCCTTTGGAAAAATTAGACCCGGTGATTGACTGGTCGGATAGCCCAACAGTTGAACCATCTACGAGCCATTCGTAGTCATAAGTCAAAGCGTCTCCGTCTGGATCACTTCCTGTTCCAACACAAGTCAATGTGCCGGTCTCGTCTGCAGGTCCGCCTGAAATTGTCGGTTTGCCAGTTATTGGCGGCTCTCCATCGATGACGACTATGTCTTGCTCCGTGGTTATGGCACCGTCGGCTTTGGCGGTTACAACGCACACCACCTGATCACCAGATGAGAAGACACCCGAGAGGGGAACGCTGGCGTCTCCGAGGTTCGTTCCGTCTATTTCCCACAAGCCCTCTTCTGCGTCGATCGTGTCTCCGTCGGGGTCAACTACCACCCATGCACAATTCAGACTGTCACCCGCTACAGGGGCCTCAGGAGTTATTTCTACGGTAACGACTGGGGCAGAGTCCGCGATAATCACGCTGTCGCTACTAATGCCGGATTCAGCGATCCCATCTGTTGCGTAGACTGACACTTCCCAATCCTGATTTTTAGTAACCACGTCCGCTGGCAGAATCGATTCGGTAAACTCCTCCTGGAGAGTGCCATCTACAGTCCAACTCCAAATGTAGGTGATTGGATCACCATCTACGTCAGTCGATTCTCCGATTAACTCCGCCACAAGCTGGCTGTTGACTGTTGGGTTGTTTGTTGAGATCTCCACAAATGGGTCTGTGGGAGCAGTGTTAGTTCCCATTGAGAAGCTGATTTCGGTGTTTGCCTGAAGCCCACCGTCGTCAATTACAGTTAGTGTCAAGTTGTGAACGCCACGAGCGAGTCCCTCCAACTCAACTGAGAATTCACCAGTGGGGAGGGCAACGAAGTTTGCCAAGTCACCATCGGTACTAGACGTGACGTTAATTAGCATCTCATCGAGGTTAGAATTGTCGTCGGACACGACGCCTTCCAAGAGCACGGTGGAGTCTACCGGTAGAGTGCTGCCGTTATCTGGGCTCGTGACAGTTATCGTTGGTGCGGTGTTGCCAGTGTCCCAGTATTCGGTTGGTTTTGATTCCCAGTCAACCGTGCACCCAGATGTCATGGTAAGCGACACAGCCGCAAATAATGACAGTACATTTTTATGAGATATGATTTTGGAAATATTGGTCATTTAAGACTCCAGAAAATTGCATGCTCGTAATCTTTTTAAGGACATCCACAGTGGGTGCAAGAATATGTCTGTAACAACATAGCCAAGGTAGTAGCGAAAGTGGAGCCTATTTGATGGCTCATGACCAAGTTTTCCTATAGTTGACCAAGTATTGTAGTATTGCATACTGGAGAACTCAATGCTGAAATGGACCTCGTTTGGGGCGGTCGAAACGCCAACTCTGTTACAAATAAGGGTGCAGCGTTCCTTGTCGGGAAGGGTTCGTGCTGGTGCACCGTCGCCGTCAAGGGCGCTCTCAACAGAGGAGGTGTTGAGGAACCTTCGTTATTTCACAGAGGAGATGAAGGGACCTAGGACTCATCCAGTTAACCGTTTAGTTCTATCTGGTATCGGAGTAGCCAAGCGAGGTGACCTTGGTGACATTGTCGCCGCTGCAGATTCGTTCGGGTGTAAGCAGACAACTCTACACGTTGGTGTAGATGAGGTTGCGAGGTTCCTACCAGTCTCTTCTCATTCGATCACGACAGTAGTTGTTCCTGTGCTTTCCGGTGCTAGAACAGATTGGGCTAAGCAACTCAAGGAGGCGGTCTCGCTAACTGAGCGATGCAACCACGCAGGTGTGAAAGTGGCAATTAACTGCACCCTGTCGAGCATGTCTATTGGGGCAATGGACACACTCGTGGCGACAATGCAAAGTACGCCACCAGCCTCGATATCACTAACGTTTCCTTTTCCGTCTAATCAAATGGGTGCCTTGCCGTCGTTTGAGGGGGCCCTGAAGACTTTGCAGAGGTCAGTCCCGATTTTGGAGTCGTTGGGGATCAGTGTCGGTATCAAGGGGCTACCTCCCTGTTTCTTGGGGGATCTCTCTCGCTGCTGTTGGAGATCGTCTAACCGATGGTATGTGGACTCTGAGCATCAGCTTGATGAGGCCCTGTTGTTCTTTCCCGACGTTGTGAATTTTACGAAGGTTGAAAACTGCAGGTTTTGTAAGTTTGATTCCCAGTGCGATGGTTTCTTTGGGGCCTACATATCTAGCGGTAGGTTCCCCCGTATGGAGCCACCTTCAGACTGAGTGGTTCCCTAGATTCCAGCGTCGTCCAACCGGGCTAATTGCCGCACTGCACTGTTAGCCCTGGGGTGCTCGTCTTCAACTATGATTGACAGTATGACGCGAGCTTCGGCAGTGCGGTTGTTTAGAATGAGCGCTTGTGTGTACCACCACTTTTGCCCGTAAAATGGTTCGTCATTTATGGTGTTGAGTCTTTCGAAGTACCGCAGTGATTGTTCAGCATGTCTTGCGCAGAGGTGTGCCAGACCAGCGTAATAGGTCAACGTGGCGTCACTTGGGTTGTTGTCTGATGCCACCCCGAGCCTCGGCGCCGCCGAGGCACAGTGACCTCGCCTCATATCCAGTGCTGCTCCCCTCGAGCTAGGGTCCATGTCGTCGGCCAACGCTGTCGGTGGAATTTCTGCAGAGATCAGGTTGGCTAGGCGCCTAAGGCGCTCATCAGCTGTTTCGATTGTCTTGGAATACCCAAAATAACCTAGGATGACAACCAAGATAAACAGCGGCATAAGCGAGGAGATTATGGGGTAGCGCCTTTTCGCCAGAATATCTGGGTGAAGGTCTTTATGAGTTGGTTTTTTAGCGGCTTTCTTTTTTGATTTTTGAGTTTTCGGTGCTGTTGCATGTTGGTGCCTTCCCGACGCGGCTTTTTTTGTCGGTTCTGGAACCATTCTTGCTGATTGTTGTGATGCACTGGCGCTAAATGCCGCGTTTACGGCACCTTTAGCCATTTCAAAATGTCGATTGCAGGTCCCGCACTGCTCCATGTGCTCTAAAAGAGCGCCTTTATCGGGTTCTCCTAGAACACCAACCACCTCGCGCGCCACAGTAAGCGAGTCGGGATGACCTTTTGGCAGTGCCTCTCTACTTCTTAATGCAATTAAACCTAGGTTAGTACTCGCCAAGAGTGCCCCTGTCGCGCAAGTCAATACAGTATCCCCAGGGGATGCCATAGCCTCTTTTGCGGCCTGTATCTCCAGAGCCCTTGTCTGTTCTGCTCCCTTTAAACTCCATTGAGGTGCTGCCAAAACGCGAGATGTTATGGCTCGGAGATGGTTTTTCACACCAGTCGTGGCAGCTGGCTCTCCGTTGAGAAAGCGTTTGAAGAGTTCGTCGTCCATGGTAAGAATATGAGTATCACATTGCGGACACTCTGTTATAAAAAAGGGTAACTGTTATGTAGTTTGAAGGATGGCGAGTGAATAGCGACAACAGCGCCGAGCCCCAAAGTGAGCCAACTCCCCCAACTACGCCCCCGACGGTGCTTGTTGTAGACGATGAACTCAACATACGACGCGCAATGAAGCGTCAGTTGACTCGTCAGGGGTACGTTGTTCTGGATGCGTCATGTGGCGCGGATGGGATTGAAATTATTAAGAATAATTCAATCGACATCGCGCTTATTGATCTTCGTATGCCCGACATGGGCGGACATGAAGTCCTACGCGAGTTTAGGACGATAAGCCCAAAGACCGAATGCATTGTCATTACCGCTCATGGTAGCGCAGAGGCTGCGTACCTAGCCCTTAGCGAGGGGGCTTATGACTATTTCGAGAAGCCAATTATGGACTCGAGTAGATTCTTTCAAATTCTCAGAAAAGCTCTAGAAGTTCGTGAGCTGAAAGAGGAGAAGAGTCGTCTAAAGGCCAAACTCGGGGGCGCCTCGACAGAGCAATTGATCGGAAACAGTCCGGCTATGTTGAAGATGAATGATCTTATCCGAGATGTGGCGCGAGTGCCGGTCCCGGTGCTTATTACGGGCGAAAGCGGAACAGGAAAGGAGCGAGTTGCGAGATCCATTCATGCAGCGTCGCCTCAAAATGAGGGTCCGTGGGTGGCAATAAACTGTACGGCTATCCCTGAAAATCTACTTGAGAGCGAGCTCTTTGGTCATGAAAAGGGCAGCTTCACAGGGGCGGCTAATTTGAAACGAGGTCTCTTCGAAGAGGCGAATAGCGGCACCCTGTTTCTGGATGAGATCGGGAATATGCCTGTCTCTATGCAAGCTAAATTGTTGCGTGTTCTTCAGGAGCGAGAGATCACCAGAGTCGGTGGCAGTAAGCCAATCCCAATCGACTGCCGTATCTTGGCTGCGACCCACGTAAACATGAAAGTGGCTATTGACGAAGGAACGTTTCGTGAGGATCTCTATTATAGGTTGAACGTAATAAATATTGCTGTGCCACCTCTACGAGATCGCCTTGAAGATATTCAGCTTCTGACCTACTATTTTGTGCGAAAATTTAATGCCGAATACGGCAAGAGCGTACGTTCGGTTAGCAGCGAGGCTCTCGAACTTTTACGAAGCCAGACATTTGAAAAAAATAACGTGAGAGAGCTTGAAAATATAATAAACCGAGCGATGGTTTTGGTTCGAGCCGACGAGCTTGGAGTGGATCTGTTCGACCTTGTGCCTGGGACTCCAAGATTAGACGGCCCCAGTGGTGGGCAGGCTGCATCACCATTCGATTCCAGGCTGCTCACTATGGACTACGTCGATGCAAAAAAGGTCGTCGTGGAGTCTTTTTCAATGTGGTATTTGGAAGATCGCTTGCGAGAGACAGGCTGGAACATCACTCGTGCTGCCGAAATGAGCGGTCAACAACGCCCCAACTTTCGTAAATTAATGACTCGCTTCAAAGTGCAGGTTCCAAGTGACGATAAGAAAAATCAGGTGATTAAGCAGGGGTGAATTATACCTTGTAAATCTCAAACGTGATAAGAACGCTCCAGATTTTATAGCGAGAGTCACAGACTTTCGTTGACCAGTAGGAGGGATTCATGAGCGTATTCGATATGATGGAATCTATGGGGCACGAACAGTTAGTGTTTTGCCGTAACGACGATGTCGGACTCCGGGCTATAATAGGTCTGCACGACACTACCTTAGGACCTGGCTTGGGAGGGTGTAGGCTCTATCCGTATGCAACTGAAGAGGAGGCTGTGCGCGATGTACTCCGACTATCTAAGGGTATGGCTTACAAGGCGGCCGTTGCAGGAATAGATCTGGGTGGTGGTAAATCTGTAATTATCGGTGATCCGAGCATAAAATCAGAGGAGCTGTTTAGGGCCTTTGGGCGGTTCGTTGAGTCATTAAACGGACGCTACATTACCGCTGAGGACATGAATACTAACGTAGAGGATATGAACAATATTCGCCGTGAGACAGAATGGGTGACAGGCAAAGCCGAGCACCTTGGTGGTTCAGGAGATCCCTCTCCTGTTACTGCTTGGGGTGTTTATCATGGAATACGTGCTTGTCTGGAGGTGGTCTATGGAACACCAGATCCACGTGGTCGAAAGATAGCTATTCAAGGGTGTGGGAACGTTGGATATCATCTGGCTCGATACCTTCATGATGAAGGTGCAGAGCTTTACTACACAGACATTAGCCAATCTCGAATTGACCGTTGTCTCGAAAAATTTGGTGGTACACAGGTACAAGCGGACGATTGGTATGGCCTCGATGTCGATGTGTTGGCGCCGTGCGCTATTGGCGGGATTATTAACGCGGACACGATCCCATTAATTAATGCTCCTATTATCGCAGGTGGAGCTAACAATCAGCTCGACGATGAGGTGCCAGATAGCGCTCTGTTGATGGATAAGGGCATCACCTATGCGCCTGATTATGTGATTAACGCAGGTGGGCTAATCAACGTCTGGTGTGAGCTTAAGAACTACCCTAGAGCCCAAGCTATGGAACAGTCGACAAAGATTTTTGAGACTGTAAAGAGCATCATCGGCAAAGCTAAAGTCGAAGGCATTAGCACAATCAAAGCGAGTAATATTATAGCCGAACAGCGTATCGAGGCCGTGGCTGGTGTGAAGAGGTTCCACCTGAAATAGGCTTAGGTTATGGTCTGCTGTTTAAGACCGTGAGTTCTCCATGGCGGCTCTCCATGCCAACCCAAGAGAGAGCACTCGAAGGCAGATGCCTGAGCAGACCTGGAAGCGCGGTCATTACATCGGTTCTGTTTCGTTGGCTCACGGCACGTAGAAGGGGTAGCTCTACCTGAAAATCTTCGTGTAACTCGAGTGAGGCTGCTGCATCAAGGGCATCTAAGGTGGCTGCCTCATTACCGCCTATTACGTTGTTTGCCGCTGTTTGGGCCAGCCACGCGGTAATGGAATTTGGGGGTCTGTGGTAACGAAGTGTGATTGTAGTAAGGGGCGATTCCCTTTCGGCAGAGACGCCCTCGATCCCCACGAAGGTTACCTCGACGGTACGTCTTTGTCGGTAAAGACCGTCAATCAGTATAGGCAGGTTGTACTGGGGTCCCTCTACTGCAAATGTAAGTTCAACTGGTACCAAGGCCCCGTCTCTAGGGAGGTAGTTCCAAGATAGCCTTTTTAGAGATAAGTCGGCTGCGTGAACCTGTAGAGCGACAAAGTCTGACGCCAAGCGCTCGCCTGATGGGAATAGAGCCTCCTCAATATTAGAGCGAGCCTCATTAAGTTGCGCTTGCAGAGTACTGGCAGCTAGAACGATGTCATTATTAGAAAGCACCCTCTGTTGGTGTGCTTCTACAGGGGGCTTGTTATTCTCGAATATCACCGAACCGACTAACGCCGCTGCCAAGATAAGTTGGACTCCAAATAAAGTGGGCCAAGCGGGTTTGGGACTAGCCTTGGTACCATATGTCGCTGAGTTGTCGACCTCTAGGTTGGTTACCTCAGTACTGATAATCGTACTCTTGACTTGTGCCGGTTCTGTTGTTCGAAGTCTCTTGAATTTCACTCCAGAGTTCCTGTATTTTTAATACCGGTGCTGAGACTTCGATCCATTGGTAGATTGCACCAGTAAATTCTCTGTCTACAGAGATCATATCCTTTTCAACCCACTGCTGACCGTAAACAGTGACAAATGAGCCCGTACTTGTCGGCTCAACACTCGCAAAATAACGATATCTAGCGGACTCGGGAATTCTCGTCCCACCATAGGCAGTGAAGACGTCATTAGATGGACCATATACGAACCCAGTCTCAATAAGCCCTGTGGATTCATTCGTTTCGGAGATCGGAGCGGCTTCTGCGAGTACCTCTACAACAACTTCCCACGCCACGCCAAAATCGACTGATAATTCTCCACCGGAGCTCCTCGCGGCAGGTAGTGGCAGATTTTCGTCTTCTGGAAATACCTTTGGCATACAGGCGCTTAACAAGAGGGGAAGTAGCAGAAGCTTTGACATGTCATTCTCCTTGGAGGTATTGGTCCCAATATGAGCACGAACCTCGATGGTCTCATTCTAAGTTAGTAAACAGATGGTATCAAGCAACATATATCCGTGGTAGGTTTTCACCATGATTGAGAACATACTTATCCCGGTTGACGATTCGCCCTTTGTACAGGCTGCGCTCACTACCGCGTTGAGGGTTGCAAACGCTTGTGAGCCGACGTCGACCATAGAGGCTCTATACGTTTTAAGTGTCTCAGGACCCACAGGTAAAATAGTTCAAGACCTAGCTGGAATGATGGGGTTTGAGCCAATATTGGTGCCTGAAGCGGTTGAGCAGTGGTTTGAAAAAAAGGGGGAGGCGCTTCTCTCTGATGTTGAGCAGGTTTGTGCGTCCGAGGACGTACCATTCAGGCGGCACATGGATAAAGGGGCTTCACTTGACCGTTTGTTGCACAGGGCGTTGGCAGTGGATCTGCTGATCGCGGCTGTTGGTCAGGATCAAGAAGTTGCAATTTTTGGGCAGGGCGGTGTAGCAGTCGAGCGCATGTTGCGCCGAATAGGTACTACGGTCATTTTGGTTCCAGAGGCACCAGTACAGTTTACCGGTATTGTCTTGGCTTTCGATGGGAGCGCTGGTGCGCAGTGCGCACTACGATCAACTCGTCGTCTAGCTCGTTTACTAAATGTTCCAGTTTTGGTCG
>CAWVYO010000083.1:0-12280 GCA_963934385.1 uncultured bacterium
CAACCCATCCACGGCTGGTATTCAGGTGATTACAACTCTGGATGTCTCTGCCCAGCGTTCGGCGACTTATGGTCTTTGGCACCACCTATCAGAGGTTGGGAGCGCTATGGAGGGAAGCTCCGTATCCGACTTCGTGCTCGACGAAAGCAAGGCGCCGAGGAACGACCTCAATAACCCACCATTATCTAGGCAGTTTCGAGCGGGCGTAGTTATGTCTTCGAGTGACGAAGGTAAAATGTTGGACCTTGGTGGCTATGACTGCCTGTTGGACAGCGAGGGATTACAGAGAGCCGCAGACATTATCGCTTGGGGGAGGGAGGGTGATCGTCACGCTCGTGGAGATAGTGATACCGTTAGCTCTATCGTAAATGGTTTGAGTGAGGGTGTTGTAGTTAGGGTGTCAGTTAGACCAACAGATTTGAGTGAGGACACACTGTTTAGGTGTGATCTAGAGTGGACTCCTGAACTTCAGGGGGCAGTGTTGGTAGCAGAGGAGGGGCAGATTAGAGCCATGGTTGGAGGAAACACCAACCGAGATTTTAATCGTGCCACAGCCGCTCGCCGCCAGTTGGGTTCTACATGGAAGAGCGTTGTCTACAGGGCGGCGTTAGAGCTTGGCTGGAGCCCAGTTGACCTCCTTGATAACCGCAGGGGCGTCTTTCCATTCGAGGGCACTTGGTACTCGCCTTCCCCAGATCATGAGCCCGATGACTTTGTTTCCATGGCTTGGGCTGGGGTTAGATCTGAAAATCTGGCGTCAATTTGGTTACTTTATCACCTAATAGATAGGCTCTCGGTCGCTGAGTTGATTGACCTGGCTAATGCTACTGGTATCGCGCCGACCGATGGTGAAGCCGACAGAGACTATGCCCTTAGGGTGAGAGACGATCTCGGGGTTATCTCTACGCAGAGTAGGTTGGCTTGGATTCTATTTGAAAAGGCCAAGTCCCGTGTAGTGGCAGAAATAGAATCATCACCCAACTCCACAGAGTTTGTAGAGAGGGAGGTTTTAGAGATCCGCTCCCTTCATCACGGCAGGGGGTTTACTGGGGCAGGACAATCCCTGCGAGGAACCCTGTTGGGTCTGGAGGCTAGTGCCAGAGAGTGTAGCTCAGAAATAGAAGAGTTTAGCGAGTGGCTTCGCGCATCTAAGCGCAAGAGTTTGTTGTCTGGACTGTGGATGGGAGGCGCACAAGAAGTGAGTGAAGATTCTCCGCCAGACTTTGCCGACCTCAACATGCGAGTGTTGGGTACTTCCTTGGAGTTAGCGTGTGGAGAGTTAGCAGACGGCTTCATGCCAGTGGGCGAATGGGTAGCGTCGGGCGGCGAGCTTGGAGAGTTACACATTCAATCTGATTTTAGGATCGATAATCGTCTAATGGCGAGTACGGTCGCCGTGCTTCGTTCGACGCTTGACAGGCTATTGGAGCAGCGTGGAAATGAGCCTCTTTACGCATTAGATCTCTTGATTTACCATCCAGATTTTAGGCGTCAGATGGCTATGCGATACGTTGGAATGACGGCAAACAGGCTTGGCGTCATACAGGAAATACCACCCGTGCTCTCTATGCCTCTAGGTGCTGTCGAGATCACTCTGGAGGAGGCGGTTAGCCTGTATCAAGGGATCGCGGCAGGAGAGCTGACCCGCTACCCTAGCGTTAACTATGTGTCTGGGGATGTCACGGGGATGCGACAAAGAAGAGATGGTGATGGAGTCGATTCACCCCTCATGTTGATAAGTGAGATACGAGATCGTGGGGGCAATGTACTATACCGTGCCCGCCCAGAGGTAACCGAGAAGGATGACGGCGCTATTGGAGATATGGTTGTGGATATTCTCACGAATGTTGTCGAGCACGGCACAGGTGTGCGAGCACATCGAGCCTTTCCCGACGTAGTATTGGCCGGCAAGACCGGTACAACGAACGATTTCAGAAACGCAGCATTCTTGGGGTTTGCACCCTCTAGACGAGGGATGGTGACGCTGGGGGCTTACGTCGGCTATGACAACAACCGAAGGATGAATCGAGGCAACACCAAGCTTCAGGGTTCAAGCGGGGCTCTTCCTGTGTGGATCGACACGATAGAGGGTATGTTTGATGGGTCTATTTTAGAGTCTAGAGCGGAGTGGGGTGCTCCTCTTTCTGGAACGACTATTGAGCCGGTGGCACCAGAGCATGGGGGGAGACTAGCTGTCTCAACTGACAACACATATAGCGTACTCTATTCGGCCTATCGTGGAGTCCCTGTTCGCCGATATGCTCCTTTGGGTCGTCCAGCGCAGTCCCTAGATATTGAGGCGCTTAGACCTTTTAGGATCGGCTCCTTCTCTACTGTAAAAAATTAGGGAGTCTAGGGCTTGCTTAGTCCCATATTGGGGCTCAAAAACTAAAAAGTCCCCAGTGCACTCTCGAGCGCACTGGGGACTAAAAAATGGTGGCTTCGACTGGAATTGAACCAGTGACAACACGGGTATGAACCGTGTGCTCTAACCAACTGAGCTACGAAGCCATGAGCTATGGCGCGTTTATTACTATTAGGTGACGTGTGTCAATATAGTTTTCAGTTTGTTGCGTTGGGTTAGCTGATAAACAGGTCTAAACTTTTGGCTTTACATTCTAAGTGTAGCGAGGACAGCGCCTACCACGAAAGACCAGATCCCTAAAAAAAGTAGACCTGCGACGCCTAGTTTGAGCTTAAGCCCCGAGAAGCCACCTCTCGTCAGATTCGGATCGACATTTAGCCACCGCTGTACAGTATCTGGTTGAGCTAGCGCCATAAAGGCGACTGTCGCCAATACTACAGTGGAGCCCAATGGTATTAGTGAGAGTAGCGTCTGATACCCACTTGGCTCCGTTAGGACCAAATCACCCAGCACAAATGATGAGAGCAGAAGCGATAAAAATAGAATCTTAAGCAGTATATGCATGGCACTTGAGCTGTGTTTGTTGTGGATATATGTTTAGCATAATAGAGGTGCTCTTTGTTATTTTATCCAACATGTGCGAACCTATTCAGGTGTTGAACGACAGGGAGAAGGTTTGAACTCAGCGGTAGTGTGTGTGACTGTTTTGGCGATGTTCGCCGCTGGTTATTGGTACTATGCTGGCTGGCTTGCATCTAAGGTGTTTTGTCTAGACGACACCAACCCACCTCCATCCTCAACCTTGAATGATGGCGTAGACTTTGTTCCAACAAATCGTCACGTCTTATTTGGGCATCATTTTTCTTCGATAGCCGGTGCCGCGCCAATAGTCGGTCCAGCTGTGGCTGTTATTTGGGGTTGGGTTCCCGCTGTTCTTTGGATTGGGTTTGGGGTGATTTTTGCGGGGGCTGTACACGACATGGGAGCCCTTGTGATCTCTGTTCGTCACGGCGGTCGCTCTATAGGTGACGTCACAGAGGCGGTGATCGGTCCGAGGTCTCGCTTATTATTCTTGCTACTGATATTTTTCCTTACGACAATGGTATTGGCTGTTTTTGCCTTTGTAATAGGGTTTCTATTTGTGAATTTCGATGGTGCAGTTTTGCCTGTAACCCTTGAAATACCTGCGGCTGTTCTTATGGGCTGGTGGGTATCAAAACGGAAAGGTCAGCTACTTTGGCCATCGCTTCTCTGCTTGGTCGGACTCTATTACTTAGTGTGGGTCGGTGCAGAGAACGCTGAGTGGATGGACCAACAACAACTACGGTGGCTGGGTGCCACATCAGGTGATCAGATACTTACGTGGTGCTACCTGCTCTTGGGTTACGCGTTTGTAGCGTCGGTTTTACCTGTTTCTCTACTCTTACAGCCAAGAGATTTCATTAATTCTCACCAGCTTTTGGTTGGTTTGACTGCGCTGGTGATCGGTCTCATAATCGTCCACCCACCAATGAGTGTGCCAGCCTTTCAGGCTGTGGCTCCGGTGGAAGGAGGAGAGGGTAAACCGTGGTTTCCACTCCTGTTTGTTACGATTGCTTGTGGAGCCGTCTCGGGTTTTCATGGTTTGGTATCGTCAGGGACGACATCCAAGCAATTAGAGAAGGAGTCCGACGCTAAAATAATTGGGTACGGGGCTATGTTGGGGGAGGGGACGCTAGCATTGTTGGCTACATTGGCTGTTACGGCTGGGTTTGCCATGACCGATAATTGGGGGGACCACTTCGCTTCGTGGGATAGTGCGGCGGGACTCAGCGCAAAGATAGGTGCATTCGTTGTTGGCTCATCAAATTTCCTAAGTGGAGTAGGTATACCAGCTCATGTCGGTGAGGTTGTTGTAGCAGTGCTTGTCATCTCCTTCGCGGCGACATCACTGGATACGGCTACTCGTATTCAGAGATTTGTTGTGGCTGAGATCGGAGACGTTTACGGTGTGTCAGCCCTAAAAAACAGATACGTTGCTGGTTTAGTCGCTGTAGGGAGCGCCTTAGTGCTCCTTTTAGTCGCGTCACCTAAAGGACCTGGTTCCGGTGGGTTGGTACTTTGGCCTTTGTTCGGAGCAGGTAATCAGCTGCTTGCAGGACTCACGCTGCTTGTCTTGTCCGTGTGGCTCAAGAGAGATGGTAAACCATGGTTGGTTACATTTATCCCAGCGATATTGTTGGGGCTGGTGACATCTATAGCCATGGCAATGAATGTGAGTTCGTTCATTCGAGATGAGAATTGGTTGTTATTGTCAATCTCAGGGCTTGTGGTGTTCTTAGAGGTTTGGATAGTCTTGGAGGGAGTCAGAGCTATGCGTCAACAGGGTAGCCAGGACCAGGTTCAGTCTTGAGCATAATAAGAGCATTACGATGGTCATGGTCATGGTCTCTTTGTCTGTGCACTTTGGGTTGTGAGGATAGTCCAGAGCCTGTTGTTGATAGAGTTGAGTTGACTGAAGAGGTTGTCAGACCCGATCTATCGGATGAAGAACGTAGGGCGATTTTGTTGGATGTTGAACAATGGCATATCCTGCCCACCGAGGTCGATTCGCTTGAGGGTCTGTTTGTTGAGAGCCTAGATAGTGATCTTAGCCAGGCAGCACTCCAATTGATGATCGAGCAGCGGAGCCAAGATTGGCCCGCTGGATACCGTAGGGAATTTTTGTCACAGCTCGCGCCAGAGGCTCTTTCTAGCGCTGTTGAGACCTCTATACCCGCCTCTGTAACCCTTGCTCAAGCAGCCTTAGAGAGCGGTTGGGGGAGATCTGGTCTCGCAGTAAGGTTCAACAACCTGTTTGGTGTAAAGGCTTGGGGGCAGGGGGCAGGGGTAATTCTGCCGACTATGGAGTCTACAGAAGGGGTGATGGAAAGAACTACAGCACAATTTATGATCTACCCTACGTGGTCTGACAGTCTGCGAAGTCACAACTCTCTATTGGCGACTGATCAGAGGTACAGCGATGCATTAGCGGCAGGTGGTGATTGGCGGAGTTTTATACGTGAGATAGCGCCTATTTGGGCTAGTGATCCAAACTATGAAGCAAATGTAAGCTCTATTGTCGAGAGGTATGCGCTCGATGATTTGGATGAACTCGTAAAGGCGCGTCAAGAAAGGGTTGGTCGGTAGGAGTTAGCTACCTATGGCATACAGACGCCGTGACCCCAGATCTCTTCGTTGTTCTCTTCGTCGCATTCTCTCCAGACTCCGTCGTTTTCTACAAAGTTGCCCCCATCAACGGTTACCAGTAGATCTTCTATGGAGCTTACGCCTGTCGCTGACATTTTAATAGATTCGAGGGCTTGCCCTGCTGGAATGCCAGAGTCTATGATCACGGAATCAAGTAGAACCCTACCGCTAGACTCATCAGCCCAAAGTTCTACCAGTACTTCGCCATTTATATCCGCCATGCCTCTGTTGCCTACTTGAACCCAAACAGCGAGCCTTTCTTGGTTGCATTCGAATTCACAAACTTCGTAGTAGGTCGCATAAAGGTCTGGTAGAACCAAGCCTGTCAGCGCGTTTACGTCGCCAGACCTGAAGTTGTTGTACGAGAGCCAGTTGGGGATAGGTATCTCAGGAATCGTTCCGTCTTCGTTTACATTTGTGATGGAGTATGCGTGTTGATTCCATATGGTACGTCCGGGTCTCCAGTTGTCTTCAACCGCTCCAAAAGCTGTGATTCCCTTGTTTGGCGCATCAGGTGAGCCAGATTCCGATGCACTTGGTGAGATTATCTCTGCCTCGTTGTCTCCGTCAACATCGACTATAATGGCGTACTCCAGCCAGGTTGGGCTTGAATGCTCGGGGGTCTCAACCTTAATGTCACCACTTGGCCCGTGAAAGATCCAGACTCTGTTCTGATCGATATGCAGTACCTCTGGGAGTCCATCGCCTTCGAAGTCGAAAGTAATAGCGCTAGACAGCCCAGATGGTTCCGTTGTCTGGTTGCTCCACAAGATCGTTCCATCACCATCTAAAACAGTGTAGCTGTTTCTACTAGCGACGCCTATCTCGGGGTATCCGTCTCCATCCAGGTCACCAATAGTAGGGGCTCCGCTCTCACCGCCACCTAAATCGGTCTGCCAGAGCACCGAGCCGTCAGCCGAATTCTGTGCTCGTATTACACCTCTTGCAGAGATTATTATCTCTGGAATCTTGTCTCCATCGAGGTCTGCCACAGCTGGGTATCCATCGGATTGCCCGTTGTACCAAATAGTTTCTCCCTCTATGTTGTAAAGGGCGTTCCCGACTATCACCTCTTGCTGACCGTCTTGATCTAGGTCAGCGGCGAAAGAGGTCGCGCCGAACCCAGATCCTCCTATTCCATGTTCACCTGCCCCAATGAGGTTGCCGTTCGAATCGAGTATTGCGGAGCCGACGATAATCTCTGGGAGCCCGGTGCCGTCCATGTTGGCAATCGCTGGGTAGACGTGGGATTCTGGAACAGAGCTCCCCAATACATCAGATGTCCACTTAACAGAGCCATCGTGCTCGAGGCAGAGCACCCTGTTTTGGATCGTGACGGCGATTATCTCTACCAACCCATCCCCATCGATGTCTCCACCAGCTAAGCCGCCTTCTTTTTGAACTCCTGTGTCGCTTGTACTCCAGATAGGGGTACCGTCATTGCCGTTAATGGCGCGGATCACCGAACGGTCTTCCTCATAACTAATGAGTACAATATCTGGAATATCGAGTTCATCTCGGGCTCCATCGTTGTTGTCATCGGTGAGGGGAACGGCGATAGGAGTCATAGCCACGTGGTTGTGCCGAGGTTCAACCTCCCAGTCCTGCTTATACCATTCGATTATATTCAACAGGCTTGAAGTCTCTTCATACTGTTGGCATCTGGGATCCATCTCTACGGTTTCGGCAGGGTAGTTTCGGTCTAAACAGTCCATGGCCATATTATCACCAGGGTGCCCAAATCCGTAATCAGAGCACCCCGTAATTATAGATGCGACAGCCGTGATTATTAGCTTGTTGGATATGCTGTTCATTGTTCTTTTCTCTGCAATCTGAAATCAGGTTAGCATGACTTGTGGCGATCTTGTGGGCAAAATGTAAATGGATATGATGAATGAGGATGAAGGATGATTGTTGCGGTAGTTTTGGCAGCGGGCGCCTCTTCTCGGATGGGAAGCCCCAAAGCGTTGTTACAAATTGGCGATATTAGCCTTATAGAAGCCCATATCGAGTCCTTGTTGTCTGTGTGCTCAGAGGTTGTCGTGGTGGTTGGAGCGCACAAATCCGAGATAAGTCCCCTATGTGAGAGGGCTAGAGTGAAAGTTGTTGTGAACGATAATTGGGCTGATAGCGACTCACTTGAATCTTTAAAGGTGGGTATTGGGGCGTTCCCAGTGGTGGAACATGTCGTTGTTACGCCGGTGGATACACCCCCTGTGAGAGTCTCAGATCTGAGGGCGCTGGTTAATGGGAAGGCTCCGGCAGTACTGTCGTGGCATGGAGTACACGGGCACCCAGTAATGATCGGTAAGGCTGAGGTGCAGCACATGTTTACACATGAGGTTTCAGGTGGGCTGAGGAGCCTAATGTCGCAGGTTAGGTTGGTACCGGCCAGCACAGCGGATATTCTATGTAATTTAAACACTCCCGAGCTATGGAGGAGTTATCTCGCCGAGCATTCCGATAAAAAGTGAGCCGCAATATTTGGTGTTTCGATGTGTAAAGTTTCTCTCTTGTTGTTCTTTATAGTCTTGAATGGCTGTGCTTTGCTGCAGTCTCAGGTCGAGTTGAATAGCGCAGATCGAGTAATGGAGATGTCATCTTGGAGTGTCGAAGCCGAAGGGTCCTTCTCTACACAGATCTTTGGGAGGGATGTCCCCACAAACGACACCCAGATTACCTTGATAGGAGAGCTGCGTGAATCGCCACGCTCCCTGAATCGTGATGATACCGAGACGTGGCTACTAGAGTATCGAGGGTTTTTACAAGGTGAAAACACTGATAGTTTGGGGCCCTCTGACCTAACGGGTCGCGCGTTGACTATTCGCAGGTTTCCAGGCAAACAAGTTCTTGAGATACACGGTGGGAGTCACTTGATCGGTTTTGCGGAGAACGATGAACAGGCTGTGCAAACCCAGCGCCTAGGGGATGTGTTTGATCTCCTGTTGGCTATCGTAAATCCAGCGGCTCCAGCCCTCGATGTCGACGAGGTTCGATTGAAGATGATCCGTTGGCCTTTTTCGGCAGAGAGAGGTCGCAACCTGCGTAGCTACGCCAACGTTACTTGGACTCATCTTGCGCATGAGGACGGGCTTATAAGGATGTCCTATCGAGGTGGGATTTCGGGGCAGGGTAGAGATTCCTTATGGAATGCTGAAATAGCTGTCTCGGGAGAGGCGTCCGGTGAGGTTTGGCTCGATGAAATTACAGGTGAGGTCAGGGGGCACGAGTTCGACTGGGTGAGGGTTCTGGATTACAGATTCTCAAACACAAACGGGAGAATTTCCCAACGACAACAGTTCACAGGGGAAGCACAATGGTTGGAATAGTAACGCAACTGTTGATGGGTTCTGTTTGGGCCGAACCGCTTCCGCCGAGCCAGCCTTTGTACGTTTCGGAGTCCGATATTCGCAGAACGATCGAAGCTTCATGGGAGATTTTTGAGCCATGTGAGGCGCTTGTCGAAACGGGGAATACACCAGAGCCTTTGACTGTTTCGTTTGTGATTGAGGGCGATGGTTTAGTGTCGAGCGCAGAGTTGACGTCACCGTTGGGCTTGACCTCAGAGTATGCCAGTTGCCTTGTTCAGCATGTCTCAACCATTATTTTTCCAGAACACTGGGAGAATCCAATTGCTCTGCGATACGTGTTTAACTGGGGGACTCAAGGGTTAATAAAATACCCACGAGTACCGTTGCCACAACGACTGTCTTTACCCCTCGGGCTGAGCTTTTTTGGCATTAGCACAGAGGAGCTATACGATTTGTTGTTCGAAGGTGACGAAGCCAATGGTAATGTTGAGTGAAATGACGAGGGAGTAACTCTGAAAACTTATCAATATAAAGAACTCTTTGAGTCAGTCGATCACAAGGTCTTTGTTGTAGATGACATAGAGTTGGTACTTCCAAGTGTTGAGTGCGGCTTTCTCCCAGTGTTTTCCAAGCCAAAACAGGGGGAAGATCTATTCTTTGTACCCTGCCCCAAGTCACTTTTAGTTAGTGATTATGTGAGCCCAGCTGTCTCGGAATGGAAAAATGGTGAGTACACAGGGGCCGCTACAAAAAACTTAGTACAAGGTGTGGCATCGAGTTTCTTAGCGGGGGCAGAGTACGGAGTTACGGGGAATGTCCCTTGCCTACTCCATACGATTCGGGACTTCAATTCGGCTATCTCTGGCTTGTCCCTCGAGAGTTTCGATAAAGTTCAGTTTGATGGGATGAACCCAGTAATTAGTGCGTTCACAAAGTCGTTAGCCTCTGCCTGGCGCGTAGCCGCAGGAGTTCGTCGTTCTGTATCGCCACCGAGAATATTTCAGGCAGTCTTGCGGAATAGGTTGGTCCTGTATGGACCCCCTCCTCCGACTCTTGAGCAGAGGTTTGAGGTAGCTACTGCCGCTTTAAAATTGAACGTCGATGCTGTGTTGTTGTCAGATCTCCACAGGGCGTTGGTTTTCGTGGCAAGGCAGCGGTCAGTAGCGGTTACAGCTGCTTTTGTTGATTCTATTTTACCTGAACTGCATCAAGTCATAGGGAAGAGAGATCTGTTAAAGTCTGGTATTGGCAAGGTCTCTGTGAAACAGTTTTCGAAACCAAAATCAATACAAGCCCTCACACCATTTTATCTCAAGGTCAGAGAGGCAGTAGCTGCTTGGGAGGCTATTTCATCTCTTGTGGGAATCACCGAAGTTCTAGCGAGAAGCAATGCAGGGTTCGTTTGTGGAAAGGTTTCCCTTCCAGACAGCCTCAAATGGTCGCTATATATGAGCTCTATTTTAGGGAGCACAAAAGTTCATAGATTGAGGTTGGATAGTTCGAGGATCGAGGGGGAGATACGGCGGAAAATATCTGAGGGGACCCTATCTCTAATGGACGGTAGTGTTCACTTTGCTTCCCTGTCTTCTCGGTTGGATCGAGCGTTGGAATTGACTGAGGAGAATGGCGGAATAGCGTTGGCGGAGGGCTCTAGTCTCTCCTTGTGCTTTAGAGATTTCGTGACTGCCAAAGGCGCCCTCAAGATGTGCCAGCAGATGTTTAAATCGCCATTCTCTCTCGGTGACTCGATTGCTGGTGATCAGTTGGTACCATCGGCATCGCTTCCCACGCTGGAGTTGGGTTCGTGTGATGTTTTCGGCGGTCTATATGGAGACAATGTCACTGCCGTTATCATTGAGACTAGAGCAGTGCCGTTAGCCTCAAATGTGACCCCAGTGCTGGAGGAAAGGAGCAGTGGGATGGATCTTTTGACAGAGCCTGCTGGTGTTGAAACCGTGAGTGGCCCTCTGGAGATCCCCGCTAAATTTGACCCGTGGGGTGTGTCTGAGGCTGGTGGTGATGGTTTCGACCAACCAGAGGGAGAAATTGGCACTCAGGAATATAATGAACAGGATCCCTGGGGCGACTTCGTTAAGGCTGAGCCCCTCGCCCGGTCAACGGTGAAGCAGCCAGACTCTTCAGCGACGGAGCTCTCCATCTCGTCTGCGACCGATAAAGAGACATTCTTCTTGGCTCCTTCAACCGCTATATCTAGCGAAGTAAAAGATCCGACTGGCTCACTAGGGGTCACCGCTAAGACCCTTTTAGAGGCGTTTTCTAAACACATAGTCTATCGAGAGGCTAGCGGTAAGTTGGCATTTGGGATGCCATCATCAGGCTGTGTTGTTGATTATCACGCCTACGAGGATAACGGAGAAGAAGTAAACGCCTACGTTTGTTTCATTAATGATAAATATTCAGCTGGATTTTCCCCTAAGAGCAAGAGAGTTTCGGAGCTTCCCCAGGGCAAGTCCTATAAGCTGTCTTACGAGACAATAAAGCTAGCTCTAGAGGTGTGTGAACGGCAGCGGTAACCGTTTCATTGGCTATTATTGTGGGATCGCGCTAACTAGGGTCGAGAAATTACATATTAGGAGCCAAATCAGATGCGTCTTTATAGAGCAAAAGTCCCTGAGATAGCAAGGAATGTCATAGAATCGCTGTGCGCTGGCGAAGATATCGAGGTCACTGCTGAGAATCGCGAAGAGGCCGAAAAGGACTTAGTGGCGATTATGGAAGAGTTTCTGCGTCGCGACTGGGAACTTAGAGAGCAGGTGCGAGAAGAGATGTCAATTTCTGGCGTGGGATATGAGCAGTACGGCAAAATGCGTGGAAAGCTAGCCCAGAAGTGGAATCACCCTACGGGTGATGATGTGGGACGTTACCTGTCGCGCCAGTTCATTGAGAACTTCATGATTAGTAAGTTTATCGAAGAGGTTTACACTGAAGACGGGTACCTCTGGAAAAAGACACTGCAGTTAATAGAGAACCATGATGTGGATGAGGGAGCTCTTCGCGAAGAGGCGAAAGGGCTTATGAAGAATATCAAAGAGGGCACTGTAGAATATGAAATGGCCTTCCAGAGATCGCTACGTGCCGTAAAGAAGAAGAAAGGGCTCATCTCTTAATGAGTTTGGGATACGCGGCGTTAAGTCTGCTATCCTTGGCAATGGTTGGTTGCTTCTCCGATGATCCTGTCGTCGAACAAGTACTAGATGGAAGCCTTGAGGACGACTCGCGACCTGTTCCTGAAGTTGTACCGCTCCCTGCTGTTCATATGACAGTTGAGCCCATACGCATCGATGATATCGCGGAAGGGGACGTTGGGGTTGTCGACCTGGCACTGCAGTTTGAGGGGGTTGGTAGATCACATAGG
>CAWVYO010000084.1:0-12248 GCA_963934385.1 uncultured bacterium
CCCTGCGGTCCAAGAGTAAAGCTGTCGCTTTGGCTCAATAACCATGGCATTTTCATTGACGTTTCCACCCCACGAGTAGAAAGTCTCATTCTGTGAGTCCCAGACAGCTCCTGGATAGTAGCGACCATCGGGGGCATTCTCAGACGTTCCATCGTCTAGAAGGCTCCATTCATGGGTAAGAAAATCGAACGCCCAGAGATCATTAAAAAGTTCGTAATCACCGCTTGTCTCAGCCTCACGCCATCGCCCAGCAAAAAGGACAGCCCGGTTATTGGCTTCGTCGTACGCTACGGTAAACCTACCACGGGCAGCCGGGTGCTCGTCTAGCTCAAGTTCTGTCCATCCGTGACCAGGCTCAAATATCCACGTCTCATCCGTGTACTCAGCATAGGGCATCTGATCTACGATGGGGCCCTCATTACCACCAAAGATCATTATGGTGTTTGTGGTCACGTCGGGGATAGCAATAACCTCGGAGCGCTTACCTGGGCGTTCAGTGGTCTCGATGTTGCCGAAGTCGATATTGACCGTTTGGGTGTCGTCAGTACTGCTGGACTTACTACAGCCAATAAACAAAATTAGACCTGTAAACAGAGCCCCTTTAGAGAACGAAAACATAGCGAAAACACCTGTATTTTTGGAACGGATACCTAATAAGTACTACCAGCTTTCTATAGCTGTATAGTCACCTTGGGTCGATCCTCAATCGAGAAAGACAAGACGTCCATTGGGCATATATCGATACAGATTCCGCATTGGATACATGCGGAATTGTCGTTGCCAAACGGCGCCTCGTTCTTTGCAAATGCCATTACGTCTACCCCGACTTGGCAGTAGACAGAGCATTGTGTACACGAAATACACTGCTTGTTGGCCTTTATGTGGAGCTTGCCGTACCACTTTGCCAAGAGCCCATTGAAGGCGGCAAGAGGGCACCAGTAGCGACACCAAACTTTACCCCCAAAGAAGGGGTAGAGCGCTATCGGTATCACAGCTACTAGCCAAAAATCGACCAAGTAATTGTATGCATACCACCAGTTGTTGTCCCCGTGGGTGTCGTTAGCCCCAATAATGACGGCAGCGACCATTACAGAAGCCAAGAGCACTGCTACTGATTGGAACTCCCAAGCTCTTGATCGCGCCCCTTTAGCAGCGAGGTGACGCCACCTGTCGCCGATAGTCTCTGCCAAGCCGCCGCAGCCACACACCCAGGTGCAGAAGCGCTTACCGTGATTGCGTGACGCTATTGGGATGGCGACAAAGGTACCGAGTAGACCCGCTCCTATGAAGCCGCGCATGATCCATACGGGGTCCCCATCGTACCACCAAAAGAAGGTGTTAAAAAAGAGCGGAAACGGCTGGTATAGCCCCCATGCCCGCCAGGCATATTTGATGCTGAGAGCCTCAACAGCCACCACGTTCACAAGTAAAAAGAACCCGACCTGAAAGGATATCAAAGAGAGATATCGCAGACGCTGGTATTTGGGGTTTCGGGCGATACTACTCCATCGGATTAGCGCCTTGTATCCAAATATAGCCATTACTAGGGTGTATATAAGGCTGTAGATAAAGCCTTGCTGGAATCCAGAGTCCTGGTGAATGTCGTTTATAGAGGTCTCGGTGAAGAGCCACGCAAACGGTGCAAAGGCGACGTTGAATATGGCTCGCAATGAGCTGTAGTAGGCGTCATCTGAGATCATGCCCTCATAGGGCCACCCAGTGAGGCTTCCTTTCCCGTAGCTTTTCAAGGAATAGAGAGAGTAGACACAAATAAATACGGTGAAGAGGTAAATCCAGCGCTTGGTGTTCCATTCGTTAGCCAGCTTGATACCCACTTTACTAAAGAACCGAAGTGGTAGCTCGGCACCGATCATCTCGAAGACATGTTCGGCTTTGACTATACTCTGCTCGGTTGAGTCACCGGTGGTGACAGAGACCTGAGCCTCTCCTACTGAGGCCAACCGTGTGTCCATCATGAGGTTCAGCTGTCCTGTGTCGACAAGGGCCATCATCTTATCTATGTTGCGTTTCTTTGGGTAGATTAGCACCTTATCAATAGTGGCGAGAGTTACGCTGTTGTTGGGGGCAAGGGCTATTGCGGCCTCTAGGGCAACGTCTCCTCCACCGTAGATGAAGATGTCTTGTCCCTGATGAAGGGCTGGGTCGATGAGGCGATGTGTGATCCTCGATGCGTGTTCTAGCTCACCTGGCACCCCCGCTTTTCTCGGGTTTCCAGCTTTTCCAATGGCCAGAACTACCCGTTTGGCGCGATATTTGTCCCTATCGGTTGTGACGTTCATTACCGACTTATCTTTCTGTATGTCTGTAACTTTTTCGAATTCGTTTATGGTTAGCCCTTTCTCCTTTACTTGTCGGTTCCAAACCTCTAGTAGCTCCTCTCTCTCACATTCCTGAAACCACATTGAACTCTTGTTAGCAAGAGTCTCGGGCTCTGCTAATAGGAGCTTTCCTTTCATCATGTTGTATACGGTCTCACCAATGTGGTTGGCCTCAATACAGATAGCTTTGAGTCCAAGCTCCTTCGCTCTGCAGAGTGCGCCTAGCCCAGCGGGTCCTGCCCCAACAATAAGCAGATCGTACAGGTCTGCCTCTTCTGATTTTTCCTCATTGAGCCCGCCTTGGAGGCGCTCTACAAGGTCTACTCCTGCGTTTAGCCCCACTTTCAGCAACGCGGAGCCAGAGACCTCTCCGATCATGTAGATCCCGTCAACGTTACTAGCTCCATCGGAGGCTACCAAGGGAAGGATCGGGTAGGATGGCTCCGGACGCTTTTTAGCGAATAAACCCGATAAAGCATTTGTCATGAAATTTCCACTTGTGTTCATTTTAGATCCCGTTTCCTAAACTAATGTACCCTTTACCAGCGTAGTCATAAGCCTCGCTGTTGCGAATCGATCCCAGCAGGATGTCCGAGAAACCGTCGCTATTAATGTCTACTGGTCCGCTTAGGCTAATGCCGAGCCTGTCATCGGCTGACTCACCCATATAAGAGATCGTGGCGAGCCCCAGTGGGATCTCTGATGTAGTTAGATTTACACCGAAGATTACATAGACCATTCCTCTCGATGAGGCCCCGTCGCTGGCGAAGGGGGATGAGATAGCAAAGTCATCTAGACCATCGTTATCCATGTCGCCAACTCCCGCTAGAGAATAGCCCGCACCGTCACCAATGTTCTCGCCGCTAAATGAGTAGTCGTATTGTTCAAATGACATCTCAATCTCCCCGTTGGAGACCTTGTTCGAGATTGTGCTACCTAAGATGATGTAGGCGCCTCCTCGTATCTCGTTAAGTAATGGTCCACCTACGAGTAGGTCGTCCATTCCATCGGCGTCTACATCTCCGGCGTTGGCGATAGAGACACCTAACTCCGAGTTCTGTACTTCACCGTAGATCATTAGAGAGTCGAATATTAGGTCGAAGTCATTATTTGTGATTAGATCAGCACCCGACACAACAAAGACTGCCCCAGCGTCCTCGGCTCCGTAGTGAGAAGCTGGGCTGTTGATCGCGAAGTCACCATATCCGTCGCCGTTAATGTCTCCCATTGAGGCTACATCCGATCCAGTGAGCGCGTTGTCGTTCATACCGGACATTTTAATAATTGTACGGCTGGTATTTTCGATAAGACGCACGTTGGAGGAGCCCTGAAAGTGGGAGCTGAACACCATATAGGCGGCCCCTTCTCTGTCTGCTGAGCCCTGTGAAGAGTCATATGAGTTGGTTTCAGCGCCAACTAGAAGTTCGTCATTTCCATCTCCGTCAATATCTTCGACAAAGGCAAGTGAGCTTCCCGCTCGTTCGTACAGGTCACCCTCTAAATAGTAGTCAGCATCACCTGGCGACAGGTTGGCGCTAGTCTGTAAACTGCCACCCAAGAAAACCATGACGTAACCATTGTGGCTGTTGCCGCCTGGCTGACCTAAGGCGATATCGCTCAGACCGTCCCCGTCTAGGTCGCCGCCGCCGGCTACTATAATTCCGGCCAGATCGTCCTCGTCTGCGCCGTCAAAGGTGAACTCGGCATCTTCAAGATCGATCTCTCCAGTAGATGGAATATCCGTTCCCAAGATTAAGTAGACACGACCAATACCGATATCAGAACCGTATCCAGGTGCTCCTACGAGTAGATCCTCCAGTCCATCACCATCGACATCTCCAGCGGACACCATGGTGTATGCCGCATAGTCGTAGGTGGATTCGCCAAACAGAAACAGGTCTGCTTGGGTTAGGTCAGGAGAGCCGTTGATTGGGCAAAAGCCAAGGACGTCATTTTCGGTCAGGTCGCAATCGTTGACCATTCCGTCTCGGCAGATCTCTGGCGCTGACGGATAGACCGCTGCATTGTCATCGTCGCAGTCCAGCCCGTTTATCGAGGTGTTAGGGTCTTGTTCGCATCCGACTATGGCGTTTGCCGAGTCTCCATAGTTGTCCCCATCTGAGTCGAGATAAAAAGTGGTGGCGTCTATTGAATCTGGACCATCTGTGATGTCGTCGCAGTTGTTGTCAACACCGTCGCATATTTCGTCTGCGTTAGGATGTATCTCGCCGTTTGAGTCATCACAGTCTACGTCAGAGGTGTACCCATCAGCGTCGGCATCTACAATGTTTGTAGTCTGCGCGGTGTCACCCGTGTCACCCGTGTCACCCGTATCACCACCCTTTCCACATCCTGAGATGGCAGTAACTAATGAAGTTAATAAGATCAGCGAGCGCATAACTAAGACTCCCAAGCGAAATTCTATCGTAAGATTTTAGTGCAAAGATTGTTCAATAGCAATGAGACCATAAATTTACCCCATTTGGCATCTAAACATAATTTCCTCGCACCCTCGATACCTTCGCTATATTGGCGTTTATAGGTATGATACGGAGGCAGAATTTTTGATAATAATATTCGCTATTTTGGCATGTGGGGGAGCAAGTGACGATACAGTGAATGACACTTCCTTGGACACGAATATTACAGTTCCTGACCCTTGTTACGATTTTACGGAAGAGATCGCGGACTGCGATCGTCGAGTGGAGCCTTTGGAAACAGGCGCAGGTGATTACTATTTATCTATCGATGAAAATTCAACCACCCTACACAGTGATCTCAGCGCCCTCATAGACGATCACACAACCGTGTCCTACGATAACCTTTGGGACCAATTTCGTTACACAGACATGCGTGAAGACGGCACAGTCTGGGACATCTATTCGACCTTATCAGATGGTACAGCCCCCTATTACTACGAGATGAATGTTGACCAGTGTGGGGAGTACAGTGGAGAGGGCTACTGCTACAACCGAGAGCATGTCTGGCCCAAGTCATGGTTTGGTGGCGGGAGCCCCATGAAGAGTGACATTCACCACCTATACCCCACAGACGGCTACGTAAATAGTCGCAGGAGTAGTAGCCCTTTCGGCGTTGTAGACCACCAGATTTGGACAAGCCAGAACGGGGGACAGCTGGGGGGGTCTGATCAGTGCGGTGCCAACGGCGGTCACGTTTTTGAGCCGAACGACAGCTTTAAGGGAGACGTGGCTAGAGTGTTCTTCTACATGTCCGTTAGGTACGGATTGGAGGACGAAAACTGGGACTCATCCTTTGGGGTCGAAGGTGCCACAATAGAGCAGTGGGAAGAGGAAGTCCTTCGCGCTTGGCATATTATGGATCCAGTGAGTGAAAAGGAAGTCCATCGCAATGAGGCCGTGTTCGGCATTCAGGGGAACAGGAATCCGTTTATTGATCACCCAGAGTGGGTCTGTCTAATCGACGATTTTTGATGCCGCTTATCTAGCGAAGACCAATACTCGGTCGCTAGACGGTTCCTGGCGGTAGGAGTATCCATCCACATCAAATCCCTTCAGCTCGTCAACACTCTCGATCTGATTCTCCATCATGTATCGAGCCATGAGTCCTCGGGCTTTCTTGGCGTAAACGCTAAGTATCTTTAGCGTTCCGTCACGCTCCTCCATGAACTTGCACTCTACAAATTCAGCGTTTAGAGCTTTCATTGAGATCGATTTTGTGTATTCCTTCGAGGCGAGGTTTACGACTATTTTCTCTTTGTGTCCCGACAAAATATCATTGATCCTAACGGCGATCTGCTCCCCCCAAAATTCGTAGAGCGAGTTGCCTCTGTTGGTTTTCAACCGAGATCCCATCTCTAGACGATATGGTGATACTGCGTCCAATGGGCGCAATAGGCCGTAGAGCCCCGACAGTATCGCTAGATGATTTTGGCTCCATACCAAGGCGCCGGCTGACATTGAAGAGGCTTCAAGCCCCCTGTAAACCTCGCCGTCGAACATCATTGAGGCTGGATATAATGATGCCTCATTCTTGGTCATCTGATCGTATCTCTCGACATTCATAGTCGCGATCTTGTCGCTGATCTTCATGAGCTTCGTGAGCTCGGTCGCGGATAGTTTAGCGCATGTAGTGACTAGCTCTTCTGTTGCATCTGAAAATATTGGAGTTGATGCTGGCTTAGTTGTACATGGGAATACAAGTCTCTTTGCCGGTGATATTAGGGCTAACAAGGATACCTCACAGATAATAGAGGGTGTGTTCAGAGTGGAGTTGTGCAATTTCAGTCCACTACGTCGACATAACCCAATGATCGTGTGATCAACTACTTCAATATTGCAAAGTCTCGTATTAGAGAGTGGAGAAAATCTTGAGGATAGGATTTGTTGGAAGCAGGGGAATGGTTGGCTCGGTGTTGCTGAGCCGCATGATCGCTTGTGGGGATTTAGAGAAGGTGCATACTACTCTCTTCTCTACTTCTAACGCAGGTGGCGAGGCTCCATCACTGACGAACGTATCCCCAATCTTAGGTGACGCGAATTCTTCAACAGAGCTATCTAAATCCGACATAGTGCTCACGTGCCAGGGTGGGGATTACACCGAGAGGATACTCCCTCTTCTAAGGGCTCAGGGGTGGAATGGGCTGTGGATAGACGCCTCCTCTGCATTGCGAATGAACGTCGACACAATGTTGGTATTGGATCCAGTAAACGGTGATTCGCTGGTTGATGGTTTGAGGACAGGGGTACGTAACTTTGCAGGAGCAAACTGTACGGTGAGTTTAATGCTCATGGCCATGGATGGACTTATCCAAGCTGGAATTGTGGAGTGGATTTCAAGCATGACATATCAGGCGGCCAGTGGTGCAGGGGCGAGCGCACTAGGTGAGCTTGTAGAGCAGATGGGAGCGCTGACGGGTGACTTAGGTGCCCCTAACCCTAAGACCTTATCGAACTTGGCATTGGATATGGATAAACGAATCTCAGATAGGATGATGGGGGAGCAGTTCCCAACACAGCAGTTCGGTGTACCATTAGCTGGAAGCGCGATACCTTGGATCGACAGTGCAGTCGAAAACGGTCAGACTCGGGAGGAGTGGAAGGGGTTAGTCGAGGCCAACAAACTTCTAGAAAGAAACGGCGATGAAGTCATCCCTATTGACGGTCTGTGTGTCCGAATTGGAGCAATGAGGTGTCACGCCCAGGCGCTAACTATTAAGCTAAATAGCGATCTGCCTTTGAGTGAAATTGAGAGGTTGATTAAAGGTGGAAACAAATGGGTAAAGTTTGTCGATAACAATGAACTCGACACAAAAAGCCAGCTTACCCCCGCAGCCCTTGCGGGAAGCACGGAGATCGCCGTGGGTAGAGTGCGCAAAATGGCCATGGGTGGAGAATATTTGGCGGCCTTTACCGTGGGAGACCAGCTCCTGTGGGGGGCGGCAGAACCGATACGCAGAATGTTAAATATTGCAATTGAACACAGAGAACTCTGGAAAAACTAAGGAGAAACCATGCCTTTTAGTGGACTAATGACCGCGCTAGTGACCCCGTTTTCAAACGGAAAACTGTGCGAAGAGACATTTAGAGCAACCGTGCGCCGCCAGATCGAAGGAGGCGTAGACGGCTTAGTTCCTTGCGGTACAACTGGTGAGGCTCCGACCCTTTCTAGGTATGAGCAAGACCTCCTCGTTGAGTGGTGTGTGGAAGAGGCGGATGGACGGGTGCCCGTGTTGGCCGGCATAGGCGGAAACAACACAGCAGTTGTTATTGAAAATGCCCTGCGCGTTGAGGCTCTTGGTGTCAATGGTGTACTGGCGACTACGCCCTACTACAACAAGCCAACTCAAGCTGGGTTAGTGGCTCATTTTTCGGCGATTGCCGAGTCCACCAAAATTGAGGTCTGCCTCTATGATGTTCCCGGTCGTACAATAACTAATATCGACCCCGTTACCGTGGCGGAGTTGGCACAAATCGACAACATCACATCCATAAAAGATGCGACTGGTGACATGGCGAATGCGATGGAGATCAGACGTTTGTGTGGAGATAAAATCAATATCTTGTCTGGTGATGATTTTACTACGCTGCCATTTCTTGCGCAGGGAGGCGACGGTGTAATCTCAGTGGCTTCAAACGTAGTGCCAAGTGAGATGAAACAGCTTGTTAACGCTTCAAAATACGGGGAATTAGCCGAAGCACAGGGGCTTACCTTAAAGCTTTTTCCTCTGTTCTCAGCCCTGTTTTGCGAATCAAACCCAATCCCTGTAAAAGCAGCGATGTCTATGATGGGTCTAATGTCAGGGGAGATCCGGTTGCCACTCACGGTGATCTCAGACAGTGCGAGAGCCAAATTGGTCTCAGCAATGTCTGAATTAGGTTTATCGGACAGCTAGCCTCACTTCTTGGCTGGCTCCCTCTCCCAGAGGTATTCAGGCTCATTGTGAGTCTTTCCAGCCCATCTACCAGCGACATACAGCCAGTCGCTAAGTCGGTTGATGTACCTAAGCGGCGCCAGGTCGAGCTCGGGTTCAGTCTCCATTAGTGAGGTGATTCTTCTCTCTGCTCGTCGACATACGGTTCTGGCTTGGTGAAAAAAGGCTCCTATCGGTCCGCCTCCAGGCAAAATGAACTCCTTGAGAGGTTCTAAATCATCGTTTAGTTCATCGATCCAATTCTCTAGTAGTGTTGTGGATTCATCACCCACTACAGCCATTCCGTCCCAACGATCCGCGTGGAGGGTGGCGAGATCAGAGCCTACGTTAAACAGGTCGTTTTGTACTCTATGCAACATCACATCAAGACGAGCACTCTTAGCTGGATCTTCAGTAGACATACTGTTGAATGTACGAACCAAACCTACGATCGTGTTTAGCTCATCGACCGTCCCGTAAGCCTCAATCCGATCAGAATCTTTGCGAATCTTTCGGCCTCCAACCAATCTAGTGAAACCCTTGTCGCCTGTTCTTGTGTATACTTTTGTAATTCTCATATCAGTCCTCACTGCTAAAGATAACCCATCATAAACGGGAAAGAGACGTTTTTTATAAGACTAGTTAGCAGTGTAAAATGTCGATAAATTCTTTGGGGAGATATGGCTGCTCAAAGGTCTGAAAAGACGCAGGCTAAGCCTAAGTAAAGTAAGTGAAAATTTGGTTATCCCGTTTGGAATAGGTTCTGTTAGTCATGATGAGACTTGGGCAGAAGTGGTGGATATCTCCTCTTCTAGAAATATTGATGATCTTGTAATGATGGTGGACATGATCGTCGAAGATATTGATGCCGAATGATGATTAAGCGTGCTATCTTACCTCCGTTATGAGCCCCTACAATTTATACCTTCCAATATGTCTCGCTGGAATAACGTTTGTTACTTTTGGTGTAAGTTGTGGGAAAGATGATGTAGGTGAAACCGGTGATGCGGAAATAGAGTACGTTTCGCTATCACTTGGCGATTCACACATGTGCCTGCTTAGAAGTGATGGTCTGGTAGAGTGTACAGGAGACGGGTTCCTAGGTGAAACTAATACCCCATCTACCGAATTCGTTGAGATAGACGGCGGGCTTCATCACTCCTGTGGGGTAACGGCTGACTCCCAAGTGGAGTGCTGGGGTTTTGATGGATTCCAGCATCTAGAGCCCACCTTGTCGCCTTTGACGGGCGTCTCAGCAGGTGGCTATCACACTTGTGCCATTGGAGAGGAAAGTCAGGTTGAATGTTGGGGAGGGATACGAGATGGCGAGACCGATCCCCAAACGGGTGAGTTTTTGTCCGTATCTGGCGGCGAAGGACACACTTGCGCCTTAAATGTATCAGGTGAAGCACTCTGTTGGGGGCTGGATGATAATGAACAAGCGTCACCGCCAGAGGGGATATTTACCTCAATAAGTTCAGGCTGGACACATAGTTGTGGCATCCAAAATGGCGGCGAAGTCACCTGTTGGGGGACGGATTTTGACGGTGAAACGGTAGCTCCCGATGGTTACTTTACAGAGGTGAGAGCCGGGAAACACTTTTCGTGCGGTTTACTCGAAACTGGCGAGCTCACATGTTGGGGTAAAGATGCCGATGGTCAGGCGTCACCACCCAAGGGCAAGTATGTCACCTTAGATGTAGGCGGTGATTTTGCATGTGCACTAGACGTACTTGGGGAGCCTCATTGTTGGGGAATTGTACCGGAAGACGTGGCGCCGCAAGTCGTACTGGAAGAGGGGTTCTCGGTTCAGGGGATCACTTGGAATTTTGGCGACTATAACTGGGCGGAAGCAGGGCTATGCATGTCGATTGCCGAGCCAGATGCCGTTCTTCTAGGGGGAGAGCCTGTAATAAAAGGAGTGTCCACCATCCAGACTGCCGGCGCTTTTTCAGTATCAGGCGTTACCTCTCAAAGTGTTTTGGGATTGTATATGGTAGCCCACGACTGTGATGGAGTCGGGGATGTCGTCCCAACTGCTACTGGAATTCCACCATTTGAATATGAAGATTTAGTTGACGGCGATGCATTGAATAGCCGCTTAGCTTTAGTCATTGATCGTGAGTTTGCTGGTTTGATGGACGATGAGTTAGGTGAGGATCATAGTGTTGAGACCATTGGCGGAATGTTTGGCTTAGTTAAAAATGCAAATGGACAGTATATAGACGGCGCCACAATTATCTGTGAGTCCGATGAGTGTCCAGACATCTATTATTTTGATTCTGACCACTCCGACGGAATGTTTAGCACAAATGGTATGCTAAATACCTCGACTGATGCTTCTGCAGAGTCGGCGTTTATATCACCAGCGGCACCCATTCAGAATTACCTTGCTGAAGCGGATGGTCTAAACTTCAGGGCTGAGTACTTTGGTAGTTCACCTGGAATGATTACAATGATTCTATTCGTCGGTAATTAAAAAGGTACAGCTGTACATGTGGGCAATGATATGAAACTCTGCAAAGATAAATGTTTCGACAGTGAACTCTTTGAAGGTGATCAATGCGGTGACATATCTGGAAGTACTTTCAACGGATGTAAATTTGTATCGGTAAATTTGGTCGAAGCTCTCGCTCGAAACTGTACCTTTGAGAACTGTTCCTTCATAGGTTGTGATATTAGCAGGTGGTCCGTTTCAAATGCCTCCTTTCAAGAGGTTCATTTTATAGATAGCCGTATCCTTGGTGTTGACTGGTCTAAGGTGTCACCGCTTGTTTTTAGCGTTGAGATCAAAGACTCTAACGCGAGTTATTCAGGCTTTGATGGACTATCGTTAAATGGGTGCATGTTTCAGAGTGTAAACCTTACGGACTGTTCATTTAGTAAGTGTGACTTATCAAAAGTAGATTTTGTTGGGTGTGACATGTCTGGTGTATCTTTCTATCGTTCCATCATGAAGTCTACAGATCTATCATCATCGGTTAATGTAGTTTTAGATCACCGGCAGTGTATCTTGAAGGATACAAAAATAAGCGTGACTGATGCATTGTCAATATTACAACGCCAAGGGATAGTTGTATGAAAATATGTTTGCGAGAAAATAATGACTAGACCGACAATATGGATCGATGGCGACGCTGCGCCAAAGCCGTGTAAAGAGTTCTTGTACAAGCTCTCAGACCGCACAAAAATACCTGTAATCTTGGTGGCTAATAGCTATCACCAGACGCCGCGAATTCCTTCCGTATCAACAATAAAGGTTGGCACTGGAGCTGATATTGCCGACGATTATATCGCGGAACACTGCAGTGAAGGTGACCTTGTTATCACTGCTGACATACCTTTGGCAGCAAGAATCATAGAGGCAAATGGCACAGTGATAAGGTTTCGTGGTGAAACTTTAACTGAGGCGAACGTAAAACAACGATTGGCTATGCGGGACTTTATGGATGACCTGCGAGGGGACGGGGTTATGACAGGTGGACCTTCGGCTTATGGACCAAAGGAAAAACAGAAAT
>CAWVYO010000085.1:0-12166 GCA_963934385.1 uncultured bacterium
CTCATGGCGTTCAGCCATGACATGTCGCCATCTCTTTGGTAGAACCACCACTTTCATATTGAATCAGTACAAAAACAAACTGGTATTCTCCAGACCGCCAATGCGGAGGCATCTAAAAAGTCGTCCCTCGAGAAGGTTCTTTAGATGGCTCCCAAGGGTGAAAGCTGTGCGAAGAGCAGGGAAGTCGTGCGACGGGAGTTAAAGCACCCCAGTGTCGGAAAAAACGACACGAACAAGCCCGGGCAGTCCAAAATCGTGGGTACCGACAGACCCCACCTTTTTCGATGCTATTGACATGAGCAACGCTCATAAGCGAAAGTCTAAATCTTATCTATCGGTACCGAGGGTCAGAGCACCCCACAACTCAGAGGTTTATTATCTACCACGTCAACCGAATAAAACAGTTCCGTCATTACACGATCGCGATGCTGCGCCTTGACGTAGTCGCGGGGCTGACGGTTTCCTTGATTTCGCTTCCGCTGGCGATGGCGTTTGCTGCAGCGGCGGGCCTTGGACCAGACATCGGATTGGTCTCGGCGATCGTTGCTGGTGGTGTCGCCGCCCTCTTGGGGGGCTCCGAACTAAACATCACAGGTCCAGCAGGGTCACTGATAGGGGTACTTGCAGGCGTCCTCATCGCCAACCAGATCAGTGGCTACCAAGACATCCTAGCGCTTGGGCTCATTGGCGGCGCTATTTTGGTCCTACTAGGGCTGAGTGGGCTCGGGAAGCTCGTACGCATTGTGCCCCTTCCCGTCATCATCGGCTTTACAGGCGGTATCGGCGTCATCATCTTTGTGAGCCAACTCGAGGACGCACTTGGATTGCCCAGGCTGGCGAAAAGTCCGTACTTTCACGAAAACCTCGGTGCCGTCGTTGGTTCTTTCGAGCACGTGGCCGTTGCTGCACTCGGCGTAACAGTGCTGACCATCGCCTTGATCGAGGGCATAGGTCGCGTACTGCCAAAGGCCTTTGCGCCGCTTCTCGGCATCATTGGGTCCAGCTTAATAGTTTGGATGTTTGGACTTGAGGTCCTCACTCTTGAAGCCAAGTACGGTGCAATCCCCCGGTCCCTGCCAACACCAGCCCTACCGAGCCTGAGCCTGGAACAGATCACGCGCCTGATGCCTGCAGCCCTTACGATGGCCGCTTTGTGTGCCCTTGAGAGTTTGCTCTCGGCTTCTGCGGCCGATTCCATCGCTGGGAAACGCCACAACTCCAATGCCGAGCTGATCGGCTGCGGGATTGCCAATATGACCAGCCCACTCTTTGGCGGCATCCCCACCTGTGGTGCAATCGCGCGCACGACGCTGAATGCGCGTTCTGGAGCCCAAACCCGAGTTGCGGGTATCTGCAATGCCCTGGCTCTGTTGCTAATCATGCTCTTCCTGGCGCCCATCGTAGGTCAGGTACCCACAGCGGCATTGGCCGGTTTGCTGATCCTGATCGCCATAAAGATGGTCGACATCACAGCCTACCGAAGGCTACTCTCCAACCATCATTGGACCGACTTCACGATGATGGCTGCAACTCTGCTTGCCACTGTCTTCGCGTCCTTAGTGATTGGAATAGCATGCGGTCTGAGCGTTGCAGCCTTCGCCTACTTCAAGCGAGCCCATGGGGAAAAGTCGACACCAATGATCGATCCAGAAACCACCGATTCCACAAAGGTCAAACTCGTCAGTGTCGGTGGCCCACTCTTCTTCCACACCGCACGTCGCGTGCTGGAAGAGGCGTGCTCACACAAACCGGAAGTGGCATTGGTTCTCTGCCTCCGAGATACAGAGGTGATTGATGCCAGCGGTGTTCAGGCAATCAAAGATGTGTTGAATGCCCACCAGGAAGACGAACGCCTCGTCTACCTTTCGGGCGTTTCAGAGGCGCAGCGCGACCTCCTCAAGCGTACCGGTGTGATCGATATGGTGGGAGATGGCTTGGTCTTTAGTTCCCGAGAGGACGCCTTTATCGCTGCCCATTCGTAGGTAGTCCAGCAACCTCTTCCACGCCGCATCGTGAGGACATGGAAGCTGTCGCGTCAGACGAAGGCTAAGATCGCCTCAGTTTCGGACTGAAAGATTGACGTTCACGAACGACTGTGCACCAGCTCAGTTCCCCTCAAATCAGGTCTTTGCTGATTGAAATTTTGTTTTGTAGATATTTTGTCGAGAGGTGGTTTTAGTCTAGACATAAATCTTGTACATACTACGAACTGAGTATTAGGAGGTACTCGTATGAGAGTTCGTTTTGTTCATGTTTTTCTGTGTTCCCTTTCCATTTCCTGTGGGGGTGACGTCAAGGACAGTTCGCTGACAGGCATTGATTCTGGTGAAGTTGACAGTGACTCGGGGGAGCAGTCGTCCGCGGCTGTTAACTATGCGGAAGTTGGACCGTTCAATGTGCAGGAAAACTCAGATACCTTGCAGGTGAATGGCACGTGTGAGATGCAGATGATGCGCTTCCAGCCTGACGGTGGTGGTGATTCGCCCCTGGTCATTATCGCTCACGGCTTTGCTCGTGACGCGCCACAGATGGTTGGATGGGCCCGCCATCTGTCCTCGTGGGGAATCGATGTGGTTACACCTAAGCTCTGTCACGCGTCGTTCACGGATACGGACCATGCTGCAAATGGGACTGATTTGATTGATCTCAGCACCGCTCTCGGAGCGGAATCGGTGGTGTACGTTGGGCATTCAGCAGGTGGTCTGGCCGCGGTTATTGCTGGCGAAAGTGACTCAAAAACTTTGGCTGTTATTGGGCTGGACTTGACCGACGCCGACGAGATTGGTGTGGGCGCATCAAGGAACCTTTCGGCGCCGCTTTACGGCCTATTAGGCGAGCCCAGCAGCTGCAACGCGTCCGGCAATGGTCTTGCTGTTTACGAGCAAGCTTCAATGGCTTTAGCGTTCCGCGTATCCGACGCCGATCATTGCGATTTTGAGAATGAAACAGATGCTTTGTGTACCACCTTCTGTCAGGGCAGTGGCGGGCAGTTCGATAAAGCATCAATTCGGGCAACATTGCTCGGGATGTTGACCTCTGCTGTAGTTGACGCTTCAGGCTTAGATGAAGGTCTTCAACACTGGTGGACCGCAGGGGGTCGATACTTAGACCCACTTCTTGAGAGCGAGGCTGTGCAGGCACTATCTCTCAACTGAGCACTCGACCGTTGGCAGTGTGTCTACTCCTTGACCCATAGGCTTGCTAACCAAGGCTGCTCCGCGCCTGGAGGACCGGTTGTTCGGCATTAGCGCCCAACAGCTTTGAATCCGACGTTCATTGGTTTAGGGGAGAAGGCTGGCATGGCGACAGATACGGGTGCTACCACATTCTCGAAACCTGGACTGAGCTCACCACAGTCGCCGACTCAGGTTATTACAATGACCCTGAGTTGGGTTCACCTCAAGGTGACCACAGATTGAGCTGAAGGAGCACGCTATGATCGTTGAAGGACAGAGCCGTAAGATGACAGTCGAACTGGGGGAGACCATCCGCTATTCTATGCGGCTGGGCGACGACTCAGTGGACCTGAACGAGTTCATCGGCCGCGACATCCAGCTATCCTTTACGGGGAAAATCAAATGTATAGACTGCGGACGAGCGACTCGAAAGTCGTTCGCACAGGGCTTCTGCTTTCCGTGCATGCGAGACTCGCCAATGAACGCGGAGTGCATCATCCGCCCCGAGCTGTGCCGGGGACACCTCGGCGAGGGCCGCGACCCAGAGTGGGAACAGAAGCACCATGTGTGCGAGCACATCGTCTACCTAGCCTCTTCATCCGATATGAAGGTGGGAGTAACCCGCGGCGATCAGCTGCCAACGCGCTGGATCGATCAGGGCGCCAGCCATGCCCGAGTCCTGGCCCGCACCCCACACCGCGGTGCTGCCGGTAACATCGAGGTCGCACTTAAAAGCGTCTTTACCGATCGCACAAGCTGGCAGAAGATGCTCAAGAATAACGTTATCGAATCGCCCGACTGGGCGGCGGCTCTTGAGCTCGCCCGCGTCACAATTCCCGAGAGTCACCGCGAGTATATCGTAGACGACGCTGATATCGTGTCCATGAACTACCCGGTTATCTCCTACCCAGAGAAGGTTAAGAGCATGTCCTTCGACAAAGCACCACTCATCTCGGGCAAACTAATGGGCATCAAAGGTCAGTACCTCCTGCTCGATGAAAATCGGGTGCTCAACATCCGAAAGCACAACGGCTACGAGCTGCGCTTTGAGGCGTAGGCGACCTGCTGCGCCGTACTCTTCAGCCGGCACTTCAGATGTGTTAATCTTCTGCTATTCCGTCGAGAATGACGCCTTCTTTCAAGAGTTCGAGCGGGATATTAACCGCATCACGTATCTCGGAGCCCTCAAAGATACCGACCCCTAACAGTAGAACCAGAGTGTCTGTTTCAGACATTAGTACATTTCACGGCAGGTCACTCCCTGCATCGTCCTGGCACCACTCGTGAAGGGTCAAGTCTAGTGTGATGGTAACAGGGACTCCATTGAATTCCACTGGCTGACCGTCGTATCCGGAAAAGCCACAATAGGGGTCATTGTGTTCGCTTCCGTCTCTGTCTCCCGCCACATAAAATAAGGCGGACGGAGCATTTTGAATAACCCACTCGGTACAACTCTCATCTACACAGTCCAGGGCATGTTCTCCGTCATACTCAGGGGTTTCTGGTGCGAAATACCAATAAACTTCATCAGCGGCAACCTGTTCACCATTTTCATCCAAAGCGATGACTAAGACGTCTGAACTGGCACCCTCACAACCGAAAAGGAGGAAAAGAGAAATGGACAGGAGTTGGGTTCGATACATCGCATACCTCTGTGATGGTTTCATAGATAGATGGAGCACATACTATGCCAAGAGTCAAACCTTTGAATACAATAGGTTTTTTTAGTCTTTTATATATGAATTCACATAGACCATGACACCAGAGACACTGTATTTGAAGATTCAATTAGTGTTTATGACCAAGCTGAAAACCATAGATTTGGCAGTAGTGATACATCTGGCATGTCTCGCAGAGTCACGAATAAGCTCCCCCGAATCCTTAACCAGTGATACGCATCTCATTCTCAAAACCAAAAACCCCTCGACTCGATTTGGAGCCAAGGGGAATCGGGTTGAGACAAAGTCTGAAAAGAGACATGGACTCATCACATTGAGTTACTACTCCTCGTGCTCATCTTCTTCATGAGCGGTATCGTCGTGATCGTCGTGGTCATCTTCATGAGACTCACACACACCAGACTCTTCGTGGTCCTCCTCATCCGCATGATCCGAGTGATCCTCAATATGGCACTCGAGACCTTCAGCACAGTCGTCATCAGACATGCAGGTCTCTCCTTCCAATGCTGCGGGCGCACAAGCGCCGAGGGTTAGAAGCGCTGCAAGGCTAATAATAAGGGTTTTCATTAGTTTCTCCGTATATTGTTGGTTTCATATGATGCCCAGGCAGCCAATAATAGATGCCTAGCCCAAACCGAATAATTCGAAAAGGAGCTTAATGCAACAAGATTGCATTAAGCTCCTTTTATCCAGATCATAGAGTGTGGAGCCGATCAGTAGATTTCCCCCAAAGTGCAGCCCTAGACGGCTATCAGGTCAGGTCCTGGTGGAGACCTACGTACCCCATCGATTAAGATTGCCATTGAGCTAAGATGTAGCGCAATCCACACAGCGACCCATGACACGAATCCGAAAGTCCGCCCCTCGTAGGGCAGCTGGAATATTGCCATCACGAGTGCGAACTTCTAAATATGGTAAACAGCTAACACTTCCGCAGTCTTCACATAATAAGTGCGAATGGTAATCCTCGACTCGACGACAACTATCCAGAAGTTCATAACGCCATACGCGATCGCCCAGGTCCATTCTCCTCAGAATGTCTAATTCAGAAAGATCGGACAGCAGGCGCCACACCGTAGCTTTGTCTCTGGTTCCAGCTGGTAACTCGGACATGATCTGCTCGTGGGTCATAGGCGCAGCCCTCTCATGGAGCACTACCAACACCTCAAGTCGAGGACGCGTTGCCCTCAAGCCCTTCGAACGTAATATCTCTCGAATTTCGTTTTCAACATGGAGCTTCTTGGGCTCCTCGCCATCAGCGAGGGAACCGCCTGAACCTGGTTTGAGGGTGCGTTTTACCACTATTCTACCGTTATCGAAAACGTAACAGAAACATCGTTAGCTCCGCCAATCGCAGAAAATCCCCCATCGGCGACATCTTCGGCAGCCCCTTCAACCTTTACTGGACTTCCGCTCTCTTCTGGCATGTGGCGAAGAGTCAAGATTAGCTCACCGGAACCCGCAGTCAGCGATACGATCTCATTCTCCAAACCAATAGGAAGCCCTTCGGCATCCGCATCCAAATAAGCGTGGCTGACTACCGCATCCTCATTGCTACCAGTCGCTGGCCCTTCAACAGCTGAACCTGTGAAGAAGATTTGGTGCTCCTCGGCCTCATCTGCGATCTCGGGAGTAATGTCTTCTGCAGGATCCTCCAACTCATTCATAAACTCGACATAAACGTCGTATGCGACACCATCCTCAAGTACGATATCGTCAACAACAGGTGACCCGTCATTCTCTGGGTCAGCCCAGACAAACTCAAGGCTCTCAGAGTCATCACCCTGAGAACTAAAGTTAATAACTACCGTTGTAATGACCTCGTGCTCGTGATCGTGATGGTCATGATCATGATCGTCACCCTCAACATCTGAGCAGCCAGTCATAATCAAAAGTAGTGTTGAGGCAATTGGAAAAATTCGTTTCATAATGGAATCCTAATTTGTTGTTGGGTTAAAGAAAAAACTACTTATAAAAGTCACTAAAAATCCATTCCTGCTCGAACCTGAATGTCACGTCCAGGTTGGTCTGCGTAGTACCGAAGTAGGCTGGAGTAGTCTCGATAGGAGGTGTTCAAAATATTGTGTGCATCTATTCCTAAGCGAACAGGTCTTCTTCGGCCGATGACGGTGTTGATACTAGCCCCGAGAAGGGAATAGCCTGGAGGAGGCGCGGCAAAATCAAGATCTGGGTCTACTCGCGTCTGTTCCGCAACCAACTCAATACTAAGATCGGCTTCAATCTCATGGAACGGCCCAACATCTGGCGCACGTCCGACAAATGACAGGATCAGATAGTCTCCAGGGGTGCCAATGAGATGTTCTCCACTATCCCGCTCTTCTGCACGAACGAGACCACCTATAGCTCTCAGTCCAACTGGTGAATCTAGCCCCAAAGAGAGCGAACCATCCATCCCAAAAAACCTAGCGTCAATTGGCTTAAATCCCCACCCTGGGTAGGAGCCCCGAATCGTTACCTCCACTTTCGGCTGTCCATCTTGAGTTAGCTCGGGTGCAAAGTAGATGTAGTCATCTATTACTTGTGCATAAGCCGATACCTCTGCCTCGATGTTTTGAGACCTGAGACCACTGGTAACGGAACCGTTCCAGACCGTCTCAACCCCGAGATCTGGATAGCCATTCGAATAGACTGGTAAACTCGGTGCATGCCCTATGATGTAAAGCTCATCGACATCTGGGAAGCGCGCAGCGGTGGAAAGATCAAGTTTAATATCCCAGTGTTCTGGGACAACGTGAACTAGTGTGCCCAAGGATACTGAGCCTGCCGTATAGTCTGAAGGGCAGCGGTACGAGTACTCAAGGGAATCACAGGTTTTCTCGTCGAGTACGCCCCTTCGAACATGAGCTTCGTAATCATTCTCCTGAAGAAAAGCGGTGCGACTCAGACCGTCTAAACGAGCGCCAAGCTCCACGTCTATTCGCTCTAACACCAAGCGCTCGTAGGCAAACAAACCACCTGAGAGCCCTCGATAACTGGGAATCAAGGAAAGCCCCCGATAGACATTTTCCTGGAAACTAATCTGAAAGCCCACCCCACCCTCAAGATCACCAAGGTCGATCGCAATTGTGGGGTGTTGATAAAAGGAATCAAGAGAATGGGTTCGCAATGTGAAATCAAACTGTGAGCCAGTAATGTTGTCGCGAACCCTCTCGAATTCCTCTCTAAGGTTGATCTGAAAGGCATAGACCACCTCAAAACTACCCCAATCCCCTCCCCATTCACCCCGAACGAGCCCCACATCGTGAGTGACCGATTGGTAAGGCCGATCAATGTCGTAGGAAACCTCCCATAAGTCAGCACCAACAGGACGCTCACGCTCCAATTGGGCTAAAAATTCATCGGGCGAGGGGCTGGTAACGCCATAGAAAATTCCAGCCTCGAATTGATAATGATGCCATGAGGCTGTGACCCTACCTGAACCCATCTCTTGAGCGATAACTCCCCCCATGTTCCAGGTTCTAGAACTAGTGTTTCCGAGGACATAGTCTGGGGCGGACTTACTCGCCCCAACCGCCAGGTTTCCCTCTACTCTCGTTGAGAAACCGTTCTCCGACCCAGTGTCAACGCGAAACGCCGTGTAGGGTTCCAGTCCGTTGCTACTGAATGAGGTGAGGATTCTACCCCCATACCCTGGGGTCATTCGCAGGGGCGGTGGCTCTACCAAAATGACCCCCCCGATGGCGTCCGTACCATAGCGGGTACCCGCCGCACCGCGGATGACACTGATTGAGCCAGCGGAAAACGGGTCAATCTCTGGGGCATGGTCTGGCCCCCATTTTTGACTCTCATGACGGATGCCATCATTCAGCACCAGCAATCGCCGCTCCTGATGTCCTCGAATGATGGGCTTTCCTGCGTCTGTACTTCCACCAGCCAAGCGCACACCAGCCACCTGTGTGACCGTCTCAGCTAGGTTGTCACTCGCGCTTCTTTCTAAATCTTCTGCATCTAGAGTGGTCCGAGCTCGAGTATCAGATTGCTCTGGGAGCTCAGTGTGGACAATAATCTCCATCCCCGGTGAATCTTCAAAATGCACTGGCGGAGCGAAGTGGAAGAATACTCGAGTGTTTACCGAAACAGCCTCCCCAGCTAGATAGGCTGGCTCAAAAACAAGCCTACTGGCTGCATCTAACGCAGCCTGCTCGAAAACTGGATCGCCCTCTTCAAACTGAGCCCTCTCCACACGCCCATGGATGTCCACTTTGACCACAACACTGACATCTCCGTGGAGTTGAGAATCGAGCGCTTCTGGGGGGTACTCGAGCTCGACCTGTCGAATCAAACGAGGTGGAGTCACCGCGTACTGGCCCGACTCATCCGCTGACGACCCTGCAGGATCAGCATAAGCCTTTGGAGAGCCCAAGGTGCAGAAGCCTATTAACAAACAAAATGACGAACAAAACCATTTGCATTTGTTTGGAGAGGGAAACATCTTGAGACTTAAATTCATTAAGGTGTATATATACTAAACCAACCCTTATCGCAACTGACTTGCATAAAGAAATACCCTCCCTTAGCTGACAAACTGTGCCCTATAATGAGAAGTTAGAGAGACCAGTCAAGATCCTAATCACACAGCGCCTGAAAGCAGTTTCAGCAAGTCGGGAGGTGAAAAGGGTTTCTGCAGCAAACCATTGAAATCCTCGTTTCCTGTCAACCCCTCTTGATTTAACTCTCCTGTAACCACGAGAATATAAGTCTCCTTTATACCGTTCAATTGTTCAAACTTTCGGATCTCCCTAGTCGCTTCGACACCGTTCATGATTGGCATCTGGATATCCATGAGAACACAGTCGGGATTAAACTCCTTATAGAGCGAAACCGCCTCTTTTCCATTCCTGGCATGCCACACTTTGCAGCCCATCGCGCGGAGAATCCCGATGGTCACTACCGAGGCAGGTACATTGTCTTCCGCCACAAGTACGGATGTTCCAGATAGAGAAGTTTGACGTGTCTCAGTACTAATTGAGACTGAAGCAGGTGGGTCACTGACAGAAGGTAGAACAAAGTAGAAACGTGAGCCTTTCTCTAATTCGCTCTCCAATTTCAGTATGGCGCCCATCTTTTCTAAAAGGACTTGGGCAATTGGCAAGCCCAAGCCTGTTCCTTTGCGACTCAACCCCACGTTAGATCGCTCGTACGGTACAAAGATCTTGGACTGATCCTCTTGGCGAATGCCAATCCCTGTATCCTCGACAACAAAAAGAGCACCTTCATTATCTTCGGGATTCAGCGTGACTCGCAAATGAACAGATCCACCTGCGTTGGAAAACTTAATGGCGTTACTCAAGAGATTTGAGAGCACCTGTCGTAGCCGCGTTTTGTTGGCAACAACGAAGTTAGGTGCACCTGGTACGATCTCGCAGTTTAGGCTCAAACCTGAGGTCTCTGCTGACACAGAGAATTGAGAGGTTACATCCGTCAAGAAGGGTTCGATACGTATGGGTTCCAAATCAAAGGTCAAGAGCCCCGAATCAATTTGAGAGAAATCCAACACCGTGTCTACAATCTCTCTCAGAGAGTTCGCAGAGTTGTTCAAAGACTCGAGATAACGGGGGTGTTCAGATTTCATCTTAGGCATACCCAAAAGGTCTACTGCACCCACAATGGCTGCCAAAGAATTCCGCATTTCGTGGGACATATAGGCTAGAAAGCGATCCTTGCTCTCGTTTACCTGCGCCAATTCACCTTGAGCCACCTTCCGTTGTTCCAACTCTTTTTCGGCCACTATGAGCAGACGATTAGCCTGATGCTGGGAATAGCCAGCGATTCCAAGCGCCATAAACACCACCCAAAAAAGGACAAAGACCGACTCCCAGGCGCTATTGTTCACTTCAGGAAAAGGAGCCACTACTCGATCTACAAAAAAGATCGTACTAACACCAATAAGAACAATCAAAGAAGAAGCTATATTGGTCCGAATGTCTACAAGGGTTGAGAGAAAAATCGGCAACACAGGCAACGCGTACAGCACGGACGAATCTGGTCCACCAGAAACCGATGTGGCAACAACCAACTGCAAAGCCCCAAGCAAAGCTAACAACCTTGTGGGCCACACCATACTGTCTACATACTTTATGGTAAAGATCGAAGAGCAAACGGTGAGATGACCAAACAGCATGACTATAGCGATCCAGCCCTCGCCTTCGCTGGTCACATAAGAGAACGAGAGAAGAACAATACAACTTATTGCTGAACCCCCTAGGATCACGAACATCAGGCGTGCAAGGCGTAAGTCCGAGGGTCTTTGTCGGATCGCCTCTGAAATCATTTTTTGCTCAATATTTTGAGCCATATCTAACAGTTTACCCATTCCCTCCTTATATATTTGCGCGTATAGAAAGCGAGGTATTTATTTTAAGTCTGTATCTAGAGTGGTGTATTGAGTAGTACATTTCAAATCTTTGAATGAGAACATCTATCAAAAACTGGCTTGGTATTTACTCATAGGACCTGAACCACGGTGTCTGTACTAGATGTCACTGCAAGCTGATTGGCATGAAAGGTCAGTACCTTCTGCTCAATAAAAGCCGGGTGCTCAACATGCAAAAACACAACAGCAACCAGCTGTATTTCGAGCGTGTAACATGAGGATCTATGACGACTAGCCCCTCATTCAGAGGAGTTTTCACTAATGATTTCATTCCCAACTAAAATGATGCTATCGACTAGATCATCAAGAGTTTGTTCACTTACTTTCGGGTTTGAAATTACCAGCCGCAAAATTACATCGTCACCGATGTTCGCCCTTGAAAACATGAATTGTCCACCTCGCATCATTCTTTCCCTAATCTCTATGTTTAGGGCATTGAGGTCCGTACGTTCTTGATGAGGGTCATATCGAAAGCAAATATTGGTCCATTGCCGAGGTGACATCATAGTCAAACTAGTTTCTCTGTTTACCCTTTCTTCTAAGTAATCAGATAATGCATGATATTTTTCGACCAATTCAGCCCAACCTGAATCTCCTTTTTCTCGCCATGCCAGCCATAACTTAAGAGCATCATTTCGCCGACCACACTGTAGTGAATATCGTCCTAAGTCAACGTCTTTCGTATCGTCATGAAACAAATAATGAGCAGAATCACCGTGTGCGCAGACTCTACCTAGGATCGATTTGTCTTTGACTACAAATAGGCTGCATACCATTGGCATTCCCAGCATCTTGTGGGCATCCCAGCAAATAGAATCTGCTAGTTCACAGCCCTCCATCAATGAACGTAATTTATTTGAGAATAGGCAACTACCTCCCCAAGCGGCATCAATGTGGTACCAAAGCCCTTCCCGGCG
>CAWVYO010000086.1:0-12144 GCA_963934385.1 uncultured bacterium
CTCGTCACCCAGCGCCTCAATAACCCCGTCACCACTCGCCATTAGTCCCATAGCTGCGTAGTATGACCCCCAAGCGTTAGCGGTAAGCAACAGGAGCCCTCGTTCAGGGGTCGGCCCTGACCATGGAGTGTTGAACTGTGCCTGAAGCCCCGACAGAGCAGGTACCGCCATCAAAAGACCCGGTAGGACATCAGTGTCGCCAAAGGCGTCTTTCATCTCTAGCCAGCCCAACAACATACCAGCATTGTAAGTCGTAAGCGCAATATCAGTGGCAACTGGCACCCACTGAGAGTAGCTATCAGATGTGCTAGTCTCAAATTGAGTAGAGGCCACTAATGCTGCGACCCCCGTAGCTGTGATCAAGGTATATTCCGTTGCGTCAGATGTCATGTCAAGAATCGTACTAACTCCACCTCCGAGTAAATGACCCATTCCAGCCGCAAATCCCGAGCCTATTGCATCATTTTCAGAGGGATTATTGTAATGCGAGTAAACCAGACCTCCAGCCATACCAGCCATACCTAAAGTGAAAGGAAAAGAAAACTCATCCAGACCCTTGGTGAGGTTTTCATTAATCGCATTTCCAATAATAACGCCCTCTGCAAAGCCCAGTAGACCCATAAGCGGATCACCGCTACCTACCTCCCAAGCTTCGGAAACCTGATTACCCAGGTAAAGCCCACCGAGACTTCCCGCCAAACTCGCCGCAGCGAATCCTTCATCGCTGGAAACCCCCATAGTGTCCGCGAGTGTATATGCTGCCAGTTTTCCAGAGAGAGCTGTAAAGGCGACCTCTCCTACATCCTCTGGATCAATGTCTCGATCTCTACCCTGCCAGCCAAGCGCCGCTCCACCCATGGACCCTAATGTAAGGTACAATCTTGACATACCTTCGGGTGTTTGACCTTGATGAATTATAGATCCCAAATCGTTACTAATGAGAAGCCCGCTAGTCGTTGTCGCAGCGTGATAGAGACCTTGCCCCAAGGTTATTGGGTTCTCTTGTCCGTCCAGCCAGGTCGCCCCAGCTCCAACCACAAAACCACCAACATACCCGATACCCTCCGCCGCATCAGACTTTCCCCAGCTGCCAACAGTTGAGAGCAATATTGAACCGACAACACCGTTTGTGGCCGACGAAACGAGGGTGCCAACTAAACTCCCTACATCCTGAGCTCCACCCCGTGCAGCCAACCACTCCCCATAATGCTCCTCTAAACTGCTCCTGATCAAAGATCTTGAGGCTCTAGAGATCTCGGGAGATCCAGTGGCCGTCCACATAACCTCGGCAGATTCATCGGTGTGATACCCGACCAGGAGATCGATCGCTGCCTGAACCTCTGTATAATTGGCTTTGGCCAAGCCCACTGCTCCAGCAGCCCAAAGTTCGGCACCTGGAAACCCTTCAAAGGCTCCTATGGCAGCAACTCTTACCGCGAGCTCTCTATCCCACATTGCGCTGCGCAAAAATGGAGTTGATCGCACATCACCCTCGTCTCGAAGCGCAGACGCGGCCTCAATACGAGAGTTTGTTTCGTTTTCGGGATCAATTAGGGTCGTTATGGTCTGAAGTAGCGCCGCGGATTGGGCGCTTACTGAAGCCATTGCAGAGGCCGTTGTAGCCGCCTCTTCGAGCTGTGCTGTAAGCTCCTCCAAGTATACATCAAGCGCTAGGTTCTCAGCCTCCAAACCCACACTCTCCGCATCTCCAGCCTCCTCTAAAGACTCCGCTGGCTCTTCACCCTCTGGCGAATCGGCCAACACTGAAGAACTGACAAAACTCAAAACTGCTAATTTTACTAAAAAAGACTGTTTCATTTACCCTTTTCCCTCATTTTTTTGCATTTTATAAAAACATTCTAAACATATCTATTCCGAAAGCAATGAGTCGCCATAGAGAGCGACCCAATACTTGCCGCCATCAACTAACATGGGGTCATCTCTCAAAATTAGCCGGTCCCCTGGTCTAAGCGAACATGTGGCCGGCACACTGAAGTCCCACCCATTTTCTCGTCGCGGGTAGTCCCCTCTAACGTATGCCGAGGTTGTCATCACATGAGTTTCGCCTGCTACAGAGTCGATACCGTCGCCAACGTAAAAATAACCTACAATCGAACCGCTATCCCCGGCGCAACGACCGGAAATTGCGGCGGCATCATCTGAAGGTTCGACAGGTATCTCTGTTACCGATTCAGAGACCTCAATAGGAACAGGGAGCAGCGCTTCAATTGCCTCCTCTGCAGCCCTAGGTTCGGTTGGCAGTGGCGGCAGCACTGTTTCGGGCTCGACAGAGGTGGGGCGTTCAGCAGTTACGGGTTCTTCAATTGACGATTCAGGCGAGTCACTCCCCTCTTGAACCACATTAGTCCACACCAATAAGAGCGCCCCAAGACCAAATAAAAAAATCATTATGACGGTTTTTTTCACCGATGAGCGTTCGGCATCTCGGCCCGCCAGTATTCCGTATAGATTCGAGATCGCTCGGTTATGAGGTCTAAGTAAAGTTGCTGCTTCGACAAGCTGCAACAGAGTCCCTGAAGCGTGAGCACAGTGAAGAATATCCCTCCACGAGTCTAGAGGCGTCCCTGCGACCTGTGCGGTCCCAGAAACCTCAGCGACCATGGCCATTCTCTGACGGTCAGCGTAATCTGGAAAAGCAACTGCGAAGCTCTTGGCATAACGTTCTAATAGCTGAGATGAGATTGTCATTCCGGTTTAAGACCCCGTCTTTGTTGGGTGAGCGCCCCCATTATCACACGACTTACAGTAAAAGATCGAGGGTTCTCTGACATAGGTTACTCATACTGAGGGTTGGAAACAATAATCTATGCTATGTGAAGTCACATGAAAAAGGCGTTCTTATGAAGGCAGAGTCTAATTTGATAGCGATCGCGCTAATGACAGCGCTCACAGGATGCTTACATCGGCCCCTCGCCGTCCCGCCCCCAACAGATACAGCTCAATTAGATATTTTTCGCAGCCACCCTAATGCAGCGAAAATCTACGTTCAAGCTTTTATGAGCGATGGAGCACCGGCGCTATTTATGGTGGATACTGGTGCTAGTGTAACAGCCATTTCACAAGACCTCGCCGACCGTCTAGGTGTACAGGCTACGGTTACTGAAGGGACTCTTCAGGGGCTCAGTGGAGAGGTGCCATTTGTCGCAGGCTCTCTATCTACTCTGTCACTCGGTGGAGTTGAGTTTAGCGATGTAGAGGTGGCGGTCGGAGTACCTGGTATACCCTCGCACTCCGGGTGGATGAAAATAGACGGCATCCTAGGAAACAACGTCTGGGGTGAACTGACCTTGGTAATTGATTACCCTGAAGACAGGATTACCATAGGGAGACCGGGTACTATCGCGCTACCAGACAGCGCCGTTCCGTTCACCTTTAATGGCAACCACCTCATTGTAGAGGCAGTACTTAATGTCGGTGATGAATCAGACACCGAACAATATCCAATAGAGATCGAACTAGACACGGGTGCGAGGCAGATTATCCTCTCCGGCTCTACAGGTAACGGAATGGAGCGTTTTGCCACCACCGGAGACGAACCAATCTATGGCATTGGAGCCTCAGAGGCTGTCCCCGCTTCGGCGTTTTACCGCACAACCAGACGAGTCCCTGTCACATCAGTAGAGCTGGCTGGTACAAATGTGGATCAACCCGGCTTCGCGACGTGGGTGAATTATGAACCACATGGCCGGTTTGGCCCCACAGACATGAGGGGACTTCTGGGGCATAGTGTAGTGTCCGAACACACCCTCTACCTAGACTACCCCAACGAGCAATTCGCCATGGTGTTGCCTACTGGCGAAGGGCGCCAACTCAACGGTCACCAGTTGCTTCTAGATCAAGAGTTACAGGTTCACGGCTCCACATCGAATAGAGGTCTATATCGCGCACAATTATTGTTGGGGGTTGGTGACTCCGATGCAGCCCTAGATAGCCTCGACAATTACCTCAGAAAAAATGACAACTCAGAAGCTACAGCCCTAAGATCTCGCCTGTTGAGGTTCAACGGAGATCTAGATGCAGCCGCCGAGTTAATTTCGACACTTACACCTCAGGCACTTGTAGAGCAAGGCGAGATTGTGGGAGCAATAAACCTACACGTATTAAATGACTCTATTGACTCTGCCGAGGCCCTAGCCGTTGCCGCTACCTCAGCGTCACCAGAGTCACCAATAACTCATGTAGCTGCGAGTGATGCAGCCTACCATATGGGAGACTTCAACGGCGCGAGGGCATCCCTTCTCAGAGCATCGCAACTAACGCAAAACCCAGACGCTGAGCTAATGAGGAAAAGTCGTATAGCCATGGCTGAAGGCGACAACCTTGGATCGGCATCATATTTACGGAGACGATTGAGCCTCTACCCATCAGATGGGTTCGCCCTGTGGGCCTATTCTATTACGGTCACCGACTCACAAATAGATACATTTAGAATGGACATGAACCAGGCCCTAGATCGACTTCATCCAGGAATGCTCCCTCTAGATTTCATGACCGCAGTTTATCGAGAAATAGGCGAAAACGATCTGTCACATACCACAATGCTCGAGGGTATCGCACGAGACTGCGATGACATTCCAATAGAAATAGAGCTAAAAAACTGCATGGCTTGGTATTACTCAATGGGCGATGGCGACTTAGAACAGGCACTAGAAGATGTGGATTCGGCTCTCATCGAAGATCCGCATCGCTCGGATTTCTTAGACACAAAGGCTGTGGTTCACCTTAGGCGTGGAGAGTTTGAACAGGCTCAACAGGCATCTAGGAATGCCGCGCTACTAGCCCCCGACAGCGTATACAACTTATGGCAGTTAAGCAGGATTGAGCAATTACTGTCCGAGCAACTAATGGAAACTGGAGAAGAACAATGATCTCGCAAATATTGTTGGTCGCGGTAAGTCTAGCGACCCCCGTTCACGTCACTAGTGTCTACGACGGCGACACTTTCACCCTCGCAAACGGAGACAAAATTCGGCTTGCGGGGGTCAATACACCCGAATTGAGACCACCCGAACCATACGGTATTGAAGCTAGAGACTCGGCTGAGGGGTTTCTACAACGGGGAGATATTGAATTAGTCGGAGCTGGTAATCGAGATGCTTACGGTAGGGTCCTTGCTGCAGCAGAGGTCAACGGACACAGCCTTACTGAACACCTGTTGCGACAAGGTATGGGGCACCTCTTTCTAATACCACCAATCGGGCAAGAGCTAGACGTCCCAACCCTCTTAGCTGCACAGCAGTTAGCTCAAGCAGAGAACTTGGGTATATGGAGTACTGAGCGGTATCAAGGCTCACTACACATCACATCTTTTCACGCTAATGCTTCCGGTGATGACCGAGAAAATGTCAATGGCGAGTACATGAGAATATGCAACATATCCGGAGAGCCTATAAACGTGGATGGCTACAGAATTACCGATGCCAGTAGAGGCAATTGGGTTCTTCCATCGCTCACGATTCCAGCGGGGCATACGGTGAAGGTACACTCGGGCGTAGGGGTTAATCAAATCGATCCTAGGAGCCAATTGCAGATCTTCTTGGGTTCCGACTACCCGATCTGGAATAACCGTCACGACCGCGCGACTATATACGATAGGTTCGGCTCAATATCAGATGTTAGAGTTCACGAAAGCGAACACGCAGACCGATAGAGCACACCTTTTACTGGTTCAGGTACTCTTCGTTTGTGTAGTAACCGCCGCCTTGCTTGGGACGAAGCGCTCCGTCCCTACGGGCGAACAATTCATCCCTCAAATGGGCTCCCAAGAGCTGCCTACCGGTTGGACCCAGCCTTAGAAAAGATGTCCGCAGCTCGGATAAGACAACATTGCGGTCATCTTGAGGAAACGAAAAACCTGCGATGCGGTGAAGCGCTATGTCAATCGCTGGAGCCGTCTCGTCCGTAAACGGAACTTCGGCCTCGTCAAAAAACTCACTCAACCAATCCAAGTAATTATGAGACATACCACTCTCCTTCACATCGTCTTCTAATAATCTGATTCGCGCATACCCGCACTAATAATAGCTCTTCGCTAACATCCTCATGATCGGTCTGAGTGAAGAGTGAACAACCCTACGCTCAGCCTCCTGAGGAGAGACCCACTCGACACCCATTATACCCTCATCGATAGCGGTATTAAAAACTACGGGCTGAGGGTCAGCCTCGAACAAGAATAGGTGCATTGCCTTAAGACGAGGAGCGCCACTTGGGATTGTAAAGGCATAGCGGACCATCCCTAGGTCTTCTACGACCGACAATTCAGCCTCAAACCCCATCTCCTCTTTCAGCTCGCGTTTGGCGGCGCCTACGGCTGACTCGCCAGGCTCAATCTTACCTTTTGCCACCTCCCAGGTGAACCTCTTCCTTTGACACGAGACAAGGGCAAATTCAACACCAGTCTCCCCTCTGCGGATCAAAATTCCACCTGCCGAGTGTTGTTCTGCATAACCCCTGTGAAGATTTAGCACTGCATTCCGACCTATGTTGCGAGTGACAAACAGTCCCCCCTTTGCAGTCCTGATACGCCCGCCTGAGTTCAAGAACCTCTGCGTATCAACAACTAATACCGCTGGTCGTTTCCTCATGCAGTGAGCCACCCTCCAGGCAGCCCCTTCGTCACTGGATAGATATAGATCTCGATTGCCTTGAGCCTTAAGATTACCCGTTTTAACAAGGTGTTGCCGCGAACCAAATGTGGTCGCATGGTACAAAATATCTGGTAGTCTTCGGGCACCCTGACCTTTACCTGATTTCACTCTACGATCGTTCTTTGGTTTTCCCGATCTTTTAGACCCACCTCCTCCAAGGTTTACAACAGCACGAACTAAGTCACCTGAAGGGTCAAACTCAAACCGCTTTGGTTCGTCACGACGGGCAAGGCGATGTATCTCGACAATCTTAACATCCCGACGCATCAACTCACCGGCGGCAGAAGCCACTTCGTCAATCGCAACCCAGCCCGCTTCATTAAACGTCAGGCCCACGTTGGCGTCACCGTGACGCAGGAGCTTCGTTAGGCTCCTACCCAAGGTCATTTTATCTGGCGATTTCAAGAAAAACTCCGCAGACGAAAATACGCCCACTATACAGAGTCAGTCTACACCTAAAGTTCCCCCATGGCAACAAACTGCACGACAGCTCAAATTAAGCCTTTGTCTAGCGAAGCTTTTTAGCCCTAGCCGTTAGCATTACTGCCACTCCATTTCGCACAGGAAACAACAACTCACAAGAGTGACAGCCCAATCCATCCAACATGTCTTGGAGTTCACCACGACACTTTGGGCAGATCAACAGACCCCTAATTAGAGGATTAACCTCGTTCTTTTTAGGTTCTGTCACTCTATTCTTCCTTGTTTAGGAGGCGCCACCGGTCATGCAACCAAAGCCAGCCCACTGGGTTCTCTACAATTCTACCCTCGTAAAATCTCATAAACAGCTCAGTGTCACTTCTTACAGCCCCAGTGAGTTCCATTGGGGGGAAAATTTCGAACTGATGACGCCCGACTCCTAGCCTAACTTGCCATGCGGGAAAGACAGGTACACCAGATCTTTTCGCCAACAACGCCAAGCCTTTAGAAGTCAACGCGCCTTCTCCAAAGAAGGGAACTTCTATGCCCTCATTGTTACGTTGATCCAACAAAAACACCACAATCCGACCGCGCGCCAATGCCTGGGAGGCTAACCAAAATGATCCCTCTGGCTCCAACAACTCCAATCCGAAACTCTCTCGGATTCGCTCTATGAGTTTTGCAAATTTCGGGGAGGTGGGTGTTTTCACAATTACTGTGACAGGGAGTTTCAGCTGGCTAGATGCCACAGCTCCTACCAACTCCCATCCAGCGCCATGTCCTGTTAATACTAAAGAACCCTTACCGTTGTTTGCTCTATCAATAAGGGCATCCCAACCAACAAGATCAAAACCCTCAAAAGGTCTCCGATCATAGTGCAACAGCTCTACGAATGAGAGGAACATGCTCGCGACTGATCTCCTTAATATCGAAGAATGAGGCGCTTGAGGCAAGACCAACTCAATATTACTCTGCGCGACATCACGCCGAATAGGAATGACGTACCACCACAATAGAGAGACAATCTTGCCCAAAAATGCGCCGACACACAGAGGTATTCGGGCGAGCAGCCAAGCAGACGCGGAGATCATTCCTCGCCCTCGGCTAGTTTACCTATGAGCTCTCGTAGTTCTTTGGCTCCCTTCACAACAGTTGTCTCCATTACCGCCACAGCGAGGTCAAAATCTTTAGTAATTCCCGCAAGCCCCTCGATACGTGCAGCGTCTTTCTCCGTAGTGACGAGTAGCCCACCTCGCCCCCACTTACACAGATCACGCAGCTCACTCACTGTATACTGATGATGGTCATCCCATACACGCCAACCTCTAACCCTAACGCCGAGGTTCAACAGTTGTTCTAAAAATCGCCCGGCGTGAGCTATCCCGCAGAATGCCCAGACCCTTCTCCCAGTAAGCTCATAGGCCAAATAGGAGGTCTCGGTTCTCTCACCCCCAACGAACTTTAATGACTTTATCCGCGTTATTTTACTATCCGCCTCGACCACTAGACAGCTAGTTGGAATGATATTTAAAAGCTCCGACGGTACACTACCTCTGTTCATCCAGACTACGTCAGCACGAGAAAGGCCGGCTAGGCTCTCTCGGGCCTCACCAACGGGCATCACACCTCCAGAAGTAATGTGTTTGGCGTCCACAACCACTATCTCCAAGTCAGAATGAAGCGACCGCTGCTGAAACCCATCATCTAAGATAAGTACCTCTGCACCTCTAGCAATGGCTACCTCAGCCCCCTCTAGACGGTTCGGTGATGAATAGACACCAATACCCTTCTTGTGCAACATGCTCAACTCGTCGCCGAGGTAAAGAGATGAGCTATTTACGTCCGCAGAACGAACGCGCTCCCCTCTACTAGAGCGTTTGTATCCTCGAGAAACAACAACGACGCGTTTGTCCCTATGTTTTAGTGCCTCAACCACCCATTCAACCGCGGGGGTCTTACCAGTACCCCCTGCACCAATAGCCCCAACAGAGATCACAGGAACATCTACCTTTTTACGGCCAACGATGTCGCCTATTCTCCTACTGCAGGAACCTAACGCCTGAAACAACCATGCAAATGGCAGTAACAATGGACGGTGGGGGCACTCAACAGTCGTGGTGGGAGCCATCAACGGTCCCAGGATAGAAACTGCCTTTTTGGAAGGACTGGCACCAAACGATTTGGTGGTGCCGTCATCTCCGGGAACTAAAGCCTCCCTTATTGCGCCAGAGAGTTCATCAGGGCGAACAATAGTGATCGCTGAGGCACCTCTCCAAGCCGAAATGTTGGACCAGGTATGCGGTCCTGCTACCAAGGATACTCCATGCGCCACAGCCTCTGCTGGCGAATGCCCACCGACCTTTGGCGACAGAGTACCACCCACAAAAGCCACGGACGCCTCACTGTAAAAGCTTGAGAGTTCGCCCATGGTATCCAGCAAGACTACGCGCGTCTCCAGCGGTACGAGCCCGGTGAGTTCACTCCGCTTCGCCCATTTGTACCCTGACTGGTTCAGATGCCCTTCAATTGAAGTAAGGCTAGATAAGTGCCTAGGCGCGAGTAGTAGTTGTACACCAGAATCCAACTGGTTTAGAGCCTCTAAAAGATAAAGATTCTCGTCGTTTCTTGTAGAGCCGCCAACAACCAATGTGCCTGAGAATTTGAGGGCGCAACTGCTCTTCTCTAAATCCAGCTTGGGATCACCTATGATCTCTACAACACCTCTCATCCAGCCTGTGTTGGGTATCGGAGCCTGAATTAACCAATGACTCACACACGATACAGTTGAGGCGAACAGCTTTGGAGCCCGTCGCTCGAAGTTCCGACCACCCTTTGCGAACCTCGCGCCGACTACAACAACTGGTATACCGCGTGATCTACAACCCAACAGCAATTCTGGCCACAGTTCAGCTTCGATAAGGATGAGCATTTTGGGACGAACACGGTTCAGCCACCGCCCAACTGTTAACCAAGCATCAAAGGGTAATGCACAGACTACATAATGACTCATTCCACCCTGTTTAGCGGACATGAGCCCAGTATTCGTCATTGCGGTACGGAGCACTAGTTGTGCGGGGTGTTGGGCCTCTATCTCTCTAATAATAGAATTGGCGGCGACCCCCTCTCCCACCGACGCTCCATGTACGATTACCGCACCTGGCTCTATTGGCGGGAACCTAAAAGCCCAGCGCTCTAGCCATGCCCCTCTTAATCTAGGATGACATGCGGAGAAAAGCATCAAGACTGGAGTCAGGAGGGTCCAAATAAGCCGGTAGAGGGTCGAGCCTATCAACCTGTCGACCTAGGAGAGGTACCCACCAACTCAACGAAGGTACTATTTGTCTCCTTTAGCTGCTCAAATGTACCGACCTCTATCTCACCATTGCCTCCCAAAACGACAATAGCAGAAGCTCCCCGAATCCTGTCTACCTTGTGAGTCACAACAAGCGTAGTTCGATGCGACATCAACGCCTCTATCGCCAACACTACCGCCTCTTCACTACCTCGGTCTAAAGCCGACGTGGCTTCGTCCAACAACAGAATGGGAGTATCGGCCAATATGGCTCTAGCTATACAGATCCTCTGCCTCTCACCAACGGACAACCGCGTACCTCTAGCCCCTACTACCGTTTCGTAACCGTTTGGGAGTTTTTCAATGAAGCCGTGGGCGTGAGCTGCCACACATGAAGCGTGGATCTGAGCTTGGGTGGCTTGGCTGTTGCCCAAACGAAGGTTTTCTTCAACAGAGCAGTCAAACAGAAACGGGAGCTGCCCTACAACACCCACATGCCCCCTCAAACTCTGTAGCGTGTAGTCTCCTATAGGTTTGGCATTAATCTCGACAGTGCCCTTTACCGGCTCCATAAACCTAGACACTAAAGCCAGAATAGAGCTCTTGCCGATACCGGATGGACCAACAATGGCAACGCTCTCTCCAGCCTCGAGACGAAACGACAGTTCCTCGATAATAGGTCCGTCGCCATAGTCTATGGAGACCCCTTTGAACTCAAGTGTCGCGCTCTTACACGACAAATTTTCACTCCCATCAACAATCGCTGGGCTACGGTCGATCACGGCAAAAGCAGAGGTAGCACCAGCCTCAGCGCGGGCCAACTGTGCGGTAATTTGGGACAGCCCCTTGAGAGGGGCATTAAGCAATCCGACCGCTACAATGAACGCCATCAACTCACCAGGGGCCAATAGACCATCAACGACCCTGTGACCTCCGTACGAGATCACCAGCCCGACACCAACCGCGGCGAGAATCTCCACTATCGGTCCGGGTATTATCCAGGTCATGGCTTCAGAAAACTTTGCCCTATACTGCCGCTCATTCACATTAGAAAAAGCAGCACTACGCCCCTCTTCTGCGACAAAACTCTGGACTACCTCTATCCCATCAAGCCCCTCTTGAGCGTTAACAGCTAGCGCCGCTAACGAGTCTAGTCTAGCCACGGCTGTTGAATGTTGTCTGGATGCAAAGGTGGAGATAGCCACAGCAATAAAAGGCAACACCGCAAATGTAGCAAGGGTAAGCCGCCAGTCCATAAATAGAGCCGAGCCCAAAAGAACTACAATAGTAAGGGGCTTCTCGACAATAGCAGCGAAAGCCATACCCATTCCCTCTACCTGCTCCACCTCTTGGGTTAGCCTAGAAACATTATCAGCACTATGACTGCTGCTATGCCAGCCTATTTCTTGTGCTAACTGAGCTCGGAATGTGGAGAGTCTAAGGTCACGAACAACAGCGTAACTGGATCGTCGCACCAACCAACCACTGATAACCAACGCCACTCCCTTTATGAAAAACAGGAAAAACACCTGAATTGGAATAGTAGAGAGAGCGGTAGCGTCCCGACGAATGAGTACATCGTCCAGAATGTATTGAATTAAGAATACGAGCCCACCCTGTACAGCCGCGGCGATAGCCAAAAAGACCGCGGAGACAAATAGAGCGCCCTTATAGGGGCGATATAGCCCCCATATTCGGCTGTATCTTTTCATTGACTATGACCTATGTTCGTTTCACCAGATTGAATAAGTTCACTGCCAGTCA
>CAWVYO010000087.1:0-12124 GCA_963934385.1 uncultured bacterium
TCGCACCAAAGGCTAGGATTGTCATCGGCCGACGTATCATTATTCGGGAAATCTCTCCGTACCTCTGCCGGTGTCTAAACAAGATAGGAGATATAAAATCTACTGCGAAGGTGACAAAAAGGAGCAGATAGCTGCCGAACAGCGCCAGCGTATCCCTCCACTCACCAGGGTAGTAGCCCAGCCAAAAAAGTGAGGCCGCGAAAGTTATGTAGATCAAAAGCCACTTCACTTCCTCTATGGCTTCAACCCACAGAGGGAGCGGAGCAGACACCTCATCACTCAGGTTCGCGTCCCGCTCAAATACATCGGATAGCTTCTCTTTTACAGGAAAAAGAGCGAGTGAGACTACTAACAGACCACCCGCCACAGCCATATTCACCAAAAGTGCTCTGCTCTGCGCAGCAAACGTCGTCTTCATCAGCGCCACGGCTGTAAAATGCCAACTCTCTGGCAATAGGAGAGACAAAAAAGACTGGAGCAGTCGCTCGTGATGTATCTGCAACGCCCAACCAGCGCCAAGGAGTAGCAAGGCAGCTAGCGCTAAATAACAGAGAGCCCACATCCATGCAGATTTGGACATCTGCCTAATGGCCCCCACAGGACCCACGATTGATTGTTGAATCAAGGAATTGTCTCTCATAGAGCCAATCCTAGCCCAAAACCACCCATGAACCCGTAATAAATATAAAAGAAACCATTGAACAGATGCCCAAGAATCTTCAATAGAATAGAAGTCTATCATGCTTATCGCGATGCTCTTAATAACTGCGGGACTACTTGTACTCCTGCTCGGAGGCGAGGCGCTTGTCGCTGGCGCACAGGGCGTCTCCGAAAAGTTATCTATTCCACCGATGATCGTAGGGCTGACGGTTGTAGCCTTCGCTACATCCGTACCAGAGTTGTGTGTCTCGATAATAGCGTCGAATGAGGGCAGCCCTGAGATCGCGATCGGAAACATCCTGGGCAGTAATATTTTCAACACTCTAATGGTTATTGGGGTCGCCGTGGTGCTCACCCAACGAGCCAGGGCCGTGAAAAGTCCTGGCTCCCCTCTTTGGACTGAAGAGGGACAAGAAAGAACTTCTACCCAGAGCCTGGTGTTACACGAAAGCCTATTCTCACGAGAGCTCCTGTGGTGCATATCCGCCACGTTGGTGGTCTTCTTGTTCGCTTGGACCCCCGCTGGTGAGGCAATAGTCTCCTCAATAGAGGGGCTAATTCTCATATTGACTATGGCTGGAATACTCTTCTGGATAGTTAGAAGCGCAATGGCAAACCCACAAGAAATCGAACCGGAAGATACGGACATTGGTCTTATTTTGGCAACGCTGACCGCAGGTTTTACATTAGGTATTTGGGCTCTTGATGTGGTGAACTTGGGCGCTTTAACCGGTGGCGCTTCTTGGAAACTCCTCGCATGTGTAGTGGCTATTGGCTGGTGTTGGTGGGCCCTATCAAAATCGGGAGCTCAGCTTGGCGTTCCAACCATGCTGGGCCTTTTAGTAGTCGGCGTATGGATTTTGACCGTGGGATCCGAAATACTAGTGGTTGGGGCGCAGATAGCGGCTGCGGAATTAGGGGTGAGCGAGGCTGTTATTGGCCTCACGGGAGTGGCGTTGGGGACCTCTGCACCAGAGTTAGCCACCACTATAGTCGCTGTTAAACGCGGTGAGATAGATATGGCTGTAGGAAACGCGCTGGGCTCGAACCTCTTCAATATTCTGTTGGTTCTAGGTGTAGCAGCAGTGATTCAACCTATCCCCGTGTCGGCTAGGTTTCTTGAAATCGATACGCCTTTTGCCCTCGCCTCACTGGTCGTACTAGGTCTCTTCGCTAAGGGAACGCTAGGCGGAGGTGGCCGAGGAAGACTGACCGAGAAACACGGGTGGGTGATGATAGCCGCTTGGATTGGTTATCTATTCACGATGTAGCTCACTCGGCTATGCTAATCGAGCCTGTCCAGGCGACCCTTTAGATCCCTGTATCGCTTCTCCAGCTGATCCACACTACCGGAGACATTAGCCAACGCATCGTCTGAGCCACGTCCAGCCCTCACCTTTACCAATGCCTCCCACGCCATCCGCATTGTACGACCATCTGCAGCGCTCTGATGAAGCCTCTGAAGTACACCTATCGATGAGGGATCACGTACTCTGCCTATGGCTGAAACCGCAGCGAGCTTTACCCTAAACGGTCCCGATTCTGCGAGTTCATTGAGCCTCTCTACGGCTAGTAAGCGACATTCCGGAACCTCGTGGGCTAATTGACCAAGAGCGCCTGCCGCAACTGAGCGCAGACCCTGGGGAAACTTGGCTGTCGAGAAATCAACGATTCTGTCGAGGTGGATTGGGTCTCGCATCGCGCCCAAGCAGCGAACTCCACCACAGCGAAGCGCTTCAGCCCAAGAGTCTTTCGACAACAACGCCTCTGCTGCTTCAATGGCCTTTGGTGCCCTGTGGCGACCTAAAATAGCCCCCGCCTCAGCTTCTGCATATAGCGAAAGATCTCCATCAACTGCCATAGGCAGCAAGGCAGACCACACTCTCTCGTCCCTGAACTGCCCCAAGCCCCTAACAAGCGCCAGCCTAGCGCGAGGCTCTTTCTCAGTTTCTAAAGCGGACAACAGTATGCCCATAGATTGCTCTGATCGAGTACGCGCCAAGCTCGTATAATGGGCTTTTCGCACACCCCAGTGAGGCTCACCAGCCAAAGCTGTTCCAATAGCTAGGGTCCCGTCTGGTCGATTTTGACGGGCCAAGGCCTCGCCTGCTCGTATTCTAACCGTAGGAGACTCTAGCTGGTGGTCAGACATCGCCGCAATATGCCATTTGGCGGGTGCGTCGATCTTCATCCTAGACAGGAAACTAAACCCCGGATCCACGGCTATGTAACTAAGCCCTTCGGGCACTGGCACCACGAATGTACGGCTGCGCTCTCTTACGGACAGAGTAACTGATGTGGTCTCGGCGCCTGCAAGATGCAACTCTAGCTCGAACCTATAGGCCGACGGCACCCCTTTACCCGATTGGGTTTGGGTGACGGTTACCTCTAAGCTGCCATTATTTTCCGACAGCTTGATTCCAAGCTCAGGGAACCCTGGGCTGTGTATCCACTGGTTAAAGAACCAATCGAGGTTGCGACCTGTAGATCGCTCCAGAGAACTCTGGAAGTCATAGGTATGTACCGTTTGATGTGCAAATTCATTTAGGTAGGATGTAACAGCTGGCCAAAATGCATCATCTCCAAGCTCGTTGCGCAGAGTATGCACAACACAGCCAGCCTTCTCGTAAAGGTGCCTATCAAACATGTCTATAGGCTCCCTAAACATGTAGGTGACAATCGCCCTTGAATACCTTGTGTCTGACTCGACAAAAAAGTCGTTCGCAGTTTCCCACATGCTGTAGATGGCCTCTTCCCTACCATCTATATAGTTGGCCCAGATGGCCTCGGAATATGTTGCCCAACCTTCGTTTAGCCAACCTTGAGACCAGTCTCTACATGTGACAAGGTCACCAAACCACTGGTGTGCTAGTTCGTGTGCGATCAGAACATCCGAGACCCACTCGTGCTGAGCGCGTTCGCCTGTAAGCGTCATCCTTGTGAGAGTTGTAGCTGCTACATTCTCCATGCCACCAAAGATAAAGTCATCGACAATCACCTGATCGTAGCGAGGCCACGGATAGCTGACGCCAAATTGCTGTTCAAAACAGTCAATCATCTGAGGAGTGCGCCCAAAGACGCGCCTGGTCCACTCTTCACCTGTACCTATAGGTACTAGATATCGGAGTGGTAACTCACAAAAGATATCCTCTACAATCTCCAACTCCTCGACAACAACTGTGACGAGATAAGCCGGGATAGGCTGCTCTTGCTCCCAACTCCAACGTTTCCATCCACTTTCAAGTGACTCTACTCCCGCCCTCTCACCATTAGAGACAACGGTGAATTTACCAGGGGCTGTCACGTGTATAGTCATCGAAACCTTGCAGCTAGGATGGTCTATACATGGGAAAAAGAAGTGACCGTCCGCATCCTGGCATTGAGACCAAGCCTGATGTCTACGGTCGGGATGGGCCTCACATGGACCTACAAAGTAGAGACCTCGCCTAGGGCGAGCCTTGTACTTGACCTCAATGTCACCTTGGTCTTTGATTCCACTTACCAGAAGCTTACCATCGTCATGGCTCCACGAAACGTCGCTCTCGCTAAAGGTGACTGATTCAACCTGAACCTCGTCAAAATCTAGCTCAACAACCCCAAAACCAGAGACTGTGGGACCGACGTTAAGTACAGCTAAACCGTTTAATGTTTTTGCCTCGGGGTCGATCTCGAGATCTAACGTAATCTTGAGCATCTCAAAGGCACGATCAGGACCGTAATTTGGCGTGAGTCCCGGTTCGGCGAACGGTCGAACGCCTCCCTTAAACCATCCCGCGTTTTGGCCCTCGACCAACAAACTCTTATCAGTTGCTCCGCTAGACACTGCGGCTATTCCCCGTCAGCGTTGGGCAGCAAAATGTAACCCGTCGCTAAATCGCCCAAGAAGGCACACTCATCTGGACCACAAATATAAAGATACCCAGCAACATAGGCAGACATAACAGCATCCAGCTTCTCTTCAAACTCTCCAAGGCGGGTGCCATTCATAGCTCCCATATCTGCCTCTACAAGATCAATAAGCGCGTCTGAATCTTGAAGTTCCAGCTTTGAGAACGGTAGTTTGCCGTAGATCTGCTCGCGGTACCTGTGTGCCGCATCCTTTCTCCCGCGAATTGGACCGCTCTTGGTACGAAGAACACGTGTCAAACCAAACAACAGCACTTGAGCTGCCTGTGTACAACTTTCAATAACCCTATCGCCGGTAGCCTGAGGGTTGCTATCAAAGCCCATACGAGTAAGTGAGCGAGCCATTGTACGAGGATAAGAGGCATTTACAGTGTTTACCGTGTACTCCTTGACCTCATATGGGCTGAAGTGTTCCTCTAATTGTTTGTCAACGGGACGGCGCCCACCTGTGTTCTCCACGATGAGTGGTGCATTGAGGCATATCACCGTGCCGTCACGACCACGGTTTTTAGATATCCAGCGCAGCACATCTTCGTGAGCCCGTAATGAAGTGGTAGAGATCAGCTCAATTCCATCTTCAGTCTGCTCCATCACGGCGCCACCAGATGATTGACGCGGAGCCCAAGCGAGGTCCAATCCTAAAAAACGCATGTTCGACAATTTATCTTTCTCCATAGTAAAATCCGACGAGTCGCTACCTGGTCAATTTCTAGGCTGATCGCCCTTATCCTGTAACAGACTTCAATTCGCAGGTGCAGTTAACACCTCAACCACCTAAGGCCCACTTGATGATCGATACACTCAAAAGTTGAGACCTCTGTTCGTCAGTCGATGATCCCAAAACAGCGTTGACAATACCCGCCGCCTTTGCTCTATTTTCTTCACCACCCGAGAACCGCAAAGCATCGATCAGTTGAAAAATATCGCCTGCTTTCTCAGCATGCTTTACCGCCAGACCGAGGAGCTCTGGGTCGCCGCCAACTTTAGCACCAATCCCAAGAACGTGTGACACAAGATGAGACTCCCCACGCTTAGATAGCCATTTGAGTGCCACCTCAAGATCTTCTCCTCGTCCAGTCAAAATAGATGAGACGGCCTGGTGAAAGTGAGAGCGAGCCAGCCAACCAGAATCCTTTGCCTCGGAAGCCCCTCTATAATGTGCCGCCAATGCGGCGGGAAAGTCACCTCGCAAGATCCTCACCTGACCTCTAAGCGCAATGAAATCTAGCCTCACTATTGTCTGAGCGGTATCTAGATCCCCCACGGCCCGGAGCCGACCTCTACCCTGCTCTACCAGACCGCTGGCCGTATCGATCATTGCCGCCGCAACCGTTGTCATTCGGCTGTAAGACAAAATACCTCTGTTTCTTACGATTCGTCTCATAATATGTACTGTTCTGAGAGCATCAGACAGTCTTCCAAGGCGAATATTGGCGCTAACCACAAAGTAGAGCGCCTCAACATATTCGCCGTAGTTTCCATATTTCTGACTCTTGCTGGCCCAATTCATTAGACCATTTAGAGCCTCTTCTGACTTACCCTCAGCCAGATCAATCTTGGCCAAAACTCCTTCAATCCTACCACTGAAATAGTCTGGAATAGATTGAGAAGTAAGCGCCTCTAAGGTTTCACGAGCCGTAACCAGGTTCCCTTCACACATTAACAGCAGCCCTTGGGTAATCCCCAGGCTAACCCTGTCTAACTGCTCTATGTTCGGTGATGCCGACGCCTCCGCAATGGCGGTCGCAGCCCTCTCTAACTGTCCATGTTTTACGCTGACATCTGCCAATTCAATACACGACCTAAGGTAGACTTTTGAACTCTTGTCTACCTGCGCTAAACGCTTACAAGCATAAAAGGCCTCGACGGCTAATGATGTTAGCCCAATGGAAATCAATGCCCTACCTCGGGCCAGCGCCCCTACGGCCGCTGTGTTTGGGTCAAGGTGCAAGTCTTTAGAGGCTTTATCCAAAACAACTAAACCTCGGTTAGGAGCCCCGTTATCCACAAGCCACGCACCTAGTTCAACCAACGCTTGGGCAGATTCATCGCCAGACACCGCCATCGCCGTGTGATATTTCACGTTTTCCTTCTGCCACAATGTCTCTTCGACATTCTCCAATTCGAGAACAATCCTCCGGTGTATAGACGTCTTTTGCGTTTTTACGACATTAGTCCCCCAAGCGCCTGCTAACGGACTACTCCGCAATTCTAGCCATCCAGGTTTAGTTTCAGATACTATTCTCTGACCCATTAGTTCATACGGTGCGAGTGTGTCTTCAGGTACTTCAGCCACCGCTAACAGAACCACCGTTAGACACGGCCCTCCGAACACAGACAACACATCTACTATTGCCCGAGCATCACCCGTAAGCCGCTCACTCAACTGTTCAACCATCCGCTGGATTACAGCTCCTGATCGTAATTCGACTGCCCCAGACAACTTCCACAGGGCGACACCATCGTCGTCGACTCCATCGAAATAGATCATATTTCTGTTGTGAAGATCGCGAACTCCAGCGACTACTGCCGCTGGTAAACCACCTGTCATACGGTGAAGATCTACCACCAGCCCGTCGGGAACCGAAGCACCTGACAACATCCCACTAATCAGACTAGAGACCTCATTTATTGTCAGGGCTCGTAATCTTATAGTTCTGCACGGCAAAATATATTCACCTACAGAGTCTGTTAATATTGCGGGTATCTGCGAACTAGTGATCAATTCAATAATTTGCCTCACATCATCGGGGCTCGCTCGATCTAGGTTTTCAATGAGGAGTAAAGCTCCCTGCTCATTATGAAGATTTCGTAGCTCCGAGATAATGTCGAACGCAATTCCGTCTGAATCCCCAACCAGGATGCTAATCGCATCGTTAACCTGAGACACAGCACTCGCTCCAGCACCTACGTCTCGACAGCGCACAGATATAATTTCAAAATTTCTACCCGCAGCCATCTTCCAGGCGGCCTGTGCTACTGTCCCGCAACCCATGCCTATTTCGCCAACGAACCTGACCCAGCCGCCCACGTCCAGCACAGCCTCTATAGCCCCGATTGGTCCACTGCGACCGACCATATGAGGTATGGCTAGGTCTTGCCGGCGCCCAACATGTCCCGTGAGAATAGCCATTGCTACTCCCGCGGATTCTGGGCGACCACTGGGGTCCCAAGACATTAGCTGGGAGACCACCTCGACAAGGCGCTCTGGGGTATCCAAGGGCGCCATCTGTGATACGGAGGCAGCGCCCTCTTGTCTCTGGGCCTGAAGTGTAGCTGCTGCACCGATTGCTCCAAAGGGGCGCTTACCGATGATACTCTCAAGCAATGTTACCCCTAATGAGTATAAGTCGGCCCGACTGTCGGTCTCCGCTCCTGCGATCTGTTCGGGGGCCATATAGGCGTAGGTTCCCATAATATCGCCAAGAGTCGTCGTGAGAGGATCAACAACATCACCCGCGAGCCCCAAGTCCATCAACATGTACCGACCATCATCACATACAAATACGTTGCTTGGCTTGATGTCGCGGTGACTGATTCCATTGCCGTGCAGGAATTCCAAGACGTCTAACAATCGAGTTGCGAGTGTAACGACTCGACCTCCACCCAGACCTCCATTACGCTTTACGACCGCACCTAAAGTGTCTCCTTGAAGCAGCTCAAGCACAATGTACGGTCGCTCACAATCAACCACATCGAAACAGCGCGGCAAACCCGTGTGTTCGAGTCGCATCAGTAGACGCCCTTCTCTCAAAAACCGTCGTACATAAGCTCCGCCGCGTTCCGGCTCACGAAGTAATTTGATCGCGACGTGTCTCCCATCGAGAGCCACCGCCCCAAAAACATCAGCAATGCCTCCAGCGCCGATCTTTTTCTCAATACTGTATTCGCCAATGGTAATGTTCATCGATAAGCCGAACCATACATGCAGATTATTTTACAGGGTACCTAGACCACTCAGTACAATCACCCTTTTTGTGATCGACGTCTACAAAAACCATCTGATCACCAAAAGTCTGACATGCCAATCGTCCAGTGGAATCAGCCATAGTTATTACAGACTCCACATCCACGTCAGGACCTACCAGCACACTAAACTCTCGCCCATCTGGGATTTTTTTAGCATACACACCAACTGGGCTAAGCTCTCCTTCTTGCTCTTTGGTGTAGACAATATACGGAGCGCCGTCTATTTGAATGACCTTTACCTCTGTTACCTGTTTCGAGGGTGATTCAATCTCGACCTCAGGCTTCTCGCCGGGGACCAACTGAGACCAGCAGTAACCCTTCTTTCCCTTTGGAACCCAAGTGACTAAGACTCCGTCCCCCACAAACCCAACGTCTGCGTTTCGCCCAGGGAATCCTTCGGGGCACGCCAAAGGCTTACCCAATCCCTTCAAGCCTACTCCGACAAGCGCCCCACCTTTGGTGACCAGAATAGGTCGGTGATCACCAACAAAACCTCGAGCAGTGCTAGCCTTCTCTCCCTTTACTAACTCTAGCTCGCCTCCGTCGTACTTATGTACAAACACCGAAGGACCTCGTCGAGCCAAACCATAGATTATGACATCGCCACTGTCGTTAGAGGTGATCACTGGCTTCACCGCTGGGTCGTAGCCAAGTTCGTGGGTCCGTGTGGTGCCAAGTTCTCCCATGGCTGACACCTCACTAAACATCACAACCATTCCAGAAGGTCTCTGAATAAAGCTCGCGACCACGAATCCCATATCTGTTGCAGCGATTCCCCTAGCCAACACCAATTCCGCCGGGACGGGTAGTGCTACCCCAATGTCCGTGGGATCTCCGTTTGCCCCCACCACAGCCAACCGTAGGCTGATAGCACCTGATGGTGTCTCATTCTCCCACAAGACAGCTACAGTGTCGCCAATGCGAGCAACCTGAGCTTCATGAAACATAAGATCATCGACCTTTACATCTTCTTCTGATGCCGCACCCTCACTACTTAACGAGCTCTTCTGCTCATCAGTCAACTCTACACCATCTAAACGCGTATTCGTAAGCACAGCACTATTCATGTTGGCGCCGGCCAACTCTGCCTGTGCTAGGTCGGCCCCAGTTAGGTCTACTTCATTGAGTTTCGAGCCGCCAAAGTCAGCCTCTGAGAAGTCCCCATCTACCATTTTTGCTCTGGTGAGGTTTGCGTGGCTAAAGATCGCCTCATTTCCACGCACCTTCGTGAGGTTTACTCCTACCATTGATGCTCTCGTGAGATCCGCTCCCACTAGCTTAGCGTCAACGAAGATCGTGCCATCCAACTTTGCAGCACTGAGATCGACTCGACTGAGTTTACACTCTGAAAAGTCTACCTCTGAGAAGTCCGACTCCTTCATTTCTGCGCCCTTTAGCTTTCCTGTTCTAAAACAGGCCCCAACGGCTTTTACTCTATTTAGCACAGCGCCATTAAAGTCCCCGCCCGTGAAATCAGCTCCAGATAGGTCGGCATCCTCCATCCACGCGTCGCGAAAGCGGGCCCTCAGACCGCGCACATCTACCAAAATTGTCTCGCTCAGATCAGCACCGTTGAGGTTGGTGCGATTCAACATTGCGCCTGTAAGGTTTGCACCGGTAAGATCGGCCTTTTCTAGGTTTGCACCGCTGAAATCAACATTGCGTAAATCAAGCCCAGACAGATCTGCAGCAAAAAGATCCGGCGGTCTACGCTGTCCCCTCTGCTCGTTAAATTCTGTGATTTTGCCATTCTCTAATAGTTGCAACAAGGTCATTCTAACGTTCCTGTCTGGGTTCGTTTATTCATATAATTCTATCTACAATCCCTCTATCACCCTTGGGCTTCTCTTTTCTAATCAAACAGATCAATTGTCTCATTGAAAAGTTATTCACGGGAAACATCAGGTGCCCGACACTAATAAACTTAGCGAAAGACCAGCAACCAAAGCCAACCTTATTGAATAAAACAGCGCACCCGACACTCTGCTCATTAGCCGATTAGCAAACAAAATGCCGAGGTAAACAAGACAGCTTGCGCAAACAACCCCTACAAGAACTCAGACCGCTGCCTTTAGAGGTAAAAAGTTAAGGTCGACTCCTTTTTATGGCTCTAATTGGGGTGCCATCAAATTTGAAGCAGTAATTGTGTAGTTATTACACGGGCTAAAACTATTGACACGACAAGAGTTACTGGCATAATAGGGAAAGGTGAACCACTCATTGACAGGAAATGAAATTATGCGCCCATTTGCATTGGCAATAATAGCCTTATCATGCCTCTCCGCATCTGAAGCTCAAGCCAAAGATCTCTCTGGCCGACTCGGCGTAGGCTTCAATAACCAATTCGCTGGACTAAGTTCTATTTCGGCGCGCTGGAATCTACCCAACGGCGACGAACACAGTATCGCTATAGAGGGCAACGTTGGATTCTCTATGATGGCTGGATCAGATGATGCCGTCTTTGTAGGCGGTCGAGCTCTTTACGGTCTCGCCAGAGAGGACAACATGACCCTTTGGGTGGGAGGTGGTGTTGGTTACTTGAGAGAAGCCACCCAGACAGCCTTTAGATTTCAACCTGTAATGAGCGCTGAATTTTTCCTATACGGATTAGAGAATCTTGGGTTTATGGTGGAGTGGGGCTTAAACTTTGACCTCTCAAGCGAGACACAAATTCACATGGTGTCCGGCACTCCTAGCGTGGGCGCTCACTACTATTTCTAGAGCTTCAACAACAGGAAAGATCGACTCATGCAGAGGCTAGTCACAGGCATCGCAATTGTTACAGCACCAATTATTGGCTGCGCTGATGGACCTTGCTCCAATATCGAAGGACCACTCCTTTTCGCATGGGACCAAGGAAGCTCTCACAGGCTCGCCGGCACCAACGGCTCTGCCTACAGCTCAATCTCCGAGGCACTGAACGCTGCCAGCGACGGAACAGCTGTCTGTGTGGGACCAGGGGTATGGCAGGAAAATCTTACAATTTCTACCGACGGCGTGAGACTCTTTGGAGCCGGCTCAACAGCGACAGTTATCGAACCAACCATACCTACTAGCGATCCAAGAACCTCTGACACCACCGTGATTCAGGTCGACGCGACAGGCGTAATTCTGTCGGGAATGAGTTTACGAGGCGGAGCTACTGGCTTGGAGTTACTGCCCGGAAGCGGAACAACCCTACTCGATATGGAGATGCGAACTAACCAGTTCGGCCTTCTGGCGACAGATGTTGAGAGCGTCGCAGCCAACGGGCTCTATCTCGTTCGGAACACCAACTCAGGCGCGATCTTTACGGCGGAGGATGACTCGGAAACCATTGTCAGGATCTCTGATTTGGAGGTGATCGGCAACGGAGATTCTCAGGTTTCCGCTGTGGGTGGACTCAGATCAGACCTCCCTCTTGATCTGCTCAACGCCCTTTTCAAAGACAACGCAGGTGTATCGACTGCAGACTTGTTCGCCGACAACGGTATTGTCGCGACAGACCTCAGAGTTGAAATGCCTTTCAGTAGCGGTCCAGAGTCGAGGGTCACTCCAAGGGTCGCTCTTTTTGGCGACATTACGCTAGACTCCGCATCATTTGCGCTAA
>CAWVYO010000088.1:0-12091 GCA_963934385.1 uncultured bacterium
CCTTACTCCGTGAAGGGCGCCCGCGACTCCTGAATGGGGCTGGGCAAGCACTTCTCCGCCAACCTGTGGCAGAGTCCATAAAAAAGGAATCAATTTGAAAGAGCAACCGCTGAGAGCGGAAGCAGTCTCTGAGGTAATTATCGTTATAAATTGGTAATGCTTTAGTTTTTATTTGAGTATTTGAGAGAATTTACGGTTAGCAAGCGTGGTCATTAGGAGAAAAAATGTCTCGTCTTTTTTTAGTTAGTCTCTTGCCAGTATTTAGTTTGGTGGGGTGTGATCATGCGCCAGATGGTTTGCGTGTGACTCCAGAAGGAACAGGGCCAGTTGTAATCGTAGACTGGGACGCTGAGCCCCTGCCTGAGATCCCTTTCCCAAACGATCTCGCGACTCGAGCTGATCCAACATCAATCACGGGCTTGCGCCTGAATATATCAGAAGAGGCGATGACTCAGACTGAGCGTGACGCTCGCGTGAAGCTCAATGAGCTTGTTGGGTTTGGCATTTACGCTCCGATCTCACTGTCGTTTGAGGCGCCACTTGACCTCGACAACATCGTTGCACGACACCAAGACGACAACGATAAGTCTGACGACGCATTCTATGTGATCGATGTGACCGAGGGCTCCCCAACATTTATGCAAGCAGTAGCATTGGATGTAGGGCATGGTCGCTACCCAATGGACCTTAAAGAGAGTCATCGATACTTTGAGAATGACGTAATGTGGGATCAGCCAGCGCTAATCTTTGATACCCGCGATGAAGATCTTAACGGTAACGGAGTGCTGGACTTTGGAGAGGATACAGATGGGGATGGCTATCTAGACGTGCCGAACGTTTATCCTGAAGGAGGGGATCCCCTCTACGACATGTTGACTTGGTATGAGCGACTTACTGACACCCTTATCTTCCGCCCCGTGGTACCTCTGAGGGAAGAGACTACCTACGCTGTTGTCGTTACAGAGCGACTAGTCGGCTTGGATGGGGAGTCAATTCGTTCCCCGTGGGAGTTTGTAAATCACACGCGCCAGACCGAAACCTTGGTGCCTGTTGAGGCAGCCATCGCAGAATTTGGGCTCAGCGTAGATGACATAGCTTTCTCGTGGAGCTTTACTACGGGTCGCGTGACCGGAGATTTGGTTGATATACGCCGCGGTCTAGACGGTGAGGGTCCTTGGCCTTTTCTGGGTGAGGATTACCCAAGTGGTGTCTTAGAAGCTCTACCTCTTCACAATATTGAAGGTGTAGAGAATACGTATACACTCCCAGTAGACCGGATCATGGATGTGCTAGTCACTCTGGGCTTCTTTCCAAGCGCGTCTCAGGACTTACTCGTTGGTGGGTATAAGTCTTGGGCTGAAAACATAGTAGGGGGTAGCTTCGAGACCATTAACTTCCTTGCGGACAGGGATGATGGCGGGTTCGATATGGCTGACGAATGGTGGCAGGTTGACCCAGTTGCAGGAACAGTCAGCGCTGAAGTTGAAAGGATTGCGTTCTCGTGCGTTATCCCAAAAGAAGCCGATGGGTTCGAACAGCCGTTTCCTGTCGCTATGTTTGGACACGGATACAAGTCGTCGCGGTTTGATTTCTTGGCATTCTCACAGGCGATGGCTCAGACTGGCATTGCTGCTTGCGCTATAGACTATCCAGGTCATGGTCCGTCAGTAGATCCAGATGATATGGAGTTGTTAAACGAGCTACTTCCACCGGCTGGGCTGTATCCTTTCTTCACTCACCTGTTAGATTCTAGGTACGTTGATCTAAACAACGACGGAGAAAGGGATTCTGGTGGAGATCAGTGGATAGCCGATCCATTCCACACTCGAGACATGGTACGCCAAGCGGTAGTTGACTGGATGATGATGCACCGGAGTTTCTCCCTTTGCGGTGAAGGCGCCATGTTGATGGACGGAGAGGAGGTTCTCTCTTGCGACTGGGACGGAAATGGTGTCCCTGACCTCGGTGGACCTGGACACGATGCGTTCGCAGTAGGGGGATCTTTGGGTGGAATTATTGCGGCAATCTACGCAGCCATAGAGCCGGACTTGGCGGCATCAGCCTCAATAGTTCCAGGTGGCGGGCTTATGGATGTCGGTGGTCGGTCACCTCTGCCAGGCGTTGTGGAGGCTGTTCACGGTCGACTAATGTCCCCGCTCATTGTTGGTATTCCAGACGACGAAGGTTTGAGAGTTGTTCAATTAGTAAATAGCGTCACTGAAATGGTAGAGATCCCCGTGGGTCGCCTTGATTCTATTCCCGTTGGGGGGAGAGTTGTGGTTGAGAACCTCGATAACGGTGACGTTCGTGAGATCGCCATTCCCGATGACGGTACGTTTAGGGTAGGAATATCGGCGGATGCCGCTGATTACTTTGAGAAACGAGAGATATCAGGGATGCCGCTTGATGGTCCTGTGGCTGGAGAGGTATACACAGTAGATAACAACGAAGACATTGGCGATAAGCTGGCAGTCTTTGTCTACGATGCAAATGGCGATGAGATTAATTTCTTTGACACTTTTCTTGAAGACGTAGTTGTTGAGGGTGTGACCTTCGCCGGTGGATCGACATTGGTAGCGGGATCTCACGGCTTGGGTCATATACGGGCTACCCCCGAGTATCGCCGTCTAATAATGATCACCGCGATGGCTACGGAGCCAGGGGATCCTATCTCCTATATGTCGCACCTGGTTGACGAGCCTTTTGAGGAGCTTGGCGGTGAGCCTGTCAACCACCTCCTTATGCCTTGTCCAGGTGACATGATTGTACCTGTCGCTACGGGGATAGCATTAGCTAGAGCCGCTGGTTTTATTGAGCTGGAGGAGATTGATGATCGATATGGCACCACTGTAGACCGTTGGTTGATAGATCGCTTTGTTGTGAACGGCATTGCGGAGCATGGTCCTTACATACAGGACGACGGTACTCCGATTTTGTTTGATGCGGACGACCTAGACGACGGAACAGACGATTTCGATGCCCCGTCAGAGGCTCCTCTCCGGATAACTAAAGAGACCTCTTCAGGTTTTTCAGGGCTTCGCCTTCCATATATTAAACCAGACGGTCAACATGGGTTTCAGACACCGAACCCAGAGTTGGGTTTTGATATTAATAGCTTCGCTATCAATCAGATCTCGAGATATTTCCAGACGCTAGGTCAGGAGCTGATTGATGATCCTTGCTTGGCGACGTGGGACTGTGACTTCATGCGGGAGATCGACCAATGATTAATACGCAATTTATATTTTCGATTCTCGCCACGCTATCGTTCGCGAACGAGGCTGTAGCGGGGGAGAACTCTGTTGTTGTACGTACCGTAGTGAGCGAGCTTACTGATTTTGCTATAGACGCACATGGGAATAATCTTAGCCACTCTCGATGGGTTGATTCTAGAGTGAGGTTTGGCTCAGAATTTGAATTGTTTGGTAATCAGGCTGTGGCTGAATTTGACGTCATGTCGGGTCAGATCGCTGGTGATGAGTGGATTCATGGCGAAAACGATGCGCGTCGCAGGTCAGCACTATCAAGCAGGGGAAACATACTGCCACGAAAGCTGGCTATTTCGGGGAACTCTGGAATTGGCTCGTGGCAAGCAGGTCTAGTCACCTCTCATTGGGGGCTTGGCATGGTCGCAAACGACGGCGCCAATGACGGCTGGTTTGGACACAGTGAGTTTGGAGATCGTGTTGTGAGGTTGCGTCTAACAACGACACCAATAGGTGAGGGACGTGCCGCAGATCTTCCGATCTACCTAACGGTAGCTCTAGACCAAGTTCTAAGTGATGACATGGCCGATATTATCGAGGATAGCTCGTCCGCAACACAATTGTTGGGTTCGGCCCTTTGGAAGAACAGTGAGATGGCTGCGGGTATTTATGGTGTGCTACGCCATCAGCGGGAGCTTGAGGCAGACCGCGTAACAAATGCGGGCATGGTAGACATGTTCTTCGACGTACCGGTGGCGACTGTAATGGGCATGTCGCTTCAAGTATCGGGAGAAGCGGCTGTTATCGCTGGTAAGACTGACCGTGCGACCACCTACTCGTCTCGGGATATGGTCAACGTGTTGTCTGGAGGAGGAGTTGGGCGTGTGGAGCTCGCCTCCTCAGATGACCGGTTTACCGTACGTCTCCAGGCAGGCTGGGCTTCAGGAGATTCAAATCCAGATGATGACACTACTTCTGATTTCTCCTTTGATAGAGATTTTGAGGTAGGAGCGGTTCTGTTTGACCAGTTTATGGCAGGTGTTGAGGTGGGAACATTAGGACTGTTGAGCGATCCACAGTACTCAGGCTCACCTCCTGACGGTGTAGAGACCATCACAACAGAGGGCGCTTTTAGACGCGCGAGATTCGAGCAGGTCGCGATAAAAGCTGTACCGTTTGCTTCCAATGATAACCTTGAGCTTAGGGCGGGTCTGACTCGCGCTACTGCCACGGCGCCTATTTCTCAGCCTTTCTATACATATCGTGAGGGAGGGACTGCGAGGACTCATCACAACGAGATTACAACTGGTGACGCTCTAGGGATGGAGCTTGATTGGGCGCTCGCATATGCGATCGATGGGTCTGGTACGGGGTTGAGCGGCGCAGGGGTTGATCTCGAAGTTCAAGGTGGTCACCTGTTTCTGTCCGATGATCTTGCTGGCGATGGTGAGCCGCGAATAGATCTTTATACAGTCTCTGTTACTGCTGGTTTTTAGAGGGAGTAGGGATTGTCGCTGGAGCCCATTCAGAAGTGGCTACTCTCAAAGGGTAGGGAGCACCCTACGGTTGCGGAGCTTTTTAACGGTCTCTGTGTCGAGTTGAATACGTTGGGCTTGCCAGTTTTTAGCGCTAGTATTTTACTTCAGGCTCTTAATTGTGAACTAGTGTCATCTTTTTACGTCTGGCGTTTGGTTGGGTCGGATGAGACTGTGACGAACACGACAGATAACTTGGTGTCGGATAAGATCTTTCAGTTTGGTGACAGTGAGGTACAGGTATTTGACGTTGCACATGGGAACTCATCAGAAGAGTTGTTCGTACAGAGCCCTTTTCAGTTGTTATCCGATGGCTGGAGTGAAGTCCGTTGTAGGTTGGAGGACTCCGTACCTGAGCAAAGCTTTCCTATCTTAGACGATCTAAGGTTATTGGGCGCCACAGACTACATCGCTGTCTCACTAAAAATGGTACTTGCAGCTGATGGATTCATCAGTTTTTCTACAAGATCACCGGGAGGGTTCTCGGAATCAGAGATCGAGTCCATTCGTTCAATGAGACCGATTTTGGCCCAATCGTTTGAAATACACTCAACTAGAATAAGCATGGAGAATACGCTGGCTATATATCTTGGTCCGACTTCGGCCCAGGCGGTACTAGCTGGTCGACTTCTGAGGGGTGATATTCATACTCTTGAGGCTGTTGTTGGGTTTGTAGATATTAGGGGGTTTACTCAATCAGGCGGCTTGGTGGGTAATTCTGGATTGGTTCGTCGAGCTAATCACTTCTACCAGTGCTTATACGACGCAATCACTCCAAGTAATGGAGAGATCTCCAAGTTTATTGGGGATGGAGCTCTCGTGCTGTTCTATGCGGATGGCGACCCAGTTGAGGCATGTGAGCGAGCTCTTTCGTCGATGAAAAAACTCCATGAGCTAATCGATGATTTGAATGATTCCGACCTTCTCGAGCATGAATTAGGCTACGGAGTTGCGTTGCATCTTGGGACTGTAGAGCAGGGTAATGTTGGCGCTGCCTCGCGAATGGACTTCACAGTTATCGGATCTGCAGTTAATTTGGCTTCGAGATTTGAGGGGTTGTCTAAGCGACTAAGCCGGAGATTGGTGGTGACACAAGCTGTAGCGGATTGTATTCCTCCTATGTTTGAACACCTTGGAGATCACAATGTAAGAGGGGTTACCGATAAGCAGGCAGTCTACGGGTTGATTGACAATTCCGAATTTTCAGTTGGTTAGTACACCGGCGCTTAAATGGAATAGAAGGTTTTGATCGGTGCAAATGATAATCATTTGGAATAAACCATCCTAAGTGACGTATAAAGTATCTAAGTATTGAGTGGAAACATGGAGTTAGGAAATGATCAATAATATATTACTTCGTCCCGTTTATAGTTTTGCGCTATCGGTTTTCGCGCTCATGTGGGCTTTTTCTCCATCAGCTATGGCGTCAGATCCCAATACTCCTCATGAGCATCAGGGCATCCTTCCCTCTTTTTCCGGCGCTCCGCCTGTTGTTGAAATTGCTCGACAGGAGATGGTGCAGCTAATGAACGGTGAAACGGTGATGAAGCAGGTGGATCAGGGGGCAGGTGGTCAAGCGGTCGCTATCTTCTGGGTTCACGCGACACCGGACCAAGTCATGGATGTTGTTCTCGACTTCAGCCAGTACTCGAATTGGATCGATTCGCTAAATGAATCTGTGACCTACGTTGGATCCGACTGTTCACCTTGTGTCCGTATGAAAACAAGTGTTCTAGGGTTTGGTGTTGAATGGTACAATCGACACCAACAGAACCGTGAGGAAGGTTGGATTACCTGGACATTAGATTACTCTAGGAATTCAGACTTAGACGACTCAGTAGGGTTTTGGAGGTTCACACCAGTATCGAGAGATGGGTGGACTCAGGTGGTCTATTCAATAGACGTGCAGCTCAAAGGCTGGGTGCCAGGTATTGTGCGCAGAATGCTTGTTAGTAGTGGTCTAGAAGACGCTACAACATGGGTGAAAGAGCAAGCTGAGGCTCGAGCCGGACACTAGACAGCAGGGTGTCGACTGATCGCTTCAACCCGTTCACTTGATTCCAAATCCAGTACGTATTTAACCATCTCCTTTCCGTAGAATTTGAATACACCTTGGCTCTCAAATCCCCAGGATGTGAGCTGTCGGTTTGCCCCGACGTTGTCGGTCTCAGTTGTGACCTTTACTTGTTTGTGTCCTCGCGCGAGGAGGTCGTCAAACAGTACCTTGTTGATGTGTCCGGATACCCTCTTGCCTCTTAGTTCAGGTTCAAACGAGCAAAACAGTGACTCTCCAGAGATTCTGGGACCATCTTTGTTGGAGCGTTTAGAGTAGCGCCCGGTCTCTAGCAATTTTGAAAACAGTGATGGTGAAGCTATGAGTTTGGGTAAGGCTGATAGGGCCAAAACAGGCCACCTACCCTTAAGCAGGTCGGACATCATATCGTCCGTATCAGTAGAGCCACCAATGAACCCTCGTATGTGTGAGCTTTTGTCAGTGTGAAAATCTTCGTAGACAAACCCTAAAAAATAGGGAGAGTCGACCAAGCCCTTGTAGAGCTCGGTAAGGAACCTGTGACCAAGTTTGGCCCAAAGTGAGTCCCCCATAGCCGCGATGTGTAGCTGTGCAACCTGCGCACAGTCGCGGTTCTGCATGGCTCTAATTTTATTCATGACCTCGGGGTTAACTTCGAAGTCCGAGAGTTTTGTTGGTTTGGTTTTCAACTCAGGCTCTGTCATGAGGCGTCGCCCCTCTCATTTCGGATTGTCTCCAAAAAGGCGGTTTGTGAGATACTGCGGTGCTGTGCCGCTAGGAAGTGACCTACAGCGTCTTCCCATGAGTCCGAGAAGCTCTCGTTTAGAAGTCGTCGAGTGAGAGTCACTGCCACCGAATGGTTTGGTCCCAGAGCATCTAAAGCCCAGGCAATCCCCACCTCGCTGCTCTCTGCTACATGGTCCATAATCCCGAGATCTGTAGCCTCTTTGGATTCGATTTTGGCGCAGGTGATAATGATCCTTTTTGCGTGACCAAGTCCTACGTATTTTGCTAGGCGAAAGGAGGCCATTCCAGGGATGAAGCCCAAGTGTGCTTCTGGTAACTGAAGTATTGTCCGGTTGGTACAAATCCTTAGGTCACAGACAAGAGCCATCTGGAAACCACCGCCATGCGCTGCACCGTCAACCATCGCTATTGTGGTCATCGGCAGGTTCTCGAGTCGCCGACAGATCTTCTCCCATTTGTTGAATCCGTGAATGTCCATGGGCTTGTCTGGATGGAAATCACGAAAGTCCACACCCTCTGAGAAGCATCCATTCGCACCTGTGATTATGACAGTCTTTGCGCTAGATTCATCTTCAAGGTGGTCGCAAACAGAGGTTAGCTCCAATATCATCTTGGTGTTGATGAAATTTCCAGACCCATTGTTCAGAGTGATAGTTGCCACTCCGGATTCTTCTGTGAATTTTAGAGTCTCGAAGACCATTCTCTGCTCCTGTTTTCAGAAATCTGTCTTACCATCGTAAGAGTGCCGTCTCGATTGTGGATCCTGGCCCCATTGTCATCATTACACCATAGTCGCCATGCTTTATCGAGTCCTCGTTTACCAGGCGCTCGTATGAAAACAACACTGAGGCGGAAGAGATGTTGCCATAGTCTCTAAGTATAGAGACAGTGTGTCGTACATCGTGAGCAGTAAGCCCTATGTTGTATTTGATTGCGTCAATTACTTTCTTGCCACCTGAGTGAACTAGCCAGTGTTTTATATGGCGAGGTCGGAGTCCGTTTGCCTTTAGTAGTCTTCCAACTGGCGCTTCTGCGTTGGCACCAACCACATAAGGAATGTCCCTGTCTAAAAAGAAACTCCATTTTCCATGTGACATGTCCCAGTCAAATCTCATAGCGTCAAAAGCGGTTGGGATTAGGTGGGAGTTGAAGTCGATAAGTGATGGTAAAACAGGCCCTGCCTTGTCTGTGCTTTCTTCACTCGAACGCACGACAATAGCAGCTGCTCCGTCGCCAAATAGAGAATTTACAATGGCCGTTCTAAGCGTGTGATCAAAGACGTATGCAGCTGAGTTCACCTCGATACAGGCCATTACAGCATTCTTACCGGGGTTATTTCTAGCCCAGCCAGCCACTGGATTTAGACCATTAAGTGCAGCATTGCAGCCCATGCCGACAATGTCAGAGCGCGAGCAATCTTCCCTAAGCCCCATCTCCTTAATAAGGAGCGCACTAACCCCAGGGCAGAGGAATCCACTAGTCGTAATACAGCAAAGATAGTCAATATCATCACGAGAGAGTCCGGCTTTTTCGATCGCGAGGTCAATGGCGCGAACGCCCATGTCTAGTGTGCCTCGGACCTGCTTAGCTATTAGCTGCTCTCGGTTTTCATCTGGGACGCCGCCACCTTCAATTTCATCGATGTAAAGATGGCGGGACTGGATGTGTTTTGAGCCAAATAGTGACGCAATCCTCTGATCAGTCACGCCGAAGCGTTTAGGCATTGACCTTTGCTCAAATCTGTTTGGCGGGGTCGCCGTGCCAACAGAAATTATTTTTGGTAGCCAGTGCATCTATTTTGTTCCGATATCTCGTGAAGTATAGCCTTAGTGGTATCATCATGCTTCAACGATAGAATTGATATTAAGTGAAAAGGGCTAAGAATGGGAGAAAATCCTAAAAATATCGATAACTCTAATGACGAGTCTGACTCGTCGATCCTGGCTGATGATAATGTACAGACAGGGTCAGATATAGATAGTTCTGATGTGGAAATAGACCTGGGCGATGAGGAGGGTTTTTTCCTTACCGGGAGTCAAGTCTCCCTTCCAGCTAGTGCCTCCGCCCAAGCAGTAGCTGCCAATAAGGCTATGGTTGCTTTGGACAGGGCGGCAAGGTCTTTCACTCTATACGATCCTACCAATAGAGCAGTTATCTCATTTTTGGAGGCTATAGAGGACGGGTTTCGGGATTACCTAGCGGCATTCGGAGCCTTGGATTTACAAGTGTTACCGTATGAGTTGAAGGTAGGAAAAGAGACTGTATATGAGCAGCCAGACCGAGAGCAATCACTTGCTTTTAAGCTATTCAGAGACGGTGTTCGTAGGCTTGTTATTGAAAAAAGTGTCGTGTGGGATGAACTGCTTCGGCTGCTAGAAATTCTATCTGTACGATACTCAGGGGTTCGAGTAAAAGAAGACGATGTCGTAACCTTGTTGTGGAAGGCTGGATTCAAAGGAATCAGTGTTGATGCTGTTGAGGGGTTTGTTGCCGATGATGAAGAGACTTTTGCATCAGGTGAGATGAGTGAAGAAGATCTCAATGAGGCTCTGGAAGAACTTGTTACTGCTGATTTGGACTGGCAGGAAGGTGTAGTACTTAGCTCTGATTTTGAGGGCGCTGACCGCGTACTATTTGCTCAGCCTCAGGCAGACATGGATATGCCGCTGCCGGACTTACCTCCGCCTGTAGCCTTAGAGTATCAATTCGTAGATGATGATGATCTGGAAGACCTGCTTTTAGAGGACGGTAGCGCTGGTTTACCACGTGACTGTTTGAGTTTAGTCTCTTCTTTACTAGATCTTGAGCTCTACGGAGAAGGGGAGATAAACACTGAAGAGTTTTTGCCTTTGATATTAGAAATCCGAGATTTTTGTCTAACTCAAGGGCAACTCTTAAATCTAATGAAGCTTCTTGAAATACTTACTGATTATGCATTTGAGATGGATGAGGATCACATCATCCACACCACTTTACGCAACTTTGCCAATCACTTTGCCCTAGGAAGGCTGGTTAGGTCACTGCCTTCTTCGGCGCAACACCCACCACAGCCATTCTACAGTTTGTTAAATCTGCTGCCTGGGAACCACATAGAAGTATTGGTTTCCCTGCTGATGGAGATAAGGACCAGCCATGCTAGGAGAATATTAAGGCAACTGATAGAGCATTTTGGTGTTGGCAGTGAGGACGTTATTGTTGCTGCAATTAGGGAGGCTGCGGGGCCTGTAGCGGCAGACCTTCTCAGAGTGCTGAGTGTGGTGGATAACGATAGAGCGATGATCATGTTGACGGACTTGGCCACCACTGAAGACAACGAAGTTCGACTACAGTGCTTTCATATGATGGAGCGGAATATTCAGAGGCCCGAGGTTAGGCCTGTAGTACACCAAACCTTGAATTCGAATGATGAGATCTTTCGAGTCCGAGCCTTGGAGCTATTAACTGCCCGCGGAGATCTACGGGATTTTCCTTTTATATTGCGACATATTTTGGGTCGCGCCCTCAACCTTTCTGATAATGAGGCAAACGCTAGCGGTATAGCTATGGCCACGGTCGATCCAGATAGCGCCCTCAGTACGTTTACTGAATGGATAAAACCGAAAGGCTTGTTTGGAAAACTAAAACCAGTACAGCCTAGTCAGGACCTCTGTGCCATAGCTGGTCTGGGCATAATTGAGGATGAAATCGCCGATGACCTCTTGTCCCGCTTGAGCAAGCGCTCGGGAGAGCGGGTGCATCAGTTGTGCATGAAAGCTAGAATTAACCGCCATAGAGTGATTCGGGAGAATCGCCAAAAACATAGTGGGGATCAGGGTCCAGAGGGGGATGATCATGAGTGATTTAATTGACGATAAAGACAGTCAAGATCAGCGCGATTATTCGGATGCCCAGGACCAGATAGGCAGAACTATGGGGTTGGCGACAGCAGGTGACGATGAGAAATTAAGTGTTCGTGTTCGTGAGCACGGAGAGATCTTCTCAAAATGCTTAGCGTCGGTGATCAGGCTGACCAAAATTCACGATTACAACAACTCCGCATTCGACATCCCTATTGAGCAGGTGAGGGCTAGCTTGGAGTACCTCATCGAAATGTTGGGGACTATTCACCTAGCCATGGTTGAAAACCAGATCTACATAAATGACATTAGGGTTAGGTTTCAGGCGTCGGATGATACTGGGACGGATCTATGTGAAGCATTTGACCGCCATGGTATCGGTGGGCTCTCTTTTCATCGTGCAGCTGCAGACAGAGAGTTGAGATTGCTGCTCCATAGGGTGTCCATTAATGCAGGGGGCGGTAGGCGTGCCCGAGTTTTGTATGAGGCCTATTTAAAGAAACACTCCATTGATTTTATTGAGCTAGCTCCTATTTTTAGGTTCAAAAGCTTACGCTTAGATGCTGACACGAATACCGTGCAGGAGTTCAAGAAGGTCTGTGAGATTTCTGTCGGCTTGGTCGAGGACACGTGGAAGAACCTGTCGAACAACAGAGTCCCAAACCCACTACCAATGAGGCGGGTGATAACGGACCTTATCGAACTGACTCGAGGGGATAATGATCAGCAGCTAAT
>CAWVYO010000089.1:0-12064 GCA_963934385.1 uncultured bacterium
CAATGGGTTGTTAATTTCATGGGCTACACCAGCCGCTAGCTGACCTATTCCAGCCAATCTCTCAGTGTGCGCCAGACGCGATTGTGCTGCCTCTAAGTCAGTAACTCTACGGCGAAGCTCACCCATAAGCCTAGAGTTCTCCAAAGCTAGAGTCGCCTGAGAAGCCAATACCGCCGCAGACTCCATATCTGCCTGTCGAAACGGCTTAGGTGCGTTTCGTCGGTTGAGGTTCAACACACCCACTAGCCTGTCGCCAGAATGGAGAGGGTAGACAATACTAGAACGAACATTGCCCGACCCCATCTTATCTGAAAAGCGAGGATCATCTGAGAGACTTTGAGAGAATAGTGCTGGTGTCCTATCCGCACCTACCTTGCTGGCGATACTCTCTCCACGAGGTGCACTGCCAGGCTCCGGCTTTCCTGAAAGAGCGTGGGAATATTCTACATACAGAGTACCGGTGTGATCAGGCATCATCAAAGAGGCGTCATCTGCTTGCATGACATTCATAGCTACCTCAACGATAACCTGCGGAAGGGACTCAGGGTCACCAGTTGAGAAGATCGCTTGACTCGTCTGATAAAGCGCACTGGCTATCTTTAGGCGCCTACTCTCAATTGCCCTGCCCACACTGGCGGCGAGCACCTCAAACTGAACTGGGCGGGCTAAAAAATCAAAAGCTCCCGCCTTTATTGAGGCAACTGCGGCTTTTACAGAGGTCTCTCTCGCACAGATTATCACCTCCGTTCTCGAGGAGATTGCCTTGATACTTGTGAGCAATTGTTCGCCCGATATATCTTGCATTACCTTGGATATTATTACAACGTCCACCTCTCGCTGCTGTAGGAGATGAAGAGCCTCTTTCCCAGAAGAGACCATGTCGACATCTATGGTTTCGCTGATGATGGTTGTCGAAAACTTCTTCGACATCACGAGATCTCCCCCTACGATGAGAACTTGTGCAAGAGGGGCGCTCACGGCAGAACTACCGGCGCTTCATCATAGCGAACAAATCTCCACGGGCTTTTCTCTTCCACTTCTGCAATCTTCGATGCGATCCAAACATCCAGCACCTCGGGACTCAACATAGGGACTTCAGAGACTATAACCTCCAGAGGCAGCCCCTCTCCTCCCCGACAGTTTTCGTACTCCTGGAATGGTCCCAACTCGGTCTCCATAAAGCTGAGTGCTTGCTCCGCTACCTGCTCTGGAAACCTACTCCCCGCCTCTACAAACTCAGAAACATAAACGCCAATACGAATACGACCCCGGCTACAACGAGCACTGTCTACGACGAGAACACCATAGTGTAGCCGTCCATCACTCCACATACTCGACTCGAAATGAGCTCCTGGCAAAGACGCTGATGCCTCCATAGCACCTAGCGCCTCCAAGACAGGTCTCGCCTGACGTAGCCCATCCATCGAAAGCGATGGAGCTATCTCCGTTATAGCGGTCGCCGCGGCTAAGGCTGCGGCATCTGATCCCTCGTAAACAGAGCCAGGTCTAGCCGTGCTACCAAAGGCGTTTACGATATAGCTCTGTATTTCGGGATCACTCTCATTCAGGACCATCTCTCGAAGACGTGGAAGCGCTTCTGGACCTAAGTTGCGCGCCCAGACATCCAACAGCCCCAAATAATTATCGTGGTTGGCTTCGGAAGCCTCGATCTCTTCTGTCAACAGCTCCCTAACTGAGTCATAACGACACTCAGTTAGAGCTCTGTACCACCTGTGACTCCAAAACTGATCGCCCAACAAATCACGGGTGGATGTCAGAAAATTTGCGATATTCTCGTCGCCAGCGCAGGCTACTCCAAGACCAGCAATAGCACCAGCCCGCTCGTCGGATCTAAGATCTGCAACCCAGTCCAGAACAGTCTGGGGCTGGTCGTGACCTATTGCGTACTGCAACACTCCAACCGCATCGCGATCATATAGCATTCGCTCAAACGCCTGAGCTAACTGTCCGCTTGCAGCGGCGTCATCACACTGAGCTAGCGCATTAAATTTCCTAGCCACTGTTACTGGCGAGGCGTCGGCTAGGCTTTGAGTCAGGGCAGCGCTATCGCAATCCTGAGCGAACGCTCCGGTAGAAAACAACATAAAAATTAGATTCATCTAAGTCTCCAAACATTGAACCAAACAAATACCACAAACATCTAACCCTTATTTGGAGAATATCGCTCTCACAGGTTACTTCGGAGCCATTCACAATAAGAAAAGATATCACAAATGGAGACAAAATGAAGGCCCCAATTAGAGTTGCAGTCACAGGAGCCGCCGGAAACATCGGCTATGCATTACTTTTTCGTATCGCATCTGGTTCTTGCTACGGCCCAGATCAGCCAGTAATACTACAGCTTCTGGAAATCACCCCAGCATTAGGCGCACTTGAGGGTGTGGTAATGGAGCTAAACGACGCGGCTTTACCACTTGTACACGGTATTATCACAAGCGATGATGCCAACGTCGCCTTCAAAGACGCAAACCAGATATTCTTGGTTGGCTCTCGCCCTCGTGGTCCAGGGATGGTACGCGCAGACCTTATACGCGCCAACGGACCGATATTTGTAGGACAAGGAAAGGCAATAAACGACTCAGCCGCCGACGATGTCCGTGTCATAGTTGTAGGAAACCCATGCAACACCAACTGCCTTATCGCAATGAACTCGGCTCCTGACATTCCAAATGAGCGCTTTACAGCAATGACTCGCCTAGACGAGAACCGCTCTCGCTCTCAACTCGCGATGAAAGCAGGGGTCACACCTGACGCTATCGCGCAAATGACCGTGTGGGGCAACCACTCGGGAACAATGTTCCCAGACTACAAGCACGCAACTATCAACGGAAAGCCAGCGACAGACTCAATAGATGAGAGCTGGTTTACTGAGAGCTTTATGCCGACAGTAAAAAAGCGTGGCTCGGCTATTATCGCGGCTCGTGGCGCCTCATCGGCGGCCTCGGCGGCCTCGGCTGCAGTAGACCATATGGCTACTTTGTGGCATGGAACCGCCCCTGGTGAATGCCACTCAATGGCTGTCGTTTCAGACGGATCCTACGGTGTGCCAGTGGGGATAATATACTCTTTCCCGTGTACCACTGAAAACGGTAACTGGAAGATAGTCCAAGGTATTTCACATAACGAAGCAGCGACAGCGGCCCTCAAGGCAACCGCTGATGAGCTTGTTGCTGAACGAGAAGCTGTCTCTGAGCTTCTTGGCTAAAGGGCGATGATGCTCTTTCAATAGTGGGGCCCCAAATTGGGGTCTCCACTTGTTTTTGGAGTGCACTAATTTATGGGTACGTGGCGCCCCAAATCAGAAACGAAAAGGTGCGACATATTATCCACAAGCACAGAAATACTCGCCAAACACCATGGTGAAAACGCTATCGTCATAAGATAGTCGACACCTACCATAGAACAGGAATGATTCTTGCACCTCTCATGCGTAATTCTGGTGTGTGACCGCCAGATCATACGTTCAATAGAGAGACACACAATGAAAACATTACTATTCATTTCAACGCTGCTGTTCACAGGATGCAACGAGAACGAATTCCACGAATTAAACGATGTAGGCGCTGGAAACGGCGTTGAAATCGAGGTTTCACCTAGCAGCATTTACTTTGGTGATCTATTGGAGGGCGAGAGCCGTGTAGAGGTTTTTACTGTGATGAGTGTCGGGCAAAACACACTTGAGGTCTCAGACATCACAATCTTATCCGAGACAGGATCCTTCACCTTAGTAGCCAACCAAGATAGCGAATTTTCTCTTGAACCGGGCGACACCAAAGACATCGCCGTAGTATTTACGCCTCTTGGGGGCAACGACCTCACGGCAGAGGCATTAGTCCACTCTAACGACGAGCTTCTACCAGAAGCTCCTGTCATGCTCATGGGAACAGGCCTTGTGCCAATGCTTCAGATCTCGCCTGACCCTTACGACTTCGGCACCTCGTATATCGGCTGTCCAACTGAAGGAGATATTGAGCTCTCAAATGTCGGAGCCGAAGTGCTCGTTATTGACGACATCAGCATCTCAGATCCAAACTTCAACATTAGCTGGGGTGATCCTCTGCCCGTATCAATAAACCCAGGCGAATCCATAATCGCAAACCTGTCGTTTGATCCATACGATGAAGTAACTTACAACAGCGTCCTATCTGTAACCTCGAACGAGCCTATAGGTGTTCGCGAAGCTAACCAGAGCGGTGAAGGACTCTTCGCAGCCTGGTATACCGACACATGGGATCTAGATGTTGAGCCTGCCTCTGACATCGTATTCATGGTGGATCAGTCTTGCTCCATGAGTGACGAATCCAGCCGCTTAGCGAGCAATTTTAGCTACTTTATCAACGAGCTAAACCAATACACTACAGACTGGCGGATCATGGTTGTGAACGATGACAACGGCTGTAATCGCAGCGGGATTCTTACGCCATCCAGTGGTAATTACCAGAACGCTTTCACCAACGCAGTTCAAAGCGGTGGAGGATCCTACACGGAAAGTCTGCTAACGCTAGCCGCGGCGAGTATTGACCTGACAGATCCAAACGAGTGTAACCAAGGTTTCATGAGACCAAACGCTATGCTCCATATGGTTATGGTCTCAGATGAGCCTGAGCAAAGCTCTGGCTCATGGTCAACATACGTCGATCGAATAATAGCTAAAAAGGGGACGTCTTCGCTTGTAAGACTCTCGTCTATTGCCGGAGATTACCCAGGGGGCTGTTCGGGAGCTGATCCGGGAAGCGGCTACTATGAAGCGGCTTCTTATACTGGCGGTGCCTTCCTATCGATCTGCGCAAATTCATGGGCGAGCTACATGGCTATTCTGGCTGACGCCAGTATATCTCAGGACACATTTGTGCTCTCATCACCCGCAGCAGAGCAGACTATTGAGGTCTTCGTCGACGGAAATCCAAGGGCTGGTAACTGGACCTTTGATGCTGGAGCGAATGCGGTGATATTCACTGTAGATATCCCAGAAGGCGGGCAAGTCATCGACATAAGCTACGCAGCTCTAGTGACCTGCGACTAAGCTAGAAGAGTTCCGACTGCACTTAGAGTCCGCTCTATCGCATCTCGGTCGACGTCTAGATGAGTGACCATTCTAACGGTACTTGGACCGGCAGCAGCCGACCAGATCCCTAAGTCCATCAGGTCATCAACAAGCCCTTGAGCTTGGTCATACTCAAAGTAAACCATGTTGGTGTCTGGTTCTCGACTATCTAATCCGTAGCCTCGAAGCCCTTGCGCTAGGAACGAGGCGTTCTCGTGGTCGATCTGAATCCGAGCAATGTTGTGTTTTAGAGCAAACTCTCCAGCCGCAGCTAAGAACCCAGCCTGGCGCATGCCACCACCAAGCATCTTACGTACACGACGAGCCTTGTGTATCATCTCCTCGGAGCCGCATAACAGTGAGCCAACAGGCGCCCCGAGCCCCTTAGAGAGACAAAAAGTCACAGAATCGAAGCCCTCTGATATAGTTGATAAACTCGAACCTTGAGCTACGACCGCGTTGAAAACACGGGCTCCATCAAGGTGACTCTTCAAACCACGAGTACGCGCCATAGAACAGATAGAATCCAGAACACTCTGTGGATAAACAGTCCCTCCACCACGGTTTGAGGTGTTCTCGACAACAACTAAGGTGGCAGGTGCAAAGTGCGGATCGCTTGGACGAATACACGCCTCGACATCGCTGGTATTAAGTAGACCCTTTTCGCCTCTTATAGCCCTAACCTGCACCCCAGAGATGGCGGCCATTCCCGCTGCCTCGTAATTGTATGGGTGCGATCCCTCCTCCAATAACACCTCATCACCCGGGCTAGTCCAGCAGCGGATCGCTATCTGGTTTGCCATGGTCCCAGAGGGTACAAAAAGTGCCGACTCCTTACCTGAAAGCTCTGCAGCAAATTCCTGTAAACGGTTGACAGTAGGGTCGTCACCCCAAACATCATCGCCGACCTCAGCGGTCATCATCGCCGCCCTCATGTCTGGGCACGGTCTTGTCACCGTGTCTGACCTCAGATCTACAATATCAAATGACTCCATCAACACTCCTTTCAGCGTCTTGTTACCAATGGTCTAGACCATCCAGCAGGAACTGCTACGCCACACATCTTCAAAATAGTGGATCCAATAGACGGCAACCCCAACTCCTCTTTATCGTCGACTTCGACCAACAGTTTGTATCTTCCAGAAAAGTCTACAACCACAAACGGCACCCGATTCTTGCTGTGGGCCGTAGACACCAGAGTCCCGCCATCTTCATCGAACTTGTAGTCACCTTTTTTCGAGTTCCACTGAAACATCTCGTCGGCGTTTCCGTGGTCGGCGGTTAGCACAAAGACTCCACCTGCTTTTGCTGTCGCTGACAGAAGACCACTAACACAATCATCTACCACCTCCATGGCTGTGATGGTAGCCCCCATATCTCCAGTATGGCCGACCATATCTCCATTAGCTAAGTTCACCCTCACATGATCCCAGCCACCCGACAAGACCGCCGCACAGGCTGCCTCGGTAACCTCCACAGCCTTCATCGCTGGGGCTGTCTCAAATGGTACATTGTCCGATGGCACCTCTACATATTTCTCCAGGGATTCATTAATGTACCCCGAGCGATTGCCATTAAAAAAGTAGGTCACGTGCCCAAACTTTTGAGTCTCCGCAACGACAAAACTACGGCGATTAGATGCAGCCATACGCTGACCCAGGGTGTCGTCAATCACCGGAGGATTAACCAAATATCGCTGAGGAACGTGGTCGTCACCATCGTAGCTCATCATTCCAGCAAAGCACCTCAAATTAGGCGGTGGCTCAGGGTAATCAAACCCACAACCTCTATTCTCAAACGCCCTTGAGATTTCAATGGCCCGGTCACCTCTAAAGTTAAAAAACAGGACCGAGTCACCCGATTTTATAATACCATTTGGCTCACCAGAGTCGTCTGTTACCACAAAACCCGGGAGCCACTGGTCGTTTACAGATTCGTCGCGTTCATACAGCTCTCGAACCGCATCGCTCGCTGAAAGAAACCTCTCGCCTACTCCCAAGACGTGACACCGCCAGCCGCGCAGAACCATCTCCCAGTCCGCGCCATACCGGTCCATCGTCATAAACATCCGTCCGCCACCTGAAGCGACTCGACAGTCAAAACTATCCGAACGCAGGGACTCAAACAACGCCTCAAGCCGTGCAAAATAAGTTAGTGCTGAGCGCCCTGAGACATCACGACCATCGGTCAACGCGTGGACTCGAACCTTTTTTACACCATCTGCAGCCGCCCTCTTGATAAGCGCGTGAAGGTGATCCTCATGAGAGTGCACGTTTCCATCTGACAGGAGTCCTATGAAATGAAAGGTCTCACCTGCACAGAGATCCCTCCAAAGGTCCCCCTCATATATGGCGCCTGACGAGATCCCGTCATCTACTAAGCCCGCCCCTTGCCTAACAATACGACCAGCGCCCATGGCGTTGTGACCCACCTCTGAATTCCCCATATCTTCGTCTGACGGAAGTCCAACAGCCAAGCCATGGGCAGCCAAACCACCATCAAGCGCAAAACAGTCGCCACCTACTGGGGATTGACCCGCGAGCAGCTGATCTATAACCTCGGTGTTTGCCAAGTGAACAGCGTTACCATCCCCTTTCGGTCCCAGACCAACACCGTCCATAATGCATAGCACTACAGGTGTTGAACTCTCTGAAAGTGACAATGGATTCTACCTCTTAGTGGGTCTGAAGGTATGTTCTGAACCCACCGATCATAGCGACGATACCGTCACTTTGAAAGTTATTCACCACGAATCTAGGAACCCAACCTCCAGGGGCGTAGGTTAGCTCATACTGAACATTTGACCCGCCGCCTGCGGCACCGGTAACAGTCCACGTACCTTGGTTTACTTCTGGGGAAACATTATCTCCTGTGACAGCAGATTGGTCAGAGTGAATCGTCCAATCATACCGGAAACCACCTGTGATAGTGGTCTGCCACTGCTGAATCACAACCTCCCTATCTGAAATGCCGCTAGCCTCATGGACCTGCCTAAAAAGCTCACGCCCTTGGTGGGTACCTACGCTTACTGCTACCGCTACCGTATTGAAGAGCTCGTCGTGCAATGAGTTCACACCCAACATGCTGTTAATCTTCTCTACAGAAAGCTCCGGCCAGACACACTGTGCCGTAACCTTGTCATATCCAGAGGAGTGACGGGGACCAGAGTAGAACTGACAGTCATGATCATTGACTGTTGCTTCTGCGCCAGATGGTGGGGTAGCTAAAGCAACCTGGGTAAGTACTAACGTAAATATCATGGGTTAATATCCTCCTTTTTTGATTCTCACATATGCTCTATTCTCCAACACAGTAACCCCGACAGCGAGTTAAAGACCCATCGGAGGCTAAGAAACCGTTGATAAATCAACCAAATGGCGACGGAACCCAAACTGTTACCAAAAAAAAGGCTGTCGTAATAGGCGGGGGAATAACAGGTACACTGGCGGCTCACCGGCTGATCACAGAGGGCTGGAGCGTTACTTTAATCGAAGGTGAACACATTGGAGCCGGATCTTCATCGAGGACTGCTGCTGGAATCCGCCAACAGTTCTCGACGAAAGAGACGGTCATGGGTATGCGCTACTCTATGGAGCGATACCTCAACTGGAAAAAAGAGATCGGCGGTGTTCACATTCCCGTAGAGCAGAAAGGATACCTCTTTTTATATGAGACCAAAGAGGGCTTTGATAATGCCACGGTGCGCGCACAGAAACAACACGAGTGGGGCTTAGCTGATGTAGAAGTTCTCTCCAAAGAGCAGCTCTATGTTCGCTTCCCACACGTCGATGGAGAGGGACTATATGGAGCTACATACTGCCCAACTGACGGCTTCTTGCATCCGACAACTGTTTATAGCGACGCTGTAGATGCGGTCAGGCGACTTGGGGGGGAGATAATCGTCAGAGCCCCCGTTATTGAAGCCAGACATAAAGACGGAAAACTCACTGCTGTAGGTACACCTAAAGGCTGGATAGAAGGAGACCTGTTTGTAGACTGCACCAACGCCTGGACAAAGCGAGTGGCGAAGATCCTAGGTGCTACGGAACTACCTATAGAGGCTAAAAAGCGGCACCTTTGGTTCATTGAGCGAGCGGGTGAACTAACTGAGAGTGAGTTCCTCGAGTTCCCAATGACCATAAGCCCTAGCGGAGTCTATTGTCGTCCAGAAAACGGCTCATCACTAATGATGGGCTGGGCTCAAGCCGCCAGAGATGAGTCCGAGTCCTTTGACTACGACGATCAAGACATCGTTAACCCGAAGTACTCTCACAAATCAGGTATCGATGCTGTCCCTTTTGAGGCCTGGCTCTCTCTCGCAGACAACATTTCAATGGTCGGAGAGTTTGCCGGGATAACGGCAACAACATCTGGGTTCTATGCCGTCACACCGGATCACAACCCCTTTATCGATTTCGATCCAAATATTGAAAATTTAATAAGAGCCGTAGGTTTCTCTGGTCACGGTGCAATGTTTGGTCCATTTGGGGCGGCGATCATAGCTGCGCTCGCCGAATCTGGCGAAAGTTTGGAGACGATCGACCTCGCCTTTACAGAGCAACCATCTAGCAACGTATCAGTCACAGCCTTCAAAATCGGGCGTGATTTCGGGGCAGGAGAACAGATGGTGATATAGGGGATCATTAAGAATGACCGCTATAGATATTAATCGCGGCACACAACACTGGAGGCAACATGGCGACGGCCACCCAACAGAGCGAAAAAAACCACACTAACGGCAAACAATCAAATCTCGACGCTCCTACAAGAGAAGAGTTGCGATTAGCCTACACCGTGGCTCTTGAGTCTCGTATTTTAGAGGAGCACATTGTGCGACTCGCCTCTCGCGGAGAGATCAAATTCGGCATCTGGGGTCCAGGTGAAGAGATCCACGGTACAGCTTTTTCGCTAGCCATTAGCCGAGTAATAAAAGATCCAAAAAACTATGGGTTAGTTCCGCATTACCGCTCCGGTGCACTCGTCGCTATGTGGACAAGGATTCACGGCTATACGAACTTTGGGCTAGATGTTTTTCGTCAGCAGCTCTCCAAGGTTACCGATAAAATGAGCCGTGGACGGCAAATGGTAAACCACCTGGACATGCCATCGTTCGGAGTCCTGCCAGTTCAGTCTCCAGTAGGTATGCAACTCGGAAAAGCAGCCGGGTACGCCTTCGGCTTCAAGCACAAAGGCATCAATAACGGCATGACCGTTGGGATTATAGGCGACGGAACCTCTGCAGAGGGTGATCTTCACGACACGATGAACGCCATGAGCGTTTGGTCACTACCTACAATGGTAATGGTCACAGACAATAGAGTCGCAATCTCTACAACCCCCGACAGTGGACGAGGAATAAAGGATTTCAAGTCCTATGCCGCTGGGTTTGATGTGAAGTACTTCTCATGTGACGGGAGAGACTTCTTTGATGTCTACGAAACCACATTGGCCGCTGCTAAATACATATCTGAGGAGCAAAAACCCGCTTTCTTGTATGTCCACGACTTGCCTCGCTTCAACGGGCACTCGTCGGCTGCTGATATGACATTTGACCTCTCTCAAGAGGACCCAATGGTAACAATGGGCGCCAAATTTGTAGAGATGGGCGTTCTAGATAAGAACGAATCCCTCCGAAGGATAAAAGGCGAAGGACGCGACTTCTTCTCTCACCACGATCTTGGAGTGATCGGTGAAATAATTAACGGGGAAACCCGCGCAATGATGGAGCAGGTTCGATTAGAGCCTGAACCAGAGCCCTCTTCGGTCATGGATCATATTTACGCGCCATTCCCGGATGTAGTCGAGCCTACAGCTAGCGAAAACCAGACTTGTATTTCATACGCTGGAGCTATTCGCGCGGCTATGGCACACACTATCAGTAACAACGGCGGCGTTTTAGTAGGTCAAGATGTAGGAAATCTAGGTGGAGTAATGACTGCCACTGCAGGACTAAAGGCGATGTTCCCAGACAAGGTCGTCGACGCCCCTCTAAACGAACCGCTTATTGTCGGTACAGCTATGGGACTTGGGCTACACAAAGATCTCAGAGCCCTTCCTGAGATTCAGTTTGGCGACTATTCCTTAAACGCCTTCCATTGGCTTGTGCTTCTTGGTAACACCTATTGGTGTTCCGCTGGGCAGACCACCGTACGACTTACCCTTCGCATGCCATCCGACCCATTTGGCGGTGGAGCTGTCTACCATTCCATGAGTGAAGACGGCTATTTCACGCCGATCCCTGGGCTGGTCATACTTATGCCTTCTACCTCATGGGATATATATGGACTCCTGTTGACCGCAGCCGAATATGACGGACCTGTTGTTGTACTGGAGCCCAAATGGATGTATCGCCAGAACTTAGGTCCTGCGATCGAAGGAGAACCAACGGATCCCGATGAGATAAAGGCACTCAAAAAAGCTATTATGCGTAAAGAAGTACCCAAACTCTCACAAGATCATCGAGTGCCATTCTCGAAAGGCGTTATTCGCCGTAGCGGTGACGATGTAACTATCGTCGCTTGGGGTAGAGCCGTCTGGACCGCACTTGATGCCGCTAAAGAGCTTGAAAAGCAGGGTATTTCTGCTGAGGTTATCGACCTAAGAACTCTAGTTCCACCAGATCTGGATCTAGTATATGAATCTGTAGGACGAACTGGGCGCCTTGTAGTAGCTGCCGAAGATCGCTCGTTTGCTGGCTTCGTTAGGACAATTCAAGGTCACGCTGTCGAGAAGTTCCAAGGACTTCCAAGCCGTGCAATAGGCCAGAAAAACGTCCCTGGTATCGCTCAGAACCTAAAATTAGAGAATTGGACAGTTCTAAAGATTGCCGATGTTGTCGAGGCCGCCAACGACGTAATGAATACTGAAATAGCAGGTGATACCCAGACCCAGTGGATCCCACCAAGATTCTTTGTGAGTTGATATTCAGTATTGAAGAGCTCCACTAGCTCCTGCGAAAACGCGGGCTACGCTCCTCAAGCTTTTACAGCCGATTTAGCA
>CAWVYO010000090.1:0-11991 GCA_963934385.1 uncultured bacterium
CAAGATCAAGGGGAGGTCTAAAGTAGAGGCGCTAAAGTTCCGTTGTTGGATCTAGCTGACCTATATTTTGGGCTATGTGTGGTCGGCAATAATAATGACCTAATAGTCTGATGCTGATGTGATCTGTTCCTCGGGAGGCTCTGTGCGTCGTATAATTTCGTTCTCGGTGATTATTGCTGTTTTATGGGCTGCCATGGGTATGGGAGGTACTGTATGGGGCTTCTTCAGTCTGGGGGCTTTATTGTTGGTCTTTGGGGCAACAGTTTTTGGAACCTTAGTTTCGTACTCTGTGAGCGAAGTGAATCTAGCAATTAAAGCCTATCGAACCACTGGTGTGGAGCTTAGTCGAGAAGAGTCTCTGCATGGAGCCAATGTGTTTAGTAGAATGAGCATTATGGCTTCTGGCGCTGGGTTAACGGGCGCACTTTTAGGTCTTTTGGGGCTCGTTTGTAATCTAGACGACCCCACCAAGCTTGGACCAGCCCTCGCTGGTTCTATCCTCTCTGTATTATACGCTTTGTTGTTGGGAGAGCTGATTCTCGGATCTATGGCGTCTGATTGTCTATCTAGAGGTGGGCTCACAGGAGCAGTTCAGCGACCGCGATCTTTCAATACCCCCAGGGCTCTGATTGGACTAGGGGCGGTCCTGTTGTCTCTTTGTCTAGTCTTCGTTGCCATCACCCCCTTTATGTTAGCTAATAATTAATTCTGGAGGATGCATATAATGAGACCTTTATTTTCAGCCTTATCAGTCGTTGCTATTGTCCTCTTTGTCTCCCTGATGAATGGTCTAGATTTCTGGCTTGTCTTCAATTGGCCAAGCATGGCTCTGTTTGCGGCGGTGTTTGTTGCGGCCTCTACGTGGAGCTTTCCGCTCAGCCATATATCAGAGGCTCTTAGTGCCGCTACGGGGACTTCACCCCTTACAAGGGAGCAGGGGGCTCGATATAGTGAGATGTTTAACAGGTTATCGAGCATCTCAATAGCGACTGGAGTGATGGGCTCTCTCGTGGGTTTCGTGCATATGCTACAGAATATGGATGACCCTAGTAATATTGGGACCGCGGTAGCCGTGGGGCTGGTTACTACCGTTTACGGGGTGTTGGTGAGCGAGCTTTTGTGTCGGCCTTGGGGTAACCACTGCCTCGCTTGCGTGGATGAGGCTCTTACTAAATAGGTCTGTTCTGTGTTAGGGTTTCCCAGAAGAAGGAGCACAAGAAGATGCCGAGATCTATCGAGGTTATTGTTCGAGCGAGCATGCTTGTAACGACACTATTTAGTATCGGTTGCCAGTCTGCTGGAGAGACCGCAGATACCTCTGAAGCCGTTCTTGAGGTATTTTGTGCGGAAGCTCCCGTTGTAAACTACGCAAACTTCGGCGAGTCGTTCATGAACCATCAATGCCAAGGCTGCCACTCCTCCGCGCTTGAGGAGCGCTTCGATGCGCCTCTTGAGGTGACATTCGACACCCTTGAAGACGTGTGGGTCTGGAGGGATCGGATTCTAGATAGGTGTGACCTTGACTCTCCTACAATGCCACCGCGAGGTGGGGTGACAGATGACGAACTATTAATGCTTCACTGGTGGTTGAAATGTGCAACAATAGGGACATGACTATTGCGAACCTTACGAAATTATCGCTCCTGATTGTATTCTCTGGATTTGGATGTGGTAGCCCCGAGACAGAAGATACAGGCTCTACAACTGAGACTGAGCTTATACCGTCTGAGTATATAGACGACGATACAGAGATAAACCCTCTACTAACAGTCGAGCAGGTCTCCGTCGGCTTAGCAGAAGGTCTGGACTGGCTGTTTAATTTCAACCCAGATATCACGCATGAAACTTATCTCGAGGTCTTGGGGTATGGATATGGAGCGGGCGGCTATGGGGGAGAAGAGGAAGATTACGGCTGCCCCTATTACTATGACGGCTATGATTACGACTACTGGCGCGACACCTGTCAGCGCGAGGATGGCACCTCTTTCTCTGGATTTGCGCAGTCATGGAGCTACGGAGAATACGAGGAGGATGGCTACAAATATTACAATTACGACTACTTCAACGGTGACGCCCGCATTGTTGCTCCTGATGGTCAAATCTGGATCGGCGCTGGCTACAATCAGACCTATCGCCGTGAGTATTTGGAGAATGGTTACCAATATATCTACAGAAACATTGCCGGTGAGTTCAGTTGGGAAGGTCCCACAGCAGACGGTAGCTGGATGCAAGAGTCTGTCGCGGTCGACTTTTACGTACACGTAAGGAACTATGCAACTGAGGATGAGCCGAGCCGTGTGTACACGAGCATGAACGGTGGCGTCTCGGGGTTACTTGGGGATATTAACACCATCACCCTTGTGGACGTAATGATATACGATGACACTTTGGGCTCTGTGTGTGACCTTGAGCCCTACGGCACAATCTCCGTGCGCGATGACGACGGTGGATGGTACGACGTGATCTTTGATGGCCCACCCTATTGGGGAGGCTGGTCTTATGAGTCGGTATGTGACGGTTGTGGAGAGGCATTCTACCGGGGAGAGTCTATTGGGTCTGTCTGTGTTGACTTTACCCAGTGGATCGACTGGCAGGGGATGCCGTGGTAGGGCGATATCTGCCCTTTTTATTATCAACCCTTGTCGCTTGTGGTGGCGGGGGTGAGGACACTAGTGTCTCTGACACAGGGGCTACTGATGTCCCAGAGTTAGTCCAATTGGAGAGCATCGAGCTGCTCACACGCTTGAGCATGGACCTTCGCGGTTTCCGTCCCAGCTTGGAAGAGATAGAGCTCGTCGAGGCAGATGTCGCACAGGTAGAGACTCTTATGGAGCAGTTCCTACATAGCGATAGTTTTGGGGCGCAACTACGCAGCGCTTACTCCAATATCTTCTTGACTCGCTTGGACTACTATTACGTTACCGCTGAGGACTACGGACTGACAGATGAGGCTCTGTTCGCCGCATCTGTTGGGGAGGAACCCCTGCGAATACTCAGTCATATTGTTGAGAACGACCTACCCTACACAGAGGTAGTACGAAGTGACTGGACTATGGCGAACGAGACCTTGGCGGAGGCTTGGGACTTGGACTACCCAGAAGGGGCCACAGGTTGGCAACAGGCTCGCTACACCGACAGCCGACCTAGTGGAGGTGTTCTCTCCACAAACTCGTTCTGGTGGCGCTATATGTCAAACGCCTCAAACGCAAACCGTGGTCGGGCGGCGGCGGTAGCTAAGACCTTCTTGTGTGTGGACTACCTCTCAAAACCTATAGAGTTTGACCGCACAGTTAACTTACTCGACGCAGCAGCTGTCTCAAATGCCCTTCAAACCAACGAGGGATGTGTTGCCTGTCATGCCACTTTAGATCCTTTAGCGAGCTTCTTGTGGGGCTTCTATTACTTTGACTACGACAGCCGCGAGGATATCAGCAACTACCACCCAGAACGTGAGAAATTATGGGAGGAATACACCGAAGTGTCTCCAGGTTATTTTGGAGAGCCAGGGTACACCTTCGAGGATCTCACACGCGGTATTGCAGGTGATTCTGGTTTTATTGAGTGCGCTGTTGAGCAGGCCTTTGAGATCTTCATGGGGAGACCAGGAGAGCTTGCCGACACGACTCGTATGACTGCACACAGAGCCGCCTTTTTGAGTGAAGGCTTAGTCATGAGGGATCTTTACCGCTCGATCTTGAGCGACCCACTTTACAGAGCACGAGCGGCAGACCCAGTCGATAGTTTGACTACTCCCAACCCCGCACAGATGAAGATGATCTCAACTGACCAGATGGCGTCACAACTCGAGGCGCTCACTGGTTTTCGTTTCGCCTACTACGGCTACGACATGATGACCACGGACACCTATGGTTTACGTACCCTCGCAGGCGGTGTTGATGGCTCATATGTCACTGCGCCCGCCACCAACCCAACATCGACAATGTTGCTGGTTCAAGAACGTCTCGCTGAAGCAGCGGCTAGTTTCGCCGTCTCCCAAGCTCTATTAGGTCAGCCGCCAACGATACTTCAGAACATCGGGTTCTTTGAGACCCCAAGCACTGACTACGATCGGTTTGTCGAGCATATTCAGATGTTGCACTTAGCGATATTCGGTAACAGAATCGCCGCCGATGGTCCGGAGGTCGAAGCAAATATCGAGCTCTGGAATCAGCTGTTAGAGGTAGATGGTTCCATAACAACCGCGTGGGAGGGGCTCTTGTCTGTTCTCTTCCGCGACCCAGACTTTATGGTGTACTAATGGGCTTTTCTAGGCGTGATATTTTGAAGTCTATGGGGCTGTTAGGGGCCTCTGCACCCTTTGGATTAGCCCTAGGAGACGGCGAGCGTCGCTTGGGTAATGAACTGAACTTTATCTTTGTCGTGGCTTATGGCGGTTGGGACCCCACCCGAGTCTTTGCAACCGAATTTGATAACCCAAACGTTGATATGGAGCGCGAGGCTGAACGGTTATCTATAGGTGGGATTGACTATGTGGGTCACGAGAGTCGCCCAAATGTAGACGCTTTCTTTGAGGCTCACGGTGATCGGACCTTAATCCTCAACGGGGTTCTTGTACCGGCGATAGCCCACCTGAACTGTATTCGTCTCATGCTGACGGGGACTACCTCAACCACGGCATCGGACTGGCCAGCCATAATGGCGGCAAATTCACCATACAATTACGCCCTGCCTCACCTAGTTTTAGATGGTCCCTCTTTTCCTGGGGACTTGGGTAGCTATGTTAGTCGAACAGGCTCCAGTGGCCAACTCGAGGCGCTCCTAGACGGTTCGATTATAGATTGGAGTGATCTACCAGTTACTGGCCCATCAAATCGTGCCGAAGATGTGATGGATCGCTATCTTGATCGAAGGATATCTGCGGTTGGTGCTAATACAATGGTTCAACGAGAGGCGGAGTTCGCGGAAGCCTTTGCTATCTCACACGGCACGGCCTCAGCGCTCAAGGGGCTGGTAGGAGTGAGTGATTTTGGCGGAGGAGGCTCTTTCGCGAATCAGATACGCATGGCTGTGGATTCCCTCTCTATAGGGGTCTCTAGGTGTGCGACTATCTCCTATACTGGCAACGACGGCTGGGACTCTCACAGTGGCAATAACGCTACTCAGACCCGTAACTTCGATGAGCTATTCGAGGGATTGCAGCAATTAATACATAGACTCGACACGAGCGCGGGTATCTCGACACCTTATTTGTCTGGTGAGACAGTGGTTGTGGTGCTTTCTGAGATGGGACGTACTCCACAATTGAATGATAGCGACGGAAAAGATCACTGGCCATACACAAGCATGATGATGCTCGGGCCAGGCATTACCGCCAATCGAGTAGTCGGTGGGTTTAACAGCTATTACTACGGTGACTTGCTAGACCCTTCAACGGCAGAGCTTGATCCAAACGGTGTGAGTCTCTCAGCTAGCTCCATTGGTGCGACGCTACTAAATCTTGCGGACATTGACCACGAAGAGTTCATGCCAGGAGTAGTGTCAATTCCAGGGTTGTTAGGTTAACTCCGCCGTCTTCTAACGAGCCCTGAGAGTGCCAATAATACAAGCCAGCCCCCGCCACTTCTAGATCCGGCGGTACAACCGCACTCTGCTGGCTCCTCCACGCTACCTCCATCATCACCTGTACCACAGTCGTCGGTGATGCTTGCGTCAGAATCGTCGCAGTCTGTACCAGCCTCATCAGGGGTAAACTCCTTTGAATCGAACCCGTCACCATCTTGGTCGTAGTCGGAACCACTCATACAGTCGCTGTTTATGCCGTCATACCACTCGTCAGAACCATTGGGGTTTACTGTGGGGTCAGTGTCGTCGCAGTCGTTCATGGTGGTGAAACCGTCACCGTCTGCATCGACCCATATAGCACTAGGACCGCCGTTTGATCCGATATCCGAACGACCACCTGTCGGGTCTGAGATCTCGACCATCCCAGCATCAATATATGGGCTGTCAACAAGTAGAGTGAAGTTGTCGTTAGCCGGAGTGTCGTCTCGCTCGTAATGTGCCCACTCTGGACTCGCTGTCACCGCACCTTCTCCAGCCAGCCCCTCAGTAACAGGTGTGTTTGAGAACCAGCCGTTGTGTTGGTTTATGCTCGTTCTCGAGGAGTCACTATCTAGATATTCGACTGCTGGGGTGCCGCTGTTGTGTGCGAAGGCATTATTAGTCAGGTTAATCGCCGTATCGGATACTGCGACACCCGCGCCGTATTCCAGCCCGATGTTACCCACAAATGTGTTGTTGTACCCCTCGACCACGAAATCCACCTGCTCGTAATCGGCCACCACTACTGGACCAGCCAGCTCGTACTGCATGATAACGTTGTCGAACTGTACAGACCCAGAGTTGCCTCCGTTGCCGTATATCTGAATTCCGAGCTTCGTTAGAGGTGGGTCGAAAATATTGTCGTCGTTTCCACTCCAGTTGGAGTTCGACGGGAAGTCGTTGTAGTCAGAGAGGTTGTATTGAATCCACCCGGTACCCAAGACCGTTCCAATGTAGTACCAAAACACCTCCTCTTCGGCGTCTTGAAGTCGGACCCCTATTTCAGCGTTTGGGTCTGAACTGTTAATCCAGATTGAACCGCCTGTGGGTTGTTCATTAACGGGCAGCTTAATGATCCCGTCAAATACAGAGTAGGCGTCGTCGGTACACAGGCTGTAGTCGTAATCAATATGTGCTACCCAGTCTCCAGAGATAGCGTCGGAGACCTCCTCCACATAGAAATCTACGATCTCTTCTGACTCACTACCCCAATTGCTTCCAAACGACGCAATGCCCTCTGGTCGAGGTGCACCATGTACAAAAAGTCCTCCTCCATATCCCCCTATGTTTTCTTGAAATATGTTGTTGGTTAGGGTGTATGGACCCAAAGTCTCGTCCACATCGCCGATAGCCAAGCCTCCACCAAAGCCCGAGTCATTTCCGTAAAACAGGTTGTTGATGATCTCGAAATCCGTAGATTCTCGGATAAAAAGTCCTCCGCCTGGGGCGTCGTCTCCCGCGCTGTTGCCCGAGAACACGTTGCGGTAGAACCCCGAGGTTTCGGTCTCCTCAACCAACATTCCCGCAGCCTCGTATAGGCTAACGTTGCCAACAAATGTAGAGTCAGTCACAAAAACTGGATCTGTCTCGTACCCTTTTCTGCTATACACCCCACCGCCTGCTGCTCCCGATGCGTTGTATGAGATGTTTGAACCAGAGATATCAACTACACTTCGGTTATAGACGTAGATCCCTCCTCCGTGACTATAAGCGCTGTTTTGGTTTATCGTAGTGTTTTCAATGAACAGGTCGGTGTACTTGTAGGCGTAGATTCCGCCTCCGGTGTTGTACTGACCAGTGTTGTTTGAAATATTAGAGTTGGAGATACTGAGCTCACCATCTAGGTGGTAGATGAATAGCCCAGCACCATCGTCATAAGAGTAGTTGTAGGAGACGCTACTGTTGTCTATTGAAATCTGACCAGTGTAGTAGGTGGTGATTCCACCACCGTATAGTCCGGAAGAATTGCCATCGACGGTGCTCCCAGAGAGTGAAATACTCAGAGGGCTTAGTCCGTCATCTGGTCCATCAAAGTACAGAGCACCACCAGAGGCAGTCGCTGAGTTATAGGAAAAAGAGGAGTTTTCATCAACCAGTGAACTCTGGTTTGTTCCGTAGACAGCGCCGCCGTTTTCCCCTGAGTTTGTGGTGATTTCGCAATTCGATAGAGCGATTGAGGAGTTGTCCAGGTGGATCGCGCCGCCGTTAAAGCCCAGGGATTCGGTGATCGTGGTGTTGTAGAGCCCTAGAGTTGATTGGTAGGCGTAGATCCCGCCGCCGTCTATGTCGATACTTCCAGATTCAGTGATCACCAAATCTTCTAAATATAAGTTAGCGCCAGTGGCGTAGATGGCAGAATCACCTGTATTTGTGAGCGTTATGCCTGTGAACGTTACGGTTGAGGTTGTGTCTGGTTGAACCAAGAACAGAGGTGCCAGTCCATCGCCGATTATGGTGGTTGAGCCCGAACCGTCGCTGCCTAAAATTTCAATCCCACCGATCGGTATCACAACTCTCTCGTTGTATGTACCCGCAGCTAATAAGATGGTGTCGCCTTCGGTAGACGCAGAGACCGCCGCCTGAATCGATATAAAGTCAGCCATGCCGCTTGGGTCAACAGAGTGTGTATCTGCGCTAACTTGAGATGCCGAGAGCGCTAAACATGTCACAGCAGACAGTCTGCAAATCATCTTTAGTCTCCTTTGCTAGGTAGTCGTTACCGACCCGTAGGTTACTATATAGGTGTGCCTTTGAGCAAGGTTATTACTACTCAATGTCTAGATTATGGGTTGTTATTGTCTTGTGTGGAACTTATTAATCGTGAAAATAGGAGCTGATTCATGTCAGGTGGTAGCGCAAAAGCGGTCTATGCGGCGATTGGGGCTAATAGTTTCCTCACGGTAGTGAAGTTTGTGGGGTTTTCTGTGTCGGGTTCGGCATCCATGTTGTCAGAGGCTATTCACTCAGCCTCTGATGCTGCCAATCAAACCTTGCTAGCAGTAGGGATCCATCGTTCAAAGCGTCCACCGTCTGTGACCCATCCGTTTGGTTACGGTCGAGAACTCTACGTCTGGTCTCTTGTGAGCGCCGTGGGTATCTTTTTCTTAGGTTGTGGTCTCAGTCTTTATCACGGAGTTCTAGGGGTTCTACATCCTCATCAGATAGAGGCTTCGACTATCGCGCTTGGTATCTTGGGACTTTCTGCAGTTGTAGAGGGGGCGACACTGATGGTCGCTATACGGGAGGTCGGCCGCGCCGCTGATGCTGCTGGCACCTCGTTCTGGCGCTATGTAAAAGAGGGCTCCGATCCAATGGCCGTCGCGGTATTACTGGAAGATGGCGCGGCAGAACTGGGGGTAATAGTCGCGGCTGCGTGTCTCGGCATGGCCGCCTGGACGGGCGACCCTCGCTGGGACGCCGCAGGTTCAATCTTTATTGGACTATTATTGGGATTTGTCGCTATATTTCTTATTAGGCGCTCTGGTGACATATTGGTAGGACGCTCAGCTGACGATGAGACCGCGGCTAAGGTAAAGGCTGTTCTAATAGCCTCGCCTTTAGTGGAGTCTACCACCCAAGAGACGATCACTATTACAGGTGCTAACAACCTCCATTACCGTGTCGAGATCGACTTCGACGGTCGCTTGGTGGCACAAAGCTTTATAGACTCTCTACCAGAAGCCGAGCGAGCCGACTTGGTTGCAGTTTTTGGCTCAAGAGAGGGGCTAGATGCCTTTTTCGAGAGGTATGGCGATGATATGATTGATCATCTGGGGCGCGTGGTTGATGGTCTAGAGGCTGAGATTCAAGAGGCTGTACCAGGTGTAAAGCACCTCGATCTTGAGGTTCATGCAGATGATTAGCGGCTGACCAAAAAAGGTCAGCTTGATTGAAAGATGGAGATAGATTTATGCTTAGCCTAGCTTTGATTTTAGCCTCGTGTTCCAAGAACGTAGACGATACCAATGTTGAGTTGGTAGCACCGTGGCCCGAATGGACTTTTCACCACTGGGTCTGGGAGGACGAGAGCACCCAGAGTAGTGCGCTGGCGCTGGTCGATGGCTATCTAGAACGCGATATCCCCGTGGGCGCGATCATCATAGATTCTCCCTGGGAGACTGGCTACAACACCTTTGAGTGGGACACAGAGATGTTCCCTGACCCCCAAGGGATGATCGATGAGCTTCACGAGAAGGGTGTGAAGGTCATGCTCTGGATCGTGCCCGGAATAAACGTAGAGGAGACAGCCTTATACGAAGAGGCCGAAGCAGCTGGCTACTTTATGCAGAAGGGTGAGTCTGAAGGTGCGGCGGTCGTTGATTGGTGGAAAGGGCAGGGCAGCCTGATTGACCTCTTCAATCCAGAGGCTATTGCCTGGTGGGAGGCTCTAATGGCTCCTGTTTTAGCGATGGGTATCGACGGTTGGAAGTGCGATGGACTAGACTACTCTGCATTAATAGCGGACTACTCACCATATCTGGGTAGAGAAGTAGAGCGTCTTGAATACTCAGAAGCATATTACAGAGAGTTCTTTGAGCACACGCGAGAGGTACTTGGGGACGATCGAATTATTACGGCTCGCCCAATAGATAACTACGGGTTTGGCGTTGGTGGAGATGTGGCTGCCTTCGCTCCTGTTGATATCACATGGGCAGGCTGGGTCGGTGACCAGGATCCCACCTTTGAGGGGCTCGTAGCCGCATTGGACAACATGTATTACTCCAGCGACTACGGTTATGTGGCCTTCGGTTCAGACATCGGCGGTTATCGTGAAGATGACTCTGAACTAGGGCGCTCTAAGGAGCTCTTGATTCGCTGGGCCCAGTTAGGAGCTCTGAACCCTATAATGGAGAACGGTGGCAGTGGGGCTCACGAGCCTTGGCGCTTTGATGAGGAGACAGTTGATATTTATAGGGAGTTTGTAGAGCTTCACTATAAATTGCTACCGTACTTAATGAGCGAGGGTGCAAAGGCTTTTGAAGAGGGCGTGAGCCTTATGCAATTCGAGAGCATCTTGACCTATCAGTTCAAGCTTGGTCCCGACCTGTTCGTCGCCCCTATTTTAGCCGAAGGTGGTGAGGCGACTGTCACCTTCCCTAGCGATGGTCAGTGGGTCGACATATTCTCAGGGCAATCTCACGAGGCTGGTAGTGAGTTCTCGTCAACTTGGTCACTGGAGAGCTTTCCAGTGTTTGTTCGAGAGAGCAGCGAACTTCAAGAGACTCTGTCGCAGCCGTAGGCGAATTAAACCCTTGGCGCATTCGATAACCCTGAGGTGGCTTAATTTAGGTTGCTAATTCGTGAACCCTGAAGCAACGGTAATGGCTATGGAGTCTGTACCGTAGTCTGTACCGTCAGTCACCCCTAAGCCCAAGACGTATAGCCCCTCGACGTCTGGAGTAAACGATGGGGTCGAGGTGTATACACCAGATATATCAGTGTCTGTTAGTGCACTACCTGTGGCAACGCTTACAAAAGTCCAGCCGTACATGATGCTGTCGCCGTCGTCGTCATATGAGTCGCTCCCGTCCATACTCACTGTGTCTCCAAGTACGACCGCCTGATCAGCGCCAGCGTCAGCGACAGGTGCTGTGTTTGAGCCAGTGCCTGTTGATCCTGTGTCTGCGGACCCTGTGTCTGTGGAGCCTGTGTCAGTTATGCCAGTGTCGCCTGTGTCTGTGGTGCCGCCCCCGCCAATGACCGAGGTGATCTCAAGATAGTCTACATCTGAATCTTGCCCACCATCATTCACCACCAAGCTCACCAGGTAGATGCCCTCCAGATCAGCGGTGAAGGAGGTGTCCTCTTCGGTCTCGCTGGATAGCACAGCTGTACTGCCAACGGGGCTGCTATCTAGCGACCAAGCATAGGTCAGCGAACCAGCTTCAGGATCGAAAGAGTTGGCACCACTTAGCTCAACTAAGTCATCTGGAGCCACCTCTGATGGACCAGAGATCTCTGCGACTGGTAGGTCGTTTTGAGGAGAGTCACCAGTAGTCCTGAATGAAGACTGAACCTGAGCCAACAAGGCGCCATCAGTCATAGATGCGATAGAAGATGTGATCACTAGTGTGTAGTCCTCTGACAAAAACAGGTCTTCTACGGGATCAAGCGTGATCGTTGCTCCATCTACAGAGATCTCCGTATCGACAGTTGTCTCTCTTAAGTCCATTAGGTAGACATTGGAACCTACCACGGTGGCTTCATCTAGATCTGTGCTAAAGGTGGCGGTAATATTGGTGTCCACGTTGACATTGGCGGCCCCTCCACCTGGAGAAATGGCGACCAGCTGGAGAATGGGCTCTACGGTGACCGATGTGCCGCAGCCAGCGATGATTGTTGCTAATATAAGTGATAGTGTACGCATTGTTAGGGTCTCTAAAAGTGGGTGAGATATGTGAGATCGAGTCGCTCTACTGAGAGCTTCTC
>CAWVYO010000091.1:0-11794 GCA_963934385.1 uncultured bacterium
CCAACCGAGCCAACCTCGCCGCCCTGTGCAAATTGGTGATAAGCCTCTAACAACTCACTGCGTGATGATTCAGCCCGTCTAGTGTCACCTCTGCCATCGTAATACTCAGCCATCCAATTCATAGCTTGAAGCGTATGAGAGGGGTTAATACCCGCTCTGTTTCTTAGGTAATTCTGATAGAAGTTGAGAGCCTGCCGTTCACCGACTAGCTTCCACTGTTCTCCAGTCAACCAATGAATAGCCTCGATCTCCCTGTCACCTGGGAAACGACGAGCAAACCTTTCGAGTGCCTCAGCAGCACCGCGATTGTCTCCGATTCCGACCAAGAGATCCGCCGAGTTATAGATGGCCTCCTCAACATACTCGCCGTCACCAAAGTAACGTAGAACACGCCCATAATAATCGAGAGCTTTGTCAAATTGCAGTACGTCTCTGGCGTTCTCAGCAATACTAAAAGTCAGCTCCTCGGAGTGAGGATCCATAGGGTATTGCTCAATAAATCTCTCGAATAGTGCGTTGGCCTCTGTGGCCTTACCGGCATTATTATAGTTAATCGCCGCTGAATAGAGGGCTTCATCTGTACTGTCAGAATCTGGGAACTCTTCGATAAAGTCTAGGAATGCCACAGCGGACTCTTCTGGCTTGCCGTCTCTGACTAAGTTGAGTGCGAGTTGATAGATAGTCCCTTCGAGTTGACTCTCAAAGTCTCCTGCAGTCGTAGCGACCATCTCAGGATCAGCTCCTAGCGGGTTGTTGGTGAACCTTACAAGGAGCTCGCGTACGGTAGCCAAATCACCCTCGGCTAGGTAGGTGTTCACGAGTAGGTTAGCCGCAAGAGCCGCCTCATTTGTCTGTGGGAACAACTCTATTAGCGTCTCTAGACGAGGACGGGACTCACTGAACAGACCGTGTTCATAAAGAATCTTGGCGGCGTTATAATGAAGGCTGCCCCGGTTTCTATCAAGAGCCACACCTAATTCAGCCCACTGACCATCAGCCTCAAATACTTCGTATTTCACGAGATCAGTGGCATCAATAAACGCCAAATGTTCATCGGAGACTTGGTACTGGCTTCTCATTTCGCCGTCGGCTTTCTCCACTGTCGCAACAATAGGTGACGAAGCTGGGCGCTCATCTACGGGACCGAAGGTGTTTATGACCACCTGCCTACGAGCCTGCATGCGCATCCACATGGCCGCCTGTTGATATTCGTGCCCCTCTTTGGCAATTAGCGACTCAAACTCAACCAAAGCCTCATCGTAGCGACCTGCCCTGAACAAGGCATCGCCGAAGAGCCACTGATTCTTTTCGTACTCACTTACAAATGGATCGCTGTTGAGGAAATCATGGTATCGATCTGCTGCCCTAGAGTAGGCTAACCTCACATCCTCAGAGGTAGCACCACCGTTTTCGAAATCCCTTTCAACGTCCTGTGCTTGGACGTGGAGTTCCTGTGCTACACGGGCTAACGACTGTAAAATGTAGTCTCGAGCGTGAGCCAGAGCGTCCGGGTTACTGCGGTTAGCTTCCCACCAAACTGAGTCATCGGAGTAGTTATCAGCCAACTCTGCCAACGCCTGAGCTGCGGCACCCTGAGGTGCTGCGCGACCGATCTTTTCGTACAGTACAGCGATTTCGCGCTGGTAGTCTGGGTTCATTGAATCCAGAGGCCAGCGGTCCTGAATGTAAGCATAAGCATCGATTGCCCACATATGCTCATCGTACTTATCTAACTGCTTTGCCAGTTCCGTATAGACCTCTTGCTCCCATTCACGCCCCCCAACCTGCGCAAAGAACTGCTCCGCCACTTGTATTGGGTGAGAGAGCTCATCATTAGCCATCTCTGTGAAGGTCAACGCCATGTAGAGAGAAGCCTCTTCGTACGAGGTTGTGTCTCCACTCTCCATGAAGTTTACTTGGTCATAGTCCTTTAGTTCGGCGAAATACCTGAGCCCTTGTTCCCTATCGTTGTTTCTGTAGTGAGACCAAGCCAACCAGTAGAGTCCATCATCGTATTGAGGATCAGTAGGACCAGCAGCGACCACTCTACCAAAGTACTCTATGGCGTTGTCCACGTCTGATGCCAAGAAGTACCTGTTTCCAAGCCTGAAGTTCGCCTCGATTGCAGCTCTGGAGTCTGGATGCTCGTCGACCAACCGCAGGAAAACAGACGTAGCGAGATCGAACAATTCGATCTGGCGAGCATCATCTTCGGGATCGGAGAGCCCTACAGCCAGCTCGGTATAACAGAAGCCGAGCATGTACAAAGCGCCTTCAATGAAAGCATAGTCTGGAAAGCCACTAACGATCTCGCGATAGATAGCTATTGAGGCTGAGTAGTCCTTCTGTGGGAACGCCGGCAGTTCAATTGTGTTGTCATCGGCCTGCATCATCTCTATGCGCTCGTACTCAGCTCCATCGAGAATGTACCTCTCTTCTGCCTGCTGAAAATATAGCTGGGCAAGCCTGTACATTACGTGAGGCGTATATTCTGCATCGGGATACTTAAGCCTGAAACCTTCGAACCGCATAATAGCAAGACGACGACGCTGCTCTTGTTGATCTCTGAGTTCAAGAAGTCGATTGTCAAACCCCTCAGTGAGATCTGATAGTTGAGATTCCTTTAGAGCCTCGACCTGCTGCTCGACCTCTTCTCTAAACTCAGTCATTCGCTCTGAGAAACGCTCGGCTGCAGCGGCGTACGCCTCAACCTCGGAAGCTATGGGTCCGCCCAGCCTCTCTACCGAAGTGACATTGTCAGCCCAAACAGTAGAAGAGCCCAGACTTAGCAAACTAAGTTTTAGGAACATAGACAAGCTAACTGCGACAGAAGTTTGAGCGGTGAATAAGTTCTTCATCACTCCCCCATCACTTGCTGTACACGTTCAAACCTAGCTTCCAAAATACGCCTCTGTTCCTTCTGATCAGCCAACAGCGAATTAATCTCTTCTTCAATACTCTCGCTGCGCTCCCAAAAGACATCTACAAGCCCCATGTCGGCTCGCATTATTTGGTCACCAAAGACGGCTTCTAACTCTTGAAAACCGCTGCGAGTAACATCTAGCGATAGAGACTCTGCACCGCCCGTCATTGAATTGGCTTGAACCCGAGAGCCCCCCACACGGGTGCGCTCCTCCTCCAAGCTACGGCGCACCGTCGCAATTTCAGATTGTTCAATTCTCGACATCGCTACAGCAACGCCATCAACACCATCTGCCAAGCTGGCTAATCTTGAGTGCGCAAGTACGAATCCTGGCGCACTAGAGAGGTTTTCAACCATGGCGTATCTCGCATACAATGAAACCAAACCATTGATCTCTAACCTAATCACCTCGTGAGCACGGGAGACATCAAAAGTGCCCGAGCTTCTCTCAATAGGTGCCATTATTGTTCGGAGAGCGACCTCTCCTTCTAATTCACCAAGAGAAGCTATTTCTAGCTCTACAGAAGTGACAACTTCCTCCAACGCGGCACGAACCCTAGGCACTCGCTCACTCCAGAGAGAACTCTCGCCGGCATCGAGCATATCGATATAATCTAACGCCTCGTCTCGCACATCTATAGCAACCTGCTTGGACCTGTAAGCCCGGGCTTGAACCGCTCGCACCTGATCCTCGAAAACTTGAAGCTGGTCCGCAGTCTGGTTGGAACGTTCACTCACCAGTCTCATAGCCTCGGCTACACGCTCTCGCTGAACTCCAAGGTCAATAATACCTCGCACCGCTTCGCCATCTACAACATTTAGGAGCTCGGACTCTTGAGTCTCCAATAACTCTAGCTGAATACGGATCCCCTCTGCTTCAACCTGCTCTAGCTGGTCGTGAGCTCGCTGAAAACTACCCAGCCCCCTAACGGCCCCACCGAGAGCTTCGTCAATATCGAAGATCATCTGCTCGCTCGCGGTAATCTCAGTTTGCTGGGTGTTGAGCTCTGTCACCACCTCTTGAGCGCGTGAAAAGTCATTGTTACTGCGCAACATCTCAATAGCGTACAGCGGCAGTCCAGATTCAAGTTCAAACTCTGAATCACCGGCAGCGAGCTGATCGAACCACAGCATGGCGCTCTCATCATCAGACGCTAAACCATTAAGCTCAATTTGTATTGGAGAGTACTCTGCGACTACTCCCTCGAAGGTGGTCAAAGCCGACTCTTCGTTATCCAGGATCATATGAAGATTTCCCTGCAAGAGCTTCAGCTCAGCAGTAAACCGATGCTCTGGGAAGGCCAACAAGAACAGCTGGACAGTCCGAAGAGCCTCGTTGTAATTCTCCTGCTTAATGTAACTCCAAACCATCTCAAAGAGCGCCTCAGAGAAGTAAGGTGATTGCCTAGAAATAAGATCGTAGTGTTGAGTGGACAACAAGAACTGACCTGACTCGTAATAGAGGCGAGCAAGTGCAAGGTGCGCTAATTCGCTCACCTCGTCCATTGGGAACGGCTCACCATCCTCGTCGAAACCAGATGCTCCCCCAGCGCTAACCACCCTCTGATAATCATCAATAGCGGTAAGATAGTCGCCCTCGACGACCCTCACTGTACCCAAGAAGTAGCGGGCTTTAAGAAACAGCCTGCTCCCCTCTTGTATGTCTGAGAACAGGGACTTTGCGCGAAGCAGGTCTCCTTGACGATAAAAGGACTTCGCTAACGTGTAGATAATCAAGTCATTAGGAGCAACGCGATTCGTCACAACATAGCTGTTGTAGAGCGTGTAAAACCGATCCGCCTGACCTGTCACACCGTAGACCTCTAGCTGCCTACGAACAGCGTCGGCGAACATTGGGTGTGAAAACCCTGAGTCGATAACAATCTGAAAGGCCTCTTGAGCCAGCGCATAGTTTCCCACCTCGAAGAGGCTGTCCCCAAGGTACCATTGGCAGTCTGCTACAAGATCTACATCTACCAAAGCTCCAGATTGAACCAAAGTGAAGAAGCCCCGCGCTGCCTTATCATAATCTTCGAGGAGAAAATGCACTACTGCATCGGAATATCTAAGTCGAGCCTCTCCGGCGCCCAAGAGCCCAGAACGGTTGTTAAAGTTCTCAGCGAGCCCCGCAAGTGAGCCCTCGACATCCGAAATGCGGACATTAAGGTCTAATAGATCCTGACTTGTAGAGCCCCAAGAAGGAGACCCAAAAGCCAGTAACAACGCTATCGCTGACAGCCTCATCTAGTCGCCTTCCGTTAGCCTCGTAGACTGTATCTCATACTCTACCTGTGGACGTTCGATAAATGAGCGACCAATACCGCTTCTCTCATCTATCAACACTCGAACCGATGAAAGATGATTGTCTTCAGCGTTAAACGTGTAGCTAGAGCGCACGTTGAAAGTATAGTCTTCAACATAACTAAACACTCCAAAACCGTTGCCTCTAAGCACAGCGTTCACAGTGATTCCATGGCTACCTGGAGGAAGTGCACCTTCCCAAATCTTTATCTCTTCAGAGTTGTCCAATTCGCCGTTTTCGTCTGTTCGGGTAAATATCGGCTGGCCATTTAGGAAATATGTAACAGAGACTACATTATATGAACTACCGAGCTCGTTAACGTGCCAGAGCGCCACCCTCGAGCCAGTCGTACTACCCTCAACCACAATCTCTTTCAGGAGTTGAAGCGTCGCTTTTGAGCGAAAAACGCTCTCTTTCAGCGCATTGACATCTTCTTCTAGGGTCAACAATTCCCGCAGGTAATCGTTGCTAACATCACTGAGAGGAGCTTCTTCCTCGGCCTCTCCTACAGGTGCCTCTACGACCTCTGCGGGTCCTGCAATCTCGGCAGCCTCTACCACTTCACCCTCAGCAGCCTCTTGCGCCCACACGTTAGCGCTGTGAAGAGCCACTAATCCCGCGAGGAGAGTTACTGTAAATTTGCGTATCATCCTATTTGCTCCATTCGACAAAAATCAACCTGAGAAGTCATTTTCAATATCACAGATAATATGTCTATCTCATAAGGTATTGCTATTACGCTTACCACATCCAAAGAAAGATAACTCATGGTTCCCCTGCAGTCCCTGTATTAGCGGGGCTTAATAAGATGCCTATAAACTGTTCGTGAGCCTGCCTCGCTCTGGAAACTGAACCACGCAAATTGTTGACAAGATATGCGAAGGCATACTCCTGTCCGTCCTCCCCATGTAAGTACCCAACAAGACCGTGCACTCCGTTTATTGTTCCTGTCTTTCCCCGCACCCTTCCTATCATTGAATCATCTCTAAAACGCGACCAAAGAGTGCCATCTCGACCGCCAATAGCTAGGGATGCGGTAAACTCCGACGAAACCGTCGGGTCAGATGCCATATCCACCAAAACTGCAGTTAAATGCCTCGGTCGCAAGACCGTTTGCCTAGATAGCCCAGAACCATTCACAATTACAAACTCACTTTCAGATATGCCCAGAGTACCTAAGTAATCGGAAATTACCTGTAGACCCTTTAGGGTTGAGCCCTGAGAATCTGTGGCATGAGCACCTATTTCTTTCAGAACTTGTTCAGCGATGAAGTTCGACGAATACTTATTCATGTCCATCAGGATTGCGGCTAATGGCGGTGACTGGAGCTGAGCCACCATGGGAAGATCAGCCGGCGTTAAGCCCTCCGAAAAGTCTCCATCCACCTCAATACCCTGGCTCTCCATAAACCACTCGAATGCCGACATAAAATAGGCGGTAGGGTCAGGCACTGTTCTGTAATAGCGAACCGCATCTGATGCTGCTGGGATAGATCCAGTGACTGTCAATGTGACCGAGGAACCATCAACGGTTCTCTCTATGTTTATTCTACGCCTTGACCGAGCAGACCCGGTAACCATCTCACTCTCCAAAATGGCGATCCCAGGCGCATTTGTCTCAAGGCGAACTCTGGCTGGATCACCTACGCCTAAGCCCGGAGAAATAACGGTGGCCACGGTGTTGAAATTAAGTGACAAGGCTCCAATCGGCGCAAAATAGGCTGGACCCCTGCGTATATCGACAGGCTTATTCCACCCTGAAATCCTAGTCCTGTCGTCAAAATGGGAATCGTCAAAAAACACGTCACCAGATATTCGCTCTATCCCCTCCAGTTTAAGGTCGTACACAAGCTTCCAAAGACGCTCAATAACCAAGGTTGGATCGCCGCCGCCCTGTATGTAGAGATCCCCATCAAGCTCGCCAGAGCCGTCGACCTCACCACTGCGAAATATTCGAGTATTAAACCTGTAAGCCGGCCCCAACTCACGCAGGGCTGTAGCCGCCGTCAGCACTTTCATTGTAGAAGCGGGAGTCAATCCCTCGTCCGCTCTGTGAGCAAACAGCTCGTCACCGGTACCCAAGTCTACCAATTGTAAACCAACATTTGCGTCTCGAAATATTCGATTATCTAAATGCTCATCGAGCGCTTCCTGGGGGAATATTGGCTCGAGCACCTCATCGGACTCAACGACTAACTCAGGCTCGACTTCGACCACAGGGTCGTCGATAACTACCTGCGCAACACCACCAGCCGACGCATTGAAGGCTACCGCCGCCTCCACGCTTGGTGCCTGGGCTCGGGCCGAGGCTAAGACGACAAACTGAACAGAGATGGCAAAGATGAGTGTTCGCATTTGGAGACCTGTAGTTAGGCTTCAGAGGAAGGCAGGGGATTGAATCAGGAGGTATTTTCAGGGTGGAACACCAGATATAGCGCCAGCCATAACTGGAAAAACCACACACTAAACCGACCATTCCAGACAGCCCTGAGACATATTAGTCTTTCGAGAGATTTATACCAGAAATCCTTGGTGTTTACATATAAATTTATCTAGTAAAATCTAATCTTGCTCTTGACGATGTAGGGTTTTCGCCTTTATCGCACTTTGCGATATGTTGTTTTCGCCAAAGATTGGAGCTCAGATGGTCTACCTTATATTTCTCGCCACCATGTCACTCAGCTTAGCTGAAAACGATGGACTGATAGGAAGTTCGCCTACTGGTAATACAGCTAGCATGGACGGTGCATGGGCCCAATGGGTAAACCCTGCTAACAACGGATTCGACCCCGACTCGAACACACTCGCCTATTTTTCATCGAGTGATTTTGGTGAAATCTTCGGGTTTGGGGCGACAGGGAGTGGTTCAGGTTTTGGGGCGATATATAGAAACCCCGCAGACTCACCTTCTCTGTGGACTATGACCTCGGCGTGGGCACCGGTTATCGAAGGAGATTTCCGCTTTGGCATGGTTACCAACTGGCATCTGACAAACGATGATTTTGGGAACTCTTTCTCTTGGGATGCGGGGGTTTCATACAGACCAACAAACTGGATTGGCGTCGGAGCGACGGCTAAAAACATTCTCAGCAACCGAGAAGAGAGCTTCCTTCTTCCTAGTTATTCTGCAGCATTTGTAGTTCGCACCGGTGAAGGAGCACTTGAGCTTGGGTCTGAGGCTATTTGGGATCAAGAACCTGATCCACACACCCTAAGGAGCCACGTTGGAGCAGAGCTTCTATTTGGGCTAAGAGCATTCGCGGATGTTGCGCTACCTTTACGTGGCGGAGAAGACAGCGGTACTGGGAATCCAGAGATCAGGGCTGGGCTGAGCTTCTCTTCGGGAGGCTCACAAGCTGGCGCGATGTTTTCTGGAGGAGACTCGCCGCTCGCTCAGGCTGTCTGGGTAGCGAGCACACCCGACTCTTCAGATTCTTCTCCTAATCAAGTCCCTATCTTCGATCTAACAGATAGTTACCCATACACCCCATCGGTGGGACTGTTCTCAAACGGTAGCGAGTCGTATATTTCACTTCTCACTCGCCTTGAAAACACTGCTCACGATGACGGAGTCAGCATCGTAACGATCAAACTCGGAGGAGGTGCCTTTTCTTGGGCACAGGTTGCAGAACTGCGCAGGGTCATAAACCGCATTCAAGATGCTGGTAAAGAGGTCGTCGCCTGGGTTGAGGGGTTCGCCACCAACACGGACGCCGTGCTGCTCTCATACTGCGATCGCGCAACTGCTCACCCCGGATCGATGATAGCGCTCACCGGGGTCGCCGCAGAAATGACCTTCTTCAGGGGGACAATGGACCTATTGGGAGTTGAGCCGCAATTCACACAACAGGGCGACTATAAGTCCGCCGTGGAGACATTCACGAGATCTAACGCTTCAGAGCCGGCAATAGAGCAGACTGAAGTGCTGTTAGACAACATATACGAGACGATGGTCGAGGCCTTGTCGTTGGGAGATGCAGACGGAGCCGCATTAATCGACCATGGACCGTTCACTGCCCAAGAGGCCTTAGACGCCGGTATTTTGGATGAACTCGCCTACTATGACGAATTCGAACAAGCCATTGGTGTTGAGGCGGAACACGCGCCCCTCAACAGGTCGTACATGAGCACCACAGATACTCCCGCATGGGACCGACCAAATATTGTGGCCGTAATATACGTTGAGGGCGCTATTGTCTCTGGAGAATCCTCTGGTTCGAGCCCTTTCTCTTCCCAAAATGCAGGTAGTGATACAATCGTTAGAGCTGTCCGCTCAGCGGCTACCAGCGAAGACGTCAAAGCACTCGTGCTAAGAGTAGACTCTCCAGGCGGTTCAGCCTATGCGTCTGAGGAGATCTGGCACGAACTGGAGCGGTTCAGGGAGAGCGGAAATCCACTTATTGTCTCAATGGGTGGCGTCGCTGCGTCTGGTGGCTACTATGTCTCCGCAAACGCAGACGTCATATTCGCCGAGCCAACCACGATTACAGGCTCAATCGGCGCCTTCGCTGGAACATTTTCTCTGGCGGGGCTCTATGAGCGCATGGGAATAACAACTGAGACTTTGACACGAGGGCGTATGGCTGCGATCTTCTCGACATCTCGTCCAATGGACTCAGTAGAGTTTGAGGCGTTTGACCGCATGGCTGAAGACACCTACTCCAGGTTCCGGCAGACAGTGGCAGATGGTCGCGAAATGAGCGTAGAGGATGTGGAGTCAGTGGCAAGCGGTCGTGTTTGGAGCGGAGCAGACGCCATGGAGGTCGGACTTGTAGACGAAATGGGCGGCTTCCAACAGGCAATTGAAAGAGCCAGAGATCTCGCCGAAATCGGCGAAGAAGATTACTCGCCGGTAGTTACGCTGAGCGGTAGAAAGGGCAGGTTACAAGGGTCTCTTGGGCTCTCTTTGTCCAGCTCTAGACTAATGGAGACATTATTCCCTGTTGCCCTACCAGACGACCTTAGGTTGCTAAACTCAATGCAAGCATTATCGTCTGAGCACATATTCCTTATGATGCCCGCCTTAATCGAGGTCCACTAATGAGAGGTAGCGAAGACAGACCTCGCAACGAACCCACACCTAGGGTTCTGATAGTCGATGACGACCGGGCGGTGCGCACGGTACTGAAAGTAAACCTCTCCAAACACGGTTACGACGTCACAACCTGTAATGGGGCCAAGGAGGCTATAGCTTCTCTTGCCCGCAGACCTGTTGACCTGGTGATCACCGATGTCTCAATGGGGGGAATGAGCGGCTTGGAGCTCCTGGCTCACCTCAAGGCCGAGGAACCCGATGTTAGAGTCGTCGTTATGACTGGTTTCGGCTCTATCGATGACGCAGTGAAAGCAATGAAGGTAGGAGCCGACGACTACATCATAAAACCAATAACTAAAGAAGCGTTGCTAGTTATCGTGGATCGTGCACTGTCAAAGCGAGCAATGTTGGTTGAACTTCGTCAACTCCGTCAATCTGTTGACGAGAAATACGGATTTGACTCAATAATAGGTGCGACCCCCGCGATGTTAGACCTTTTCAGACAGATCCACGCTGTCTCGGATACAGGTGCACGGGTCTTACTCCAAGGAGCCACGGGTACAGGAAAAGAACTATTGGCCAACGCTATCCATTTCAAAAGTGCGCGTCACTCCGGTCCTTTTGTCCGAGTTAACTGTGCCGCACTCCCAGAAAATCTACTGGAGACAGAGCTCTTCGGGCACGAGAAAGGGGCCTTTACCGGCGCCATCAGACAGCACAGAGGTAAATTCGAACAAGCCCACAAAGGAACAATTTTCCTTGATGAAATTGGGGAAATTTCGCCCACTACACAGGCGAAACTCCTGAGAGTTTTAGAGAGCGGAGAATTCCAAAGAGTTGGTGGCACCGAAACCCTAACTGTCGACGTGAGAATCGTGAGCGCGACAAATCGAAACCTACGAGATGAGGTGGATGCCGGTAATTTCAGAGAGGACCTTTTCTATCGTTTGAATGTTTTCTGCGTAGAAGTGCCTTCTTTAATAGACAGAATGGAGGACGTGCCCCTGCTAATTGCCCACTTCGTGAAAAAGTATGCCAAGGAAAACAACCGCAGTGCGCTTACCGTACCCACACCGACCATGGCTCGATTAATAGACTACGCTTGGCCAGGGAATGTGCGCGAACTACAGCACGTGATGGAACGAGCAGTGATCCTCTCAAGAGGTTCAGTGTTGACAGGAGTGATCCTGCCAGAGATAAAGACCGATCCAAACACAAAGACAGAGCTTATGCCATCCGGAATGAGCCTTCAGGCTGGACTAAAAGAATACGAGCGAAAAGTTATCATAGAAGCCCTAAAGCGAGGCAAAGGAGTTCAGGCGGAAGCGGCTAGACAGCTAGGAATTTCACGTTCAAACCTGAACTATCGCATCAACAAGCTCAACATCTCTGTTAAGAGTGTTGTTTATGAGTGATTGTTAGCTTTGACACCTCCGATAAGATGGAATATGTGCCCTTCAAAGAAGTTGCAGGGCCGGGTAGCTCAGTTGGTAGAGCAGGGGATTGAAAATCCCTGTGTCGGCGGTTCAAGTCC
>CAWVYO010000092.1:0-11775 GCA_963934385.1 uncultured bacterium
GTTCACGTGAGACGAGAGTGCCCTAAAGCTTGGGTTGCGGAGGTAGCAAAATTGAGGGTTTTTACAACGTGGATTACGTAGCTGCAGAAGAAGGCCGCGTAGCGCTAGCGGGCTACATCTAGCGACTAAGAGGTCCAAAGTGAAAGGACCAATCAACCCAGGGCATTGGTCCGATGAATTCGCCCTCTCCAGCGAACATGACAAAGCCAAGATCCCAGGTTTTCTTAGGGAAGCCCCTCTCGGTTCGCCAGCGGTCTCCATAGGATGATTCGTCTGCACGTTCACCAAGAAAGCGCATTGTAAGAGCGTTCATTAACAACGGTGAATTGCTTCCATCAAGGTCAAAAATTAACCAGTTTTCAGACACGAGTGCCATCTTGTTATTGATTCTTCTCTGAAAACCTACCATCACAGGCATGGATAATTCGGTGTCTAACATCTCTGAGCTTAGAGCTCCGACCGCAAAAGTTAGGTTATTGTCGAGGTCACCTATTGTAATGTTTGTGAAGCCGATAGTACCAAGTAATTCGCCTTCAATTGGGAACATAAAGACCTCCCCTCCAAACCCAATGTGCACGTCTTCGCTCACCTCAAAGGCATATTTCCCGCCAAAAACGGTCAACGCTGGCGGGAATAAAATGAATGTACCGAAGACGAGGGCAAGGTTGTCTGTTATTGCGAAAGCTGCGGAGGAGATTAACCCGTATTTCTGGGAAAGGTATGCTTGTCCTTGCTGCATCGGTATAGCGGTTGGTGCGTAGACGTATCGACCACCAGCTGGGTTTGGGTGGCTAAAGCCGGACGGGGAGGTGTATGGCTCCCAGGTCAGAACTGGTGCCGCAGGTTGTTCTGGAGCCGTGGGCATCGAGGCTGGATTAGATTCTGCTGGGGGCTCCATGGCGGCTTCCAGTGCCGGCTGCTCTACAACGATAGGGTCAGGCGTTGCTGGAACCAGTCGTATACTCGAAATCTGAGCTCCTTCAAGTGTGATCTCATTATCCTCTGACATGTAGAGCGTGAGCGGGTCTGTTTGTACCCACATGATGACGTCAGTCTGATTGGCTGTTCCAGTCAATATAATGCCATTGGAGAGTGTTACTTCAACGGCAAGACGGAGTTCGGCTACTGCCTCTTGAGCCGGGGCTACTTCCTCTTGAGCCGGATCGCCCTCTGTCACTGTCGGTTCAGAGTTCTCTGTCGCGGGCGCTGGATTTTCTTGTGTAGCCGGTGTGTCTGCTAATGAGACGGTAGAAAAACTTAAACTCAGAAGTATAGAGAGCTTAAACATAATGTTTCCCCTTGTTTGTCGTGGAATGCTGACTGTACAGCTTGGCTTCTATTAATGCAATACTCGTCGCATAAATCGGGAAAGAGCTAACCTTTAGCTCCACTCGGGATCAGGGTAACGGCGAGCCAAGCTCTGTGCGCTTGGACGTAAAAATAGGTTGGAGAGGTCCGTAAGCCGGGTTTTGTACGACAGCTTGGTTACCCAGTTGCCATCGTGATGTTCATTCGTCTAGGGCTGCTGTTGCCAACAACCTCGAGCAGTCTACCCAGGACTAAGGGCGGGTAACCCGATCCCAATTCGACCTTGCACCTAAGTGGGGTTTACCTAGCCGACCCTGTCACCAGAGCCGCCGGTGGTCTCTTACTCCACCGGTTCGACCTTACCTGAGATTTCTCTCACCAGCCTTACTTGGCGCCATGCCCCTGAAACAGGGGGTTGCTCCAAGCAGTCGCTGGACTAAGTTTTACCTTAGTGGCGGTATGCTTTCTGTTGCGCTTTCCTCCACGTTGCCGCGACCGGGAGTTACCCGGCACTATACCCTATGGTGCCCGGACTTTCCTCTCGTGAGATTTACACCTCACCAGCGAACACCCTGACCTCTCCAACCTAAAATTAATTCCTTCTGCGTCGCCCCATAAACACGGCGCCTATGGCTGCAAATAACCAGCCGCTTTTTGGTGACGGTGTTGAAGAACAACCGCATCCACTTGTGACTTCGTCGTGGTCGTGCTCGTGGTCGGTGTCTCCGCTGTCTGTCTCGTGGTCACCAGTATCATGGTCACCCGTATCCATTCCAGTATCGGTTGTTGGATCGGTGCTAAAGTCATCGTATTCTGGTCGGAACAGCATAATGTTATTAACTGAGACGCCCGATGAGCGGTTGATGACGTCGTACCACTCAAATGCTGCTGATAGGTCAAGTGAAGTCATGACGAATGGCTCATCGATCTTCACTTGGCTGACCAAGAAGTACTCGTGGTATGCACTCTCGTGGCGAGTCTGGCGGGTGTTTAGCCACATGTCCCATGAAACCGATGAGGGGGTGCCGCGGACGTCGACTTCCCAGTTATACAAAGTCACCTGGAACTGGCTAGTTACCCGGTATTCAGTGTTGAAGAAGCCCTTTGTCTGGATCTCTCCTTCGGTCTTTATACCGTCTTCGTCCATTGTCTCTGCAGCTAGGACAGAGCCTTCACCGCCAGCGCTTAGACCGTACTCAGTTGTGAGGGTAGCCTCACCATAGGAGTCGATACCATAGTTCTCGAATGGGATAGACCAGTCCCAACGGAAGCCGCCAACTTCTTCTGAAATATCAGTGGTAGCTGAGACTGCTAGTACGGGGTGACCATTTTCAAGGAGGTTGTAATGATCCTGGACGTTCGGTGACGCACGGACTTTTATTACGGAGACATAAAAATCTGAGCCGCGGTCGATTGACGACTCGAACCAGAAGAACTCTATGATTCCGTCAACGGTGTTACCGTGCTCGTCTTCGGCGCCTGCGTACAGTGTGTTCCCTACAAAGTAGGCATACCTAGAGTCTACCTCTTCGTCGTCGCTTCCGATAGCATTGTCACCGCGTTCACCTGGGCCGTAGCCGTCAAAAGTGATGTCTATGTCACCTTGGAGCATGACAGCACCAGAGAAAGATGTCTCATTATCCGAGATTTCTGAGCTGTCTTCATCGGCGAACGCGACGGAGCCAAGGAATAAGGCGGCGATTGCAATAATTGACGAGGCAGTATTTTTCATTCTTCACAACTCCAAGTGTTATTTCGCACTTATTACTACATAAACTCGATATCCGCACCATAAAATCTTCCGCAGGACTTACACCAATGTACGACACTACCCCTTCTGTGTTCGGCTAATGTCACCGCAGTCACCTTCATATTGCATAAACCGCAAGCGTTTTTGTATACTGGAGATACTGCTGTGAGTCCCTTTTTCTTAATCGTATCGTATCGGTATAGATGATGATCTGGGACGGACTCTTTGGCCTTGTCGCGCGTAGCTCTTGCCTGATTTACCTCGACTCTTAAGCTGGGAAGTCTATCGTCGAGGGCGGACTGGCGATTGTCTAATTGTAGCGCCCGATGGGCGCGCAGCTTCTCTGCAGAGTCACAGGTTTCGATGCCTTGCTCAATTTGTTCAAAGAGCTCTAGGAGATGAGTCTCTTCTTCGTCAACAATACCATTACAGAGAGAGAGTTGGCTCATAGCTGCGTCATAGTCGCTAGCTTTGCCGCTATCTATAAGGTTTTTTGTTGTGGCAACACGCTTTAGGTAGGTTTTGTAGCGCCTGTTGTGTTCCTTCTCTTCATCGCGAAGTCGCGACAACTCCCCGGTGGTGATGTCGTGATTAGCTGTAGCCTCTGTCAGTTGGTGTTCAGCGGCTTTTATTGTTTTTACAAGTGTTCGATACTCACCCTCGAGAGCTTCCACTGCCGTATCGCAGTTTGAGAGGGCAATTAGTGCTTCTGTGTCTTGGTGCATGTATCTTCAAACTTGAGGGGGGTGGGCCCACCAGGACTTGAACCTGGGACCGACCGGTTATGAGCCGGGCGCTCTAACCAACTGAGCTATAGGCCCTCGCCGAAGTTGTTAACACAAGTCATTTGATTCGGACAGTAAGAGCTTTCGATTAGTGCAAATATTGCCTCTATGGGGTAGGTTTACGGTCAGAAGAATTTTGGAGGTTTTGTGAAGATTGTTACGAATTTACCTAGGTTGTTGCTGGGTTTTAGTGCTGTCGTATTGTTTTGTTCCTGTGGGGGCACCGATGTTAATGAGCCATATTTATCTGTCAACTCAGACCCAGGCGATGGCGCAGAGGTAAATCAGGTGTCCGCTGAATTACAAACCATAGGTTTGGCAGGTGCTGAGTCAGATGCAGACCAAACAACCTCTGGAATGGCTCCGTTTTTGGTGGGAGACGGGGTGATGGATCAGGCTGTAGGCACCATAGACCCTAGCTCTTGGGGGGAGCTGATGAGTGGTGGCGGCGTGTTGTTGAGCATGGTGGACCTCGGTGAGGAACCTAGGAGACCTCTGCGGTTGTCGCCCAGCGTTGGTCAGGTAGAGAGTCTGACGTTCGAGATGGCGATGAACATGGGCATGAGCATGGGCAGCGAGCCGCTTGTAATGATGGATACTCCAGACGTAACATTTACTATTGAGAGTGAGTTGATGTCGCTGGGTGATGATGGGTTGTTGTCGTTGAGATGGTCCTGTACAGGTGTGGAGGTCTCCAAGGGCGTCGGGCTCATGGCGGGTCAAGAGGAGCTAATGGACGCCGAGATGCGTGGTCTGGTGGGCTTGAGTGGTTTTCATACGATCAACTCTCTGGGTTACCCTGTCAGCAGCTCCATGTCTTTCGCCGATCATTTGCTCCTGGAGTCACCGCAGTTACTTGAACAGCTTAAATCTGTTGAGGGTATCTTGGATGGAGCGGGGTTTGTCTTACCAGGACTAGAAGTAGGTGCTGGCGCATCGTGGGAGACACTGCGTGAAGTAGAAAACAACGGTTTCTCCTTTTTAGTGCACCAGGTCGTTAGTTTGACCGAGCTAAATGACTCAGAGGTCACCTTTTCTGTCACGACGACACAGGCGCTTGGGGACTCGGCTCCTCAGATCCCAAACCTTCCTTTAGGCGCGGAGGTTGAGGTCACCAGCCTTACATCCAGCGGCACTGGGCTGATAACCCTAGTTGAAGGTATGATGAACAGCAAGCACGTACAGACAGACCTAGACATGAGCATTGAAATGCAGGTCACTGGTCTTGCCCCTGAGGCAATGCATATGGCGCTTCAAAACCAGACCGGTCTTAAAGTGACTACGATTATTTTAGCCGAGTAGTCGGCTGCCTTTTTACAGCTCTAAAAAGCTCTGAAGTCGCTTTGAACGGCTCGGGTGCCGCAGCTTCCTGAGAGCTTTGGCCTCGATCTGCCGAATACGCTCGCGAGTAACCTCGAAATCTTGACCCACCTGCTCTAGGGTGTGGTCGTTCTCTTTTCCGATACCGAAACGAAGCCTTAGAACACGCTCTTCTCGTGGAGTGAGGGTGGCCAAGACTCGCTGAGTCTGCTCTTTTAGGTTTTGGCTAATGAATGACTCGCTGGGGTCGAGAATATTCTCGTCCTTAATGAAATCGCCTAAATGAGAATCGTCGTCTTCTCCGATTGGGGTCTCAAGTGAGATAGGCTCTTTTGAGATTTTGAGGATCTTGCGAACTCTCTCGACTGGGATCTCCATCTTCTCTGCGATCTCTTCTGGCGTTGGATCTCGGTCGAGTTCTTGAACAAGGTATCGACCAGTGCGAACTACCTTGTTGATGGTCTCGATCATGTGAACAGGTATTCTGATCGTGCGAGCTTGATCGGCTATTGCACGGGTGATTGCCTGACGAATCCACCAAGTAGCATAAGTGGAGAACTTGTACCCACGTCTGTATTCGAACTTCTCAACCGCTTTCATAAGTCCGATGTTTCCCTCTTGGATGAGGTCTAGGAACTGCAAGCCACGGTTGGTGTATTTCTTTGCGATTGAGACGACGAGCCTCAGGTTGGCCTCTACTAGCTCGCCCTTGGCTGCTTCGGCTGTGTGTTCACCAACCTTGGCCGCCTTAGCTACATTCTTGATCTGCTCGCTCTCCATGCCTATGCCGAGCTCAACCTTGCGAATTCGTCGCAGCTCCCTTCGGACACGCGAGTCAAACTCGGCCCATTTTTGCATTGGAATACCAGTCTCTTCTACGACCTTTTCTCCGCCCTTGTCGGGGGTTCTGCGAACGCGTCGGATGGAGCGTCGCAGCTCTCTTACGGGAACTCTGGCCTCTTGCGCAACACGAGAAATCCTGCCTTCATAGGTAGCGATCTCTTTCCATGCAATGCGGATAGAGTGACTCCACGCTGAGATACGCTTGTTTGATATATCTAGGCGCTTCAACTCTTTTAATATTTCTCTCTCGTTAGCCTCTAGAAGTACCGTGTACTCCTTTTGCTTTTTCTTGGATTTAGACCGCTGGAAGCCTTTTATTAGTTCGTTGCGGTCGCTCTGCATCGCCTTTGCGTTGGAGTGGACCTCAATAATAAGAAGGGCTCTTACGCTGCGTTTAGGCTTGGTTACTTTGCTGTTCTTCAGGATCCTGGAGGCTCGTTCGTCCTCTTCTGAGAGCATGACTAGGAGCCCAGAGAGCGCCACAGGGCATGTGAGTACTGCGCTGCGAACTATCTGTTCGCCAGCCTCAATCTTCTTGGCTACCACCACCTCGCCTTTACGTGAGATAAGTGAGACTCCACCCATTTTCTTCAAGTACGTGCGTACTGGGTCACTTGCTGGGGCAGTGCCTGTGCTGGGTTTTGACTTTGTGGTGGTAGATTTCTTTGGAGCCGGGTTCTTTGGTGCTACCTTCAACGCAGGAGGGGACTTCTTTGGCTTGGTGACTAGATCAATGTCCATACTAGAGAACATGATCATGACGTTTTCTAAATCGGAAGGATCTACCAAATCCATAGGTAAGATGTTGTTTAGTTCGTCGTAGGTTACGAATCCTCGCTTTTTGCCATCACTGATTAGCGTCTGAATTTCTTCGAGTTCCTTCTCTTTCAACATTCGGCGACCTCTGGGAGAAATTTGCACTCAACTACACATTTTCTTCGTTACTGGGAGCCAAACTAGGGAGAGTTTTTTGCTCGTAGATTTGAGGAAGTGGCGAGTATCTGTGTTAAGCGTGATGCAGTTTGTCCCGCTGAGAATAACTGTGCAAGAAATAATACTTGACATGAATGGAAAAAATGTGCATTTAGGGGGATTTTTTGCTATTTGCCCCGTTTTAGGCGACGTATTTTATCTTTCAGTGATTCGTTTTCTCTCTGTAGGTCACTTCTTCGCCCGATAAGTTCAGTAATACGCTGATTGTTACTTGTGTGTTGGAGCGACTCCAATTCGATGGCGATCGGATAGATCTGTTCTGTACGTCTCAATATTGCCAATTCTGTTAACGCTACGGCGGCCTCTGTCTGCGCCGTCTCAACTTTAACTAGGTGGCGTCTAATCGAACATGCGGCGAGCAATTTTTTCATACCTTCAGTGGGTACATCGTCGATAATGTCGTTTAGTGGAACTTCGTTTACCAGCTGTTCAATGAGCCAGTGAACCGCTGGATCAGTCGAGATATCGTCCGAAGTTATGTCTGGTGAATCTGGATCGGGCTGTGCACAGGAGGGCAGAGCCGCCAGGGTTTCATTGGGGCAGTGAAGCGCCAAATTTACTAGTCTGCTCAGGAATTTACTGCCGGTCCATTTTGCCGATGGGTTGGGGGCTTGCGTGAAGCGTCGGCTGTCATCCTCGCTCTCATCTTGCTGAGAGTAGTATCCATCTAAAGGTGGACCGTCTTGGCGGTCGTTGCTGGCTGCATTGTTGCTGGGCTTCTTGGGCGTGAACCTTCCTATTGCTTTCTTAAGTTCCGTTTCGTCGACCCTAAGGATGTTTGAGGTTCTCTGGAGCATTTCCGCTTTCAAGACACCACTTAGACTGCGAAGTATAGGTACCATCTCTTTAACAGCCCGCTGTCGCCCTTCAGGTGTGGGGCCACAGCGTCTAGCCGTCTCGTGCAGCACTAACTCAAGCAGAGGGCGAGCCTCATCTATTAGCGACTGGAAAGCTTTGGCGCCGTGGGTGTTGATGAAGTCATCTGGATCCATCTTGTCGGGCAACGTCACATTTAGCGCCTCTACCTCTGCCTGAATGAACTTTGGTAGGGACTTCTCTGCAGCTTCTATGCCTGCACGATCACCGTCAAAAAGTGCGTAAAAGCGCTGGGAGAGGCTTCGTATTGACTGTATGTGTTGCTCTGTGAGTGCTGTCCCGCAAGTCGCTACGGCCTCACGGAAGCCAGCCTGATAAAGCGCGAGAACATCAAAGTACCCCTCAACCAGTAGAACCCTGTTCTTCTTGGTGATTTCAGCTCTAGCCCAGCTTAGCCCGTACAGAGTCGCACTCTTGTTATAGATCGGGGAGGCGGAAGAGTTTATGTATTTTCCTCGTTTCTCTTCTTCGGCGCTCATCGCGCGAGCTCCGAATGCTATCGCTCGCTTACGTCTGTCGAAAATTGGGAATATTAGCCGGTTTCTAAAGGCCGAATAGGTCCTGCCTTTATCGCTGCGTCTGGCTATGGCAGCTTCTACCATCATTTTTTCACTGTAGCCTTGGTCGTGAAGCTGCGAGGTCATGGCTTGAAAGCTGTCCGGGGCGAACCCCAAGCGGCACTCCTTAACTGTAGCCTCTGAGATTCCACGATTCTTTAGATATTCTCTTGCGCCGCTGGCCTCTGGAGAGGTCATTAGGTTGGAGTGGAACCAAGCCTCAGCCGCTGCACACACATCGTAAAGTGTTGCCCTAGTTTTGGCCCTAGCCCTCTCCTCAGGTGTCTGGTCACGGCTCTCCACCTTGATGCCAACTCGCCTGCCTAACTCCTGAACGGCCTCGCTGAACCCAAGCCCTTCGAGATGCATCAAAATATTGTAGCAGTCGCCGTGAGCACCGCAGCCGAAGCAATGGTAGCGATTTGTCTCAGGCGTAACTGTAAAGCTAGGGGATTTTTCTTGGTGAAAGGGACATAGCCCCCACCATTTACCGCCCTTTCTGCCAAGGCGAACGTGTTCTTGTACGAGTTGAATTAGGTCAACGCGCTCTCTAATGGCCTGAATTGTAGTTTTTGGAATCTGCATTTTTTGCGGTTATTCTGGAACCCGAACTACGTCAGCACCAATGGCAAGCAACTTCTCGACTAGCCGTTCATAGCCACGGTCAAGGTGGTACAGGCGCAGAACAGTGGTAGTGCTGGGTGACGATAGGCCAGCCAAAACAAGAGAGGCAGAAGCTCTGAGGTCGGTGGCCATCACGGTAGCCCCCGTAAGCTGCTCAACTCCACATATAACGGCAGTGTGACCGCTTACCTCTATGTTGGCTCCCATTCTCGCGAGCTCAGGCACGTGCATGAATCTGTTCTCAAAAATAGTCTCCTTAATCGTGGAGGTTCCTCCTGAGATACTCATTAGAGCCATGAACTGTGCTTGCATATCTGTTGGGAACCCCGGGTGAGGCTGCGTGGAAGCATCTACCGGTGTGAGTGGACCTTTGCGCTGAAGCCTTACAGTGGTATCGGTCGAGGTTATCTCGCAGCCAGCGCTCTCGAGTTTGGAAATTAGCGCTGAGAGATCGCTCGGCTTTACTCCTGTTACGGTTACGTCGCCGCCAGTTATTGCACCGGCGATAAGGTAAGTACCAGCCTCGATTCGATCGGGTAAAATAGACCAAGGTGCTTGTGGCGGAGCTAAGGTCTCCTTCCCTTGAATTACGATAGTTGATGTCCCGTCTCCGGTAATATCGGCCCCGAGGCTTCTAAGGAACGAGGCTAGCGCAACGATTTCAGGCTCTCTAGCTGCGTTCTCAATACGAGTCTCACCATCGGCCAATGTTGCCGCCATGAGTATGTTTTCGGTACCTGTGACTGTTGGTACGTCGAGCATAACCAGCCCGCCTTTTAGTCGATCACACTTACCGTGGATATAGCCGTTTGTTAGTTCAAATGTTGCCCCTAATGACTCTAAACCCTTTAGGTGCTGGTCTATTGGTCTTACTCCGATCGCGCAGCCGCCAGGGAGCGAGACCTTGGCTTCGCCGCAGCGCGCCAAAAGCGGGCCAAGAGCAAGCACAGACGCTCTCATTTTTCTAACTAGATCATACGGTGCTTCGTGAAAGCTCACTCGGCTGGTGTCCAGATCCGCACTACCTGGTCCCACCAATGATGGACACCCTAGGCGCCCCAGGAGGCTGAGGGTGGTAGAGACATCAACTAAGTCGGGCACGTTGCTCAGTCGATGTAAGCCAGGTGCTAACAGGGTAGCCATTAGAATGGGTAAAGCGGCGTTCTTTGCTCCTGCGATAGGAACCTCTCCTCTGAGAGGTGTTCCGCCATTTATTACAATTTTGTCCATAGGTGAGGCTCCAGAGAACTTTGGGGGTAAGGGTGTGACGACAGGGGGTTCGCCCACCTAAATGTTGAGAGGGGTGAAGTCTATTATATCTATTAGTACATTACGCAAGGTCTGTGCCAGCCAAATCCGATATCATGAATATATGACGAAAAAGCGGAAAAATATTTCTAAGGACGCGACCTAATGTTCGCTAGGATATTATCGCTGTTTTCAGGACAAAGTAGACGCCAGTCGGCCGAGATAAAAGCAACGGTCGCTACCATCAGCCCAAACGCAGATTTTTCTGGTCGAAACCTGCGAGGCGCAAATTTAGCAGGCAGAGACTTGAGAGGTATAAACTTCTCAGGGGCAGACATGTCGTCTGCTGACCTCTCCAGAAGCGATCTTACTGGAGCTAATCTAACAAGTACAAAGCTAACGGGCGCAAAGCTGGTCGAGGCAGAGATCTCAGACGTTCAGGGTGAAGGTGTCTGCTTGGTAGATGCAAATATTCGCGGCGCCAAGATATCTGATTTTAGCGCTAAAGGAGGGCTCTTCGAGGGAGCGGACCTTCGTGGCGTTACATTGTCAAACGTGGACTTCTCGGGGTGTGACTTCACGATGGCTCGCCTCTGTGATATCGATTTTGCAGAGACGGATCTATCGAACGTAATATTTGAGCAGGCAGACCTAGTAGGTGCAAGCCTAGATGGAGTGAAGGCCAACTCGGCGAGCTTTGAGGGTGCAATCGGCGTTGATCGAGGGACGCGAGATCTCCTGAGAACAAAGGGTGCCCAAGTGGGCGGTGAGGCCTGGAGGCGAGCATTTTCTGGTGGCAGGGGCGCTCAGGCGTTGGGAATAGGTTTGGCACTCATTTTGACTGGATATCTAGTAACTAGATTTCTAGGGAACGATAGCCTCTCAGTTGATGAAATAGAGGGACGAGCCCAGAGAGACGCCGTAGATGGAGATGTAGAGGGAGCACTCTGGCGGTATACAGGCTTGCTAGAGAGGGCTTCTTTACCTAGTGATAAGCTCTTATACCTCCTCGAGATGTCAAATTTGGTTCTCAATGCCGGTAGATTTGACGACGCAATGTCGTATCTAGAACAGGCGAGAGCGTTTATATCCACTCCCGAAGAGGAGGCGGAATTACTGCTGAGGGACGCGGAGATACTGGGCTTACAAGGTTCGCTAGAGTCTCAGATGGAGATCTATGAATCCCTTGCGAGCCGTACAGATATCCCAGCCGAGGTGTTGGCGAGAGCCTATATAGGCATCTCGGATGGTTGGAGGCTCATGGGCTTCCCAGACAGGGCGCTAGCGCTACACGAGGAATTGCTCGTTAGGTTTAGTCAGCACCCAACAGTTGTCTTGGAGGTAAATCGCTCCATGGCCGAGATGTTCTCTTCTCGAGGCGACTACACCGAGGCGCTTGCTGTCCTAGAAAGAATTTCGGGTTTCCCGCTAGACAATAGGCAAGCAGGCGATCTACTTGCGCTTCGCGGGC
>CAWVYO010000093.1:0-11736 GCA_963934385.1 uncultured bacterium
CACGAGGCTGTAGATTCGCTCAAAAAGGTAGGGGTTGAAGTTAGCTCGGTCACTTTACATGGCGAACCTCATGAGTGCCTTTTGGCTGAGGCACAAGGTCGTGGATATGACCTGATCTCCATTGGTTCACGTGGACGCAGTGGCATTAATGGTCGTGTATTAGGTCGCGTAACCGAGGCTATTGTCGATGACATGAGTGTCGCTATAATGCTTTCAAGGTGAGAGAAATCACAGATGGATAGCTTCATAATTTCAGAAGCTCACCATTTTTTATAAATCTTCTTGTCATCCACCATGTAACTGCATTATTATGAAATCATCGCCCCCGAAGTCCCATTCGGTGCACATATTTGTCCAACCTCGCCCACCCCTAAAACATTCAGATCTAGAGCCTAACTACTCTTGTTGGTTAACAGTTCACATCAGGTCCGAACCCCCGTATTCGATGGCCCACTGGATCTACTCCTTTATCTAATAAGGCGTGACGGTATAGATGTGCGCGAAATACCTGTCGCTCACATCACAGATGAATACCTGAAAGTATTGCGCAACATGCATCAGCTAGACCTGAACATAGCGGGTGATTTCTTGGTGATGGCGGCTACTCTCTGTCAGCTGAAAAGCCGAGAGTTGCTTCCTCGTGATCCAGCATCGTTTGTGGAGGAAGAAGAGGAAAACCCGGCCCAGAGGCTTATCCGGAGATTAATAGAGTTCGAGCGTTACAAGTGCGCGTCTGAAGAGATGATGTTGCGCCCACAGCTAGGTCGGGATGTCTTTTCTAGACCACAGGGAACTCAAGCAGTAGAGCGGACATTGTGCCGAGATGTTGCGCCAATGGAGTTAGCAGAGGCTTACGGTCGGCTGCTTAAAGCAAAGGCAGAGCCAGAGCCAACCCACAGTGTGGAGTTTGAGACCTGGTCTTTAGAGAGGGCTATTGATTGGGTATTAACCACATTAGAACAGGGAAAATCGGTACCATTAGCCGATCTGTTTTTGTCGGTTGAGAGCAGAGCTCAGCGTGTGCAGACATTCATGGCAGTACTGGAAATGGCTCGTATGGGATACGCGGATGTGCACCAAGAGCATCATCTCGGTTCAGTTAGTGTAACGGCAATGATCGCTAGAGAAGAAGCCGACCTGTCTATGTTGAAAGAGGCTTAAGGGGCTCAGTGTTACAGCCACCAGACAATTTAATATTGTTGCCCTTTGGTAAGAATAATCCTCATCCGGAGCCAATAGCCCCCACTGAGCCGGCAGATGCTGATAATAAGAGCGCTAGCGCTCCAGTTGATGCTGAACTTTTACCCGCTATTGAATCGGTCTTGTTTGCTGCTGATGAGCCGCTGTCTTTGAAGGAGATTGGCAGGATATTAGGTGGCGTCAATATTGACCTTGTGAAGACAGCAGTAAATACTCTCATTGAGGCAATGGAGCGGCGAGGTTCTGGCTTGATGTTGGTCGAAGTCGGCGCCGGTTGGCAGCTTAGAACACAGCGTCGTTATTCACAGTGGGTTTCTCGAATCACAGAAGTGAAGCCACTTAGACTTTCTACAGCTGCGATAGAGACTCTTTCGATAATAGCTTATCGTCAGCCAACAATACGCAACGACATCGAATCCCTTAGGGGGGTGGATTGTGGAGGTATGGTTCGAAATCTGATTCAACGTGGATTGGTTAAGAGTGTTGGGCGTTCAGAGGGGGTAGGGCGACCGTTACTTTATGGTACAACACCTTATTTTCTAGAGTTTTTTGGGCTGCGAGATCTATCGGATCTTCCGGCGTTACGAGACCTTAGAGAGTTGGAAGAGGACGACGCTGGTGACATTGGTCCACTGTTTGACTGAGGCTAAATAGTTGCATTATCTCTCCAACTGATATATTTGGCGCCACTAATGGTCATTGTCGCACGCTAGCAAGTGTCCGAAGGAGGAGAGATGTCCGAGTTGAGACTGTCGAAGCTGATCGCCCAAAGAGGGCTCGCATCTAGAAGAGAAGCCGAAGGGATGATCCGGGAGGGTAGGCTAACTGTAAACGGTGAGGTGGTAAGCCACCCGGGAACAGTGGTTAATGTAGACACCGATCACATACGGTTGGATGGAAATCAACTACCAGATAGACCGAATTTGGTATATTACCTACTTTATAAGCCTAGAGGTTACATCACTACTCGTAACGATCCACAGGGTCGAAAGAGTGTGATGGAGTTTATGGCCAAGATTCCAACTCGCGTAGAGCCTGTTGGTCGTCTGGATCTGGATACCGAAGGGGTCTTGTTATTTACTAATGACGGTGACCTAGCAAACAAGCTGACTCACCCATCAAGCCAAATCCCAAAGCGGTATATAGCTAAGGTCTGGAAGACTCCGTCAGATCGTACTTTGGCACGTATTCAGATGGGTGTATTCCTAGACGATGGAAAAACCTCGCCTTGTAAAGCCAGAGTCATCGATAAAACCGACGGCGGAAATGCCAGGCTCGAGATCACAGTAACCGAGGGTAGGAACAGATTGATTCGCCGCCTGTTGGATGCCGTTGGGCATCCAGTATCTAAGCTGCGTCGAGAGAGTTTCGCCACCTTGACTGTGCGTGACATGGAGAGAGGTCAGGTTCGTAAGCTAAACACCGAAGAGGTGCGTAGGTTGCACGACATTGCAGCTGGCCGAAACCCAAAACGAGCGGGTAAAGTTAAATCTCGCAAGGGATTTGCTAAGGCAAAGCCTAAGAACCAGCGACACACTGGAAAAGCCCTTGCTCGCAGGAGCAAGCGGAGATAGTAGCGTTGCACCAAAGAGAGGTTCTTCCTTTTTTTATAATAATATGCGGGGTGGAGCAGTCTGGTAGCTCGTCGGGCTCATAACCCGAAGGTCGTAGGTTCAAATCCTGCCCCCGCACCCATTATTAAACCCCCGAGAGGTCAAGACCGCTCGGGGGTTTTCTTTTTTAAGTGCCTGGTCACGATATTGTGTTGGCTGTACCCAAAGGTTTGAAAAATCGATAAATAATTGAGGAGTCCAGACGCAATAAAAAGTAGAAATCTGTGTTACAATTGTAGAAAGAGAGGTGGAGTATCAACCTCTCATACTAGTTAATATCGAGGCACTATTGGTGAACGATGAAACAGCAGCAGAGCTAACTGGTAGAGCTAAGCACGACCTTGGGAAGTACATCGCTTTTGAGTGTAGATGGTTGCCAGATGATTGTAGTGAAGACGACTTGCTGATTGCGCTCCAGAGTGACATTTTACGTACGGCGAGCGGTCCATCTGTGGTGAAATCTGCCTTTGAAATCTGGAATGAGCTACGCCCTTCGCTTGTTTCGGCAGTAGGGTCGGACGCGGTTGACCCTATAGAACAGTTAATGACGGAGTTGGAACAGTTCTTGCCACTTCTACAGGTATCGAAGGCTCCCCACGGGTGTTTAGACAAGCTTCAGAAGATCAGGGAAATCGCCAAATCAATTGGTGCAGCACTATCAGTACTTCACAGAGAGACTAAAGGACGACAAAGTGGCTAATATCCTAATAATCGACGACCAAGACCGGTACATGGAGATGTGTCGCAGAGCCATTCCAGAGCACGAATACTACGGTCCAACCAGATGCTGGTCTGCGGCAAAAGATCTTTTAAAAAAAGAGAGAAGTCGTATCGACCTAGTGTTGCTGGATGTCAATTTCGATATTCCAGAATCCGAATTATTGGGACTTGGAAAAGACCGTTCTGATCGAGCAATCAAGCGGGCTAAGCGAGAACAAGGGGTTCATATTTTGGCTCAACTGCGAGCTTCGTATCCTCAGCTCCCGGTCGTCTTGATGACAAGCCGTGATGATCTGCCAATAGAGTCCGCAGCCGATGAGTTTGACGCCGAAGAATATACATATTTCTTAGACGACGACTATCTGGATGCAAACTTACTTCGTCGCCAGATTGAAGGGATAGTGAGGGCATCAAGAGGCTTGGAGCACGAGGGGCCAATCTATTGGGGCCGATCCAGAAAAATGAGGAGAATCAGGTCTAGTCTGTTTACCCTCGCAAAGGGTCGACTTCCATTGATATTGGGCGGACCAACGGGCACTGGAAAGAGCATGATTGCCCGTCACTTTGTACACAAACGCTCAGGGCGCAAAGGGCGTTTTGTGTCAGTAGATCTGTCGACTATTCCAGAGAACTTGATGGCTACCCACCTCTTTGGATCAGTGCGCGGTAGTTATACAGGATCCATAGCTGACAAAAAGGGAGCGTTTGAAGAGGCAGATGGGGGGACTCTATTCCTTGATGAAGTAGGGAACTTACCAATCGAAGCCCAAAAAATGCTTCTTACTGTTCTCCAGGAGGGTACTGTCTCTAGAATAGGTGATGTTCGCGAGCGCAAGGTGGATGTAAAGCTGGTTGTGGCAACACATGAAGGTCTGGGCGAGATGGTGCGTGAAGGTAGGTTTAGGCGAGATCTATACATGAGGCTGAACCCAGCATGCACTGTTGACTTACCACCTCTCACGGAGCGCGGGATAGAATATTCTAGACTTTTAGAATTCTGTGTTGAGAATGCAATGGCAGGTCCGTACCTTAGGGATCTTGTGGAGGAATATCGTATAAAGCATGGGCTACATGGTGATGATTTGAGCGTCATAGAATCCGACTCTATTCCAGAGAGATTAAAGGGTAGGATTTCGTTGTTGTTGTCTAAAAAAACAATGTCACAATTGAAGCGACACCCTTGGCAAGGAAACCTGAGAGAGTTTGCCATGACAGTCGAAAATGTACTGGTGTTCACTTTCGCGGAGCGGGCAGGGGTGGCAGGCGGTCAGCGTCCCGACGTTGTTCAAGTTGCACCAAAGTTACTCAGAGAACTGTTGAGGGCTAGCGCTAGTACGGATGATGCTGAGGATGAAACAGGCTGGAAAACATCCGTTAGGGTAAAACAGTTCGACACATTAAACCGTGTGGCAACAGAGGTCGAACGGCAGTACTTTTCAGAATTATACATAATTCACGAGGGAGATTTTCAAGGAATGGCCTCAGTTTTGATGGGAGACCCAGAAATGGGTAGAAAAGTACAGTTGAGGTTCAACCAGTTGGGTCTCAAGGTGCGTGATCTTAAAAAGCGGATTGGTTAGTGCTTAGGGCTGTTTTAAATATCATTTTACTGTTTCTGGGCACCGCTATATTTTCGGTAGCCGAGGCGCAAGATGAGTTAATAGAGGCTTCTCTTTCGTCGAGTGAAGTTGAGTGGTACAGGGCTGGTGGTGTGGCTTTGGATGAGGGTAGGTTTGAAGAAGCGCAGATGTATTTCTGGCGTGTGTTTTTAACTAATCCCGACCATTCTCAAAATCTTTTCTTTTTAGGTGACTCATACCTGAGGGGAGGCGAACTTGATCGAGCCCTAGAGTGGTTTTCTAAATGTGTTCACCTTTATGAGCCCTGTGGGTTGTCACTGGGTGATGTTCAGTTACAACAAGAAAATTGGTTAGATGCTGTGGTTACGTTCGCTCGCCTTCGAACAGAGCGTAGAAATACGCCCTCGCCCACCATCCTTCTGGGTTTGGCTCGTGCTCAATTAGGTGCCAATGACCTACAGGGAGCATTTGATACAGCTTCGCGGCTCCACATCGTGGCAAGCCAGAGCGATGATCTTACTGATACATTTATTAGTCAAACTCACCGGTTCTATCTAGACCTTACTGAGCGAAGGCTGGCTCAGGTAATCAAGCCTGATCCATGGGGCCAAGTAACAGCTTCCGAACAACTTGTTCTTCAGGAGAGTATCACCTCCTTGAGAGATTGGAGCGTGGGTGAACCACAGGATGAGGCAACAGCGTTAATGATTAATCTTCTGCTTCGTCTAGAGGTAGAGGCTTCTGCGAGATTAGGTCTAGGTGGGAATGCAGAGCCTCTAGACCCTCAAGAGCGTGAACTTTTACGACAGGTAGAGTCACTTGTCTCTGATGGTCAGCTAGGGATAGCCAGTGAAAAGGCTGAGGTTTTAATCGATGTAGCGCCGCGTTCTGCGGAGGCGTGGGGTGCTTGGGCCTCTCTCAATGAGACTGCAAACAATCTTGTTCAGGCAGAACGAGGGTATCGTATGTCTGTTTCATTGGAACCGCAAAACAGCCGCTGGGCCCTGGGGCTAGCCTCAGTATTGAGGAATGGCTATGGGGGTCGTCGTGACTCAGAGGCAATAGAAATATTGAGTCCATTAGTTACAGTGCACTCATCGTCTGTAGTTCATAGAGATTATGCGAGACTTTTACAGGGTCTTGGTCGATACGATGAGGCACTGTCGGCTTGGCGGGAATATGTCAGGCATTGGCCAAATGGATCGGGTGTAAACTTGGCTCGAATACAGGTCACGGCTCTTTCTAGGAGGCTAGAACAGACAAACGAAGTTGATGTAGAAGACCCGGAGTCACCCGTTGTAGAGTTTGGAGAACCTCAGTGGAGTTACCAACTATCACTGGCTTATTTGGCTCGAGGGAGATTAGCTGAAGCTTTGGAGTGGGCTGAAATTGCTGTTGAGTTGGAACCCGAGTGGGTGGCACCATTGAATCATTTAGCTGAACTTTTGGTGACCGAAAAACCAAGAAGAGCTCAAGAGATGCTTCAGCGATCTCTGGATCTAGTAAATACGCAAGAACGTGTAAGTTTACGAATCGCCGAAATACATAAAACTTTAGGGGAATACGACCTAGCATTTGAGCAATTGGCTGTACTTGCGGAGCGATTACCGGAGCACAATCTCACCTTGTCTCTATTGTTGGAAGACCAAGGTCGACGAAATGAAGCCGTCGTTGCTTTAGAGCTCTACCAATCAGTATATGTTGGTCCACGATTCAGAGAAGAAGCCTTGGCTCAAGCAACTAGAATCCAGCCCTTCGATAGTACGTCGTCGAAGGCGTGGTTCTTCTTGGTCTTCGCGTCGAGTATACTTTTATTAGGGGGCGTGATTCGTCTGAGATGGCGTCGATTTGGTGGGGTCGATATTGAGGGATTACTAGCCAAACATCCTCGCTCTTATTCAGAGGTCGCAGCGGTACTGAGTGCCATGCGTCACGAGGTCATTAAACACAACACAACCGTGTTGCCGGTGGTTGCTGACTCTTTGGAAAGAGGAGAGTTAGGTGGTGCTCTTGACGCTCAAGGCTGGCTACTAAATATAGGCGTTAATGAACACGACGGAACCGGGGTGCTAGCGCTGTGGGATCGGTATGTCACAGAATTGGAGCAGATAAGTCTTAGGGTTGGCGTTAGATTAAATATTAAATGGAACGACCCAGTGTTGTCGCCAATGTGCCGTGGATTCGAGAAGTTAAACATCTACGCCAAGATACTGCATAAGCCAACCAAAACAACGCCGAATGTACTCCGTGGAATCCACAAAGTGATCAACGTTGATGGTTATAGAGAGTTGGGAAACCTATTAAGGCGTATATCTATTTTTGAATTAGACGCAAAAGTGGTGCGTGAGTCTTGGGCTCGAGTCTGCCGGGAGCCGACCTTTGATGGTATGTTTTCTCCTAGACTAACTGTGGTGGCCCCAAAGAAACCTTTTCCTGTGAGAATAATTAAGGATGACCTAGTCGACATATTGACAAACCTTCTGAGGAATGCTCTTGGACCAGTTGGGTTCGGCGAGATGTCTCCAGTTAGGGTTGAACTCGTGATGGAATCAGATCCAATTACATTTATATCTACGGCTGCTATCAGGATAATGGACCGACGTGAAGGTACATTTAATGTTGAAATGATACGAGGTCGTTCCATTGAACGTGGTCTTGGGCTTGTCTACGACAGGGTCGTAAGGGCTGGTGGATCAATAAGTGTGGAACAGGTAAGTGGATGGAACAAGGCTGTAGTAGTAAGGCTGGTGGTAGTTGAGTCCGTTGACAATATTTCTGTTGTCCCAAGAATAGAGAGTAAAACATGACACTCCCAAATGTTTTGGTTATTGAAGACGGTTTTGAATACATTAATAGGTCGAAACAATGGATGAGCGACCATTTTATGTTTCGTCGTGCTGGGAGTGGTATAGAAGCGTTAACCCTATTGCGAAGTCATAATTTTGATGTCGTTTATTTAGACATGAACTTTCACAGGACTCCCGAGAAAGAGCTCCTTGGAGATCTGGAATCTATAAGGTCTAGATTCGGCGGCGACCAGAGGCGAGCACTGGAGTTCCTAAGTGTTCATCAAGGTGCCTATATACTCTCGGCCATCAGAGATGCGGATTATAGTATTCCAGTGTTGTTTAGTTACGACTTTGAGTCCGAGTCTAGGCGATGGGAACAACTTGTAGCAAAATACGGCGCCCTAGATTGGGTGGGCGACAACGCTGGGCCTGACCAAGTGAAAGAGGCTCTCAGCTCATTAATTGGTCAATAAAGTTTCGTCTTCATTGGTGAGACCGTTGGGCTGAATGTTTTCGTAAGGTACATCCGGTCTGCTAAATTTAGATGTTATCTGCCGCCTCAGGTGAATTCTGTGATGTCCTTCACCGTATTCATCTTCACAGTCTCTTACAAACTCGAAACCAAACCGAGACTGGTACAATCGCAACGCTACAGGATTGTTAGGGTCAACCTCTATCACAACACTCCTGATGTCATAGTCAGACAACGCCGTGATTACATCCTCCAAGAATAGGCTTCCAAGACCTTGACCTCGCCATCCAGGTCTAATGGTCATGGAAAAAATGGCGGCTTCTTTTGGTTTCTCCCAGCTACGTAAACACTGGCATGTTCCCACTAAGGCACCATCTATTTGTAGAATAAATGTACGCCCGTGGCGCAACATGAGCCCCGCTGTATATCGACTCCATGTTGGTTCTGAGAATGTGAGTAGGTCGATCTCCATGACTTTCGCTATTAAATCGGGGTCATGCTTGTCTATTTCTATTACCTGAACTTCAAATTCACGTTCCCCAAAGCCTGATAGGGTGTGTTTCAATTTAGATACCTGCAAGTGAGTTGTTGCGGCGAAAGTCTGTGCTGTGATGTGGGTGAACATTGGACAGTGCTCATTATCACGCTTCAAAGGTATCTTACTGTCACCTGAGCCGCACTTTTTTTTCAAATATTGACCCTTTCCTACGTTCGAAATTGGGCGAGGATTTTGTCCTATCAGTTGATATTAAGGTTACTTGTAATGTACGGAGATACAAATGATGATCGATATGGACCTCTATAAAGACAACCGTAACAGAGTGTTATCAAACCTCGCACAAGGAGAGGCGCTACTCTTGTTTGGGTCTAACCATCACCTGCGCAATGGGGATGCAGAATACTCGTTTCGCCAGAACTCTAACTTTCTCTATCTAACTGGACTTCACGAGTCGGATGTCGCTGTAGTACTCGTTGGTGGTGAAGAACGTAATTACACCCTTTTTGTTACTCCTAAGGACAAGAAGCGCGAAATTTGGACTGGTACCATGGTGGGCGTAGAAGGCGCTATGACGGAATACGGTGCAGACCAATCCTTCCCAGTAGTGGAGTTGAAGGAGAAATTAGCGGAGATTTTTGGTGGAATTGAGACCCTGTACTACAGGTTTGGAGAGGATCACGAAAGAGACAAGTTGATCCAGGGCGCTGTGGCGGCGGCGAGTCGCAAATCTAGAAAGACCTTTGAGGTGACCCCTTCTAAGTTTATAGATCCCGATTCATTAATAGGTCCGATTCGATTAATTAAAAGTGCAGCTGAGATAGCGCTAATGGAGCGAGCGGCATCTCTGACGCGGGATGCTCATGCTGCAGCCATGGTTATGGCTGCTCCAGGTCGAATGGAGTTCGAGGTTGAGTCTGTTCTTTCCCACACGTTTAGAATGGGTGGCGGGGTTGGTCCAAGCTACGAGTCAATAGTGGCTAGTGGTGCAAATGCCTGTACGCTCCATTACGTAAAAAATGACACTGAGATACGGGATGGTGATCTGGTGCTAATAGACGCAGGTTGTGAGTTTCTAGGCTACGCAGCGGATGTTACGCGAACCTTCCCGGCATCTGGACGCTTTTCCGAGCCGCAAAAGAGAATCTATGAGCTTGTTTTAAAAGCAAATATAGAAGTTGTTGAGTTCGTAAAACCAGGTGTCAGGTTTTGTGAACTCCAAGAATTCACAATCAGGATTTTGACCGAGGGGCTTGTCGAACTCGGGCTGCTGCAGGGTGAAGTTGACCAGTTGATCGAGAATCGCTCTTACAATAGGTTTTATATGCATGGCGTTAGTCACTGGCTTGGTTTGGACGTCCATGACGCGGGACCTTACTGTGAGAACGGCGACTCCATAATGTTGCGCGAGGGTATGGCTCTAACAATTGAGCCAGGCATCTATGTACAAGCTGACGACATGGAAGCACCTGAGCGCTACCGTGGAATAGGAATCCGTATTGAGGACGACATTTTGGTCACAGCATCAGGATCTCGAAACCTGACAGCTCAAATTCCCAAGACTATTGAAGAAATTGAGCTGTCAATAGGGTCTCGATAACTACGGGCAGGGGAGTTCATCCTCGGCGCCGGCACTCTCATGCTCGTCTTCTACGTCATCCCTTTGCCAATCGCTGGCGCTGTTGCCTGAACCTTCGGGAAATAGTGTAAGGGCAGCCTCTAGGAAGGCCGCTGACCCGTCGTTAAACTCTACGATAATATCGACCTCTCCATCTATGGCATCTTCATCTATAGAAATAGAGACCAAAACTTCGTCTTCTCTTGGAAAGATTGAGCTTACTGTCGCGTCTCCATACACGATCACGTCTGAGACGTCAGAGAGGGATAGTTCCTCTCCATCAGCAGTTAGCTCTACTGTAATAGTGCCAATGAAAGATTCTCCGACCTCTGCCTGTGGTGGAGAGAATACTAGATCCAATTCGATCTCATCGGTCTCGCCGGTCTCAATAGCATCGATTTGGTTGTCTTTGCCGCGATTAGGTCCATCATTGTCGTATATGATGCATCCAGATGTTGCTATAGCCGAGAGGCTGATTAGTATTGTGTTTCGCATTTGATGTGCTCCTTGTTGGTTTGTAAATTTTGGACTAACCAAAGAGAACGGTCAGCCATCAAACGCACCAACGCAGAACCACCCCGGAGTATTCATGTCAGGAGTAGAAAAATCTTATAAAAACCAAGATTTCCTAAATTCAACAGAAGCTAGGGCTATTAGAATCTTGTGTGAGTACGAGGAACCTAAGCAGAGATTTAAAAAGGAAGGTGTCACCGACACGATAGTTATGTTTGGTTCTGCGAGGACGCTACCAGAGATCACCGCAAAGGAAGCATTAGCATCCACAGAGGCTGCTTTGGCCGCATGCGAAGACGACGAACAACGCCCTGATCTTGAAGAGGCAGTGTCTCAAGCGGTAAGAAATGTTCGGAGCTCAAGATTTTACGAGGAGACTAGAGAGTTGTCTCGCCGCCTGACTGAGTGGTCAATGTCTAGAAAAGGTCACCCAGATTATCTTGTATGCACAGGTGGCGGTCCAGGTATAATGGAAGCGGGAAATCGAGGTGCAGCGGATGTACCAGGGGGGAGAAGTGTAGGGCTCGGAATATCTTTACCCTTTGAAGAGAAGGTCAACCGGTTTGTCACTCCATCACTTGGTTTCGAGTTTCATTACTTCTTTACCCGAAAGTATTGGTTTATGTACTTAGCAAAAGCGATGGTTGTCTGCCCGGGTGGCTTTGGCACGCTAGATGAGTTTATGGAGCTGCTGACTCTAATTCAGACAAAGAAGATCACCAAGTCAATGCCCAT
>CAWVYO010000094.1:0-11720 GCA_963934385.1 uncultured bacterium
AATGAGTTTAGCGCTCCTAGCTTGGCCAGTATTGGTGTCGATGATGCCTCCTCCGTCGAGGTCGAGTCGGACCCACTCAGCGTTATTTGGTATGAAGAAACAGGATTAGCCTATGTTCTAAACACATCATCAGGCTCAATTTCAGTGGTGGACATGAACAGCGAACCTGTCGAAATATTCGACGGAATGGATTCAGCTGTAGTCGAAGGTGTGAGGTTCATGGATCTGGATCTCTCTGGCTCCAGCGTTCAGGTGGTATCGGCTGAGGTTACAGATGCTAGATCAATCCCCTCGGAGGACTGGACACTGACCTGGGTAGATGGGACAACACGGTTGTGGGTACCAACTTCAAACGGGATCTACAACACAGTCTCTCATGGACAAAACGAATGGCGTGATTCAGAGTTGGGTTATGAGCTGTCTAGTGAGCTATCTGGGGGCGAGCTAGGAGAGCTAGGGGACCCACAGCTCTGGGGCGGCTTGTTGGGCACCCGTATGGCTATGTCGGACATAGACTCGGGCGATATTTACGCGGCGACCTCATTAGGTAGTTTGTCGCTTTGGCTCTATGAGGAGTCTCCACTACTTCAGGGAAGAGAAGGGGATTGGGATGAGTCGGTCTCTGGACCGATGGTTATTGCGCTGGATGGCGTTGAATACCTCTTCTACGATGGAGTTGATTCATCGGGGCTTGGGTCAATAGGTGTGGCTATATCCTTCGATGGCGTGAATTTTGACCGCGAGAATGGCGGCGAGCCCGCCCTCTCAGTTGAAGGCACCCGCCTGGCTGATCCTTATGTCATCTACGATTCTCCTCGCGACCAGTGGAGAATGTATTTCGGTAGCTATGATGGTGAGGCGTGGTCTGTGGGGCACGCTACTTCTGCAGATCTTTTGAATTGGTCAGTTGATCCAGAGCCAGTTCTTCAGTTGATCGATGGTCAAGGAAACCCTTTATCCATCGCGGCTCCAGTGGTCACAAATGTGCACGGAGAGTTTAGAATGTGGGGCTCGGTCTCAACAGGTAATGGTTGGGCTGTTGGTTTTTCTACTTCCGTAAATGGGTTGGATTGGAACTACGAGGGTGTGGTTGCCGAAATCGAGTCAGATTTAGTATCAGTTGAACCACCTGGGTTCGGGCTGCAGTCTGTTGAAGCTGGCTACTGGGGCTTGTCTGGCGCAATGATCGGACCTATGAACGAGGTTGTCGAGGCTGGCTCCCAGTCGGATATAGGTTCGGCGGGTTGGAGTATTTTGATCTCCGAAGGCTCGGCAATGGGTGAGTCCGGGTTGATTGATGGCGCCGAGAACGGTGTGGTTATTGCTTCGATTATTGAGGATACCGGTCGATATTTTGCTACTGTAACTGATGAAGACGGTGTGAATCGCATAGCCGACGGCAATTGGAACAGTGGCGTACCGTATTTGGAGCAGATTGTGCTTGAGGGTGCACCGGGAAGCTTTGATGCCAATGGAGTCCACGATCCCGTAGTGTTTGAGGTCAACGGAGAGTGGATAATGCTCTACGCTGGGGAGTTTGATGGTCTCACTGGAATTGGGGCCGCGACCTCAATCGATGGCATCGACTGGATCTCAAATCATGAGATTGTCTTTGACGTAGGGGAATCGTGGGATTCCGTTTCAGTTGTACCGGGAAGCGTGAGCGTTGTCGATGGCGAGTATACCCTCTGGTACACTGGTTCAAACGGTGACGTTGAGAAGATTGGAGCCGCAACTTCGGTTGATGGGTTGACCTGGGAGCGAACCGATGGCGGAGAAGACTTGTTTTCAGGCGGCGCACCAGGTGAGTTCGATGACTCATCTGTGAGAGATCCATATGTCATTGTCGATGGAACCACACAGCACCTGTACTACAGCGGTTTTGACGGTGACTTCTGGCGTATAGGATACGCTAGTAGGAGCATTGGCGATTTAGATTGGAGCGGTAAAATTGGCCCAGTTAGCGACTCTTCTCGCCCACTCCTAGTCGGCGACTCACGGTCTTTTGATGAGTCTGGAGTTGAGCGCCCTGTTGTGTTTGTGAGCGATAGCGGGTTGACTATGGTTTACGCGGGATGGGACACAGGTGTGAGGAGAGTAGGCGCTGCACATGGTGCAGCTGCTGATTTGTTCTACCGAACACCTAGGCGGGCGACCGTAGGGGATGAGATCTGGCTCTCAACAGAACCTGGTGACGATGATGATCGCGAGTCTATAAGGTTGGATGCCACCGTGGATGGGTTTTCGACCTCTGGCTACGGGACGACGAGCATGCACCTAGACACCGAACGTGGTCTTATATACGTCTCGTCCGCTAGCTCTTCCTACATCTACGCGATCGACATTCGCGACGACTCAACTCCAAGCTGGAGTGATAACTATCATCAACTTGAAGCGATCCTGGTAGCCAACGCGGCGTCTGGGGCTATCGGTTTTAGGGGAGTGGTGGCGCCGAATGGCTCCAACTGGATTTATGCGCTTAACGACAACCCAGAATCTGTCATGGTGTTTGATGGTGGGTTGCTAGAGGATAACAACAGGGGCGACCTTCACTTGGAAGCCGTAGTCGGCAGTATGGTGGCGCCAAGGGGGAGCGAACGCGACCGTGGAGATGACACTCTCGCCTCAATTGGTCCCTCGGAACTGGTGATGGCTGGTGACTTCCTGTTCGTCACTAATTTCAACGCCAACACAGTTGGGGTCTATGACATCCGCCAAGGTGTCTACGGTCGCCAAGTGGCGGAGATAGAGGGCGTGGGGGAAAACCCTCACGCATTGGCTGTTTCACCGAGTGGTGACCTATTAGCAGTTGGGGCCATTGTAGGCGACACTGTCGGCGTTAGAGCGAGTCCGCTCATTACGATTATTGACACTGAAACATTGGAGGTGGTCGCATGGATTGCCAACGAGTAATTCGTTTTTCTCTATTGGGATTTGCTGTAGCCATTATCGGCTGTAGCACAACTGGCGTGGTTGATTCACGCCTTGATGGGCCCGACGCAGTCACCGTTATAGAGTCGGATCAGGGCCCTTTTTGGACCCCGGTTGGGCTCGTGTCGAATCGGCGAAGTGGATTGATTTACCCAGTAGATCTTGGGAGGGGTTGGCTTCTATCGGACGATCAAGCCTCACCATTTATCCACGCCGATCCAATACCTTTAGGGGCAGGGCGCATAGCTCAGTCTATCGCCGCCATATCTACAGCTGAGTCGGTGACGATCTGGGCAGTCGATTCGGTTAGCGGTGCCTTAATAGAGGTACCTTGGATAACGGGTGTCGAGAATGGCGAACCCATAGAGGTCATGCCTACGGTCGAGGGCTTTACCTTTGTGGATGCCGACGGGAGCGGTGATTCACCCGTTATTAACCTGTTAGCCGCGCACTCAGGCGCAGCTACCACTGAGGTATGGACTGTCGGATACGATGGGGACACATGGCGTGTTTCTGGTTCGGCTTCAGGGCTTCAGCAGGAGCCTGCAAGCACTAACCTTCCATACAGTTCCGATCGCGGAGAAGTTAGCTTCACGATTTTGGGGACCGCCACGTCGGGAGATTACTTTGAGTTTGCCGTAGATAGTGGGCTTGTGGTTCACGACGAGTTTGCCGGTGTGGCACAGGAGGTGTTTTATCATCGCGAGAGCGAAACACTACTGGCTACAACATTCATAGAAGGTCTCGATGGCGCGGACACTACAGGGGAACTCCTGGTCATAAGTGCCACAACCGGTGAGACTATTGGGGCGTTCACGCTCCCTCTTGGAGCTAGACCCTACAAAATCACAGGGGAAAACTCTGGTAGAATCATCGGGGTTTCTGATGCCACATTGGGTGGAGTCTACCTTATTGAGGTAGATGAGTCCGATGTACTGGCCTCTAATGTGTCTACTATCGCACTTGGTGTAGTGGCGGCTGAGATCGCCATCTCGACGGGCGATGAGTTCAGCAATCTGTTTGTCGCTCCTGCAGCAGGTAACGAGGTGTTGGTTTACAACGTCGATACACTTGAGCAGGTTGACGTTAACAAGTCGACTTCAGCTGTAGATGGGATCTCCATGGAGTCTCCCGTTGTTGGGATGGCTGCATCAACCGTCGAGGTCCAACTCGAGGAGCGCACATCGTGGGGGGCGTCGTATAGAGACTACACGGTAGCAATATCTACACTTGGAGGGGAGCTTTGGTTGGCTGAAGGATCAACGGGCTGTTTCGTTCAGGACATAGGTGGTCCATATGCCTATGTAGACGCAACTAGTGAATTTAACGATGAAGGAACCCCTTCCAACCCGATTTTTTACGATGGCGCCGGTCTGAGTAACCCTGTTGCGGTCTCTGCCTGTGGCGGTGTCGTGAGGGACGAGGCGTGGGCTGCTACTTTTGACGAAATATCTGGTAGTTGGTTTGTAGAAGGCGCGGCATCTGGACCACAAGCGAACCCGGTGTGGGAAGATGTTCGTTATATCTCCGACAACGGGACAATAAGTTTTACTATCCTCTCGGGTGATCTACCTAGTAGCCACGGCGATAGATTTAAGTGGCATACTGTCTCGGGGTTGGCTGTAGCTGGCGGAGATGTTGATAACGACGGCTACATCGACCTAACTTTAGAGTATCCGGCGGCGCCAATAGCATTTACGTGGTTACCACCAGCGGATGACGGCGACGGATGGTCTGTGGGCACACCACTTGGAGGTGTACTCTGGCCTATTACAAACAGCGACACAATATTACTGGTAGACGGTGGCAACGCTAAAACTGCCGCAGTCATTGACTAAAACGGAGAGCAAAATGGCGATAGAGATCGAAAACATCGGAGTAGTTGGCGCGGGACAGATGGGGAATGGCATAGCCCATGTCGCGGTGTTGGCTGGTCACAAGGTCACCCTGAGCGACATCAGCGAAGAAGCCCTGTCTAGGGGAATGGCCGCTGTCCGTAAGAACATGGCTAGGATGGTAAAGAAGGAGAAACTAACCGAGGATCAGGCGGCAGAGGCTATTGGTCGTATCACAACTGGGACCGACCTCTCAATTCACGCGTCAGCAGACCTAGTTATTGAGGCTGCTACTGAGAACCCAGAGATCAAATTTCAGATCTTTCGCGACCTGTCTAATGCGACTCCAGATACAACGATCCTGGCTACAAACACATCTAGTATTTCGATCACCGCAATAGCGGCTCAGACAAACCGACCTGACCTTGTAGTCGGTATGCACTTTATGAACCCAGTACCAGTCATGAAGCTCGTAGAGCTCATTCGCGGGCTGGCTACTTCAGACGAGGCATTCTCAGCGGTAGAAGCGGTAGCCCAAGGTATGGGTAAGACGACAGTCGAAGCACGCGATATTCCAGGATTTATAGTCAACAGAGTCTTGATGCCCTACATCAATGAGGCGGCGTTCGCTTTATATGAGGGCATTGGCAGTGTAAAAGATATTGATGTAGCCATGAAATTAGGTACGAACGTACCCATGGGACCTCTTACATTGGCTGACTTTATCGGTTTGGACACTTGCCTAGCCATCATGGAGGTTCTTCGTGACGGGCTCGGTGGGGATAGTAAGTATCGTCCCTGCCCACTCTTGAAAAAATATGTTGAGGCTGGCTGGCTAGGACGCAAGTCTGGCCGAGGCTTCTACGACTATGGGGAACGTTAATATGGAGTTTGAAAATCTATTAATAGAGCAGAGTGGTCATGTTGCGATTTTAACGATCGCTAGACCCCCAGTGAACGCTCTAAATTCTAAGCTTCTCGTGGAAATTTTTGGAGCCATTGGCGTTATCTCTCGAATGGAAGGGGTTCGAGCGCTTGTAGTTACGGGGCAGGGCAAGGCCTTTGTGGCTGGCGCGGACATCGCTGAGATGGAGAACATAACAACAGCAGAAGCTTCACAATTTGCAGCTCGTGGGCAGGCGGTATTCTCTGGTTTTGAAGCATTAGAAATGCCCGTTATTGCAGCCGTGAATGGGTTTGCTCTGGGTGGTGGTTGTGAGCTAGCCATGGCATGTGATCTTATTCTCGCCGGTCCAAAAGCACTGTTCGGGCAACCAGAGGTAAAGCTGGGTGTAATACCGGGGTTTGGTGGGACACAAAGGCTCTCGAAACTCGTCGGAATTCAGCGAGCCCGAGAGTTGTGCTTTACTGGCAGGAACGTGAGGGCGGACGAGGCTGTTAGCATCGGATTGGCTCTAAAACTATGTGATGACGTTGTCGCTTCAGCGGTTCAAATGGGAGAGGCTATAGCAAAGAACGGTCCCTACGCAGTGACCCTAACAAAGCGAGCATTTTACGAGTCCGAGGGTGCGGCCCCTGGCTCGGGTTATGCCCTAGAGCGGAACCTCTTTGCGATGTGTTTCGGTTCAGAAGATCAATCTGAGGGGATGGCGGCGTTTTTATCAAAGCGAGAAGCTCAGTTTACAGGGAGGTAGTTGATGTTTGAGTTACCAGAAGAGACAAAGGCAATCCAGGAACTTTCAAGAAACTATGCGATCGAGGCTATCATGCCTGGCGCGTCGGCTCGTGATAAGAGCCATGAGTTCCCTCGACAGCTGGTAAACGAACTTGGCGAGATGGGCTTTATGGGTATGTTCGTCCCTGAAGAGTACGGTGGGGCGGGAATGAGCACCCTCGATTATGTAGTTGCACTTGAGCAGATCTGTTACGCCGATGCCGGAGTGGGTGTGATCATGTCGGTCAACAATTCCCTGTGTATCTGGCCGATCTTGGCTCATGGAACCGAAGCGCAAAAGCGCCAGTATCTACCTGATTTAGCCGCTGGAAAGAAGCTCGGTTGCTACGCCTTAACAGAGCCTGAAGCGGGATCCGATGCCGCTGCCCAGAAGACTAAGGTAACGAATACAGATTCTGGCTACGAGCTTAACGGAACTAAAATGTGGATCACGAATGGTCCTCAGGCTGACATCTGTGTCACCTATGCTAGTCACAATCCCGCTGATCGTCACAGGGCAATTAGCGCCTTCATTTTAGAGACCAAGTGGGATGGATTTAGCGTTGGTAAGATAGAGGATAAGCTTGGAATCCATTGCTCTGGAACGTCTGAGTTGATTTATGATGGCTTGTCAGTCCCAAGTGAGAACCTTCTTGGTACGGAGATGAAGGGTTTCAAAATAGCGATGTCTACCTTAGATGGCGGTCGTATTGGGATCGCAGCACAGTCTCTAGGTATAGCTCAGCGGTCGCTAGATCTGGCGGTTTCATATGCCAACGAGCGAAAGCAGTTCGGTAAGCCAATAGCAACCAAGCAGGCGATCCAGTGGATGATAGCCGACATGGCTACCAGAATTGAAGCGGCTAGATTGCTTACTTGGCGTGCAGCGGTAGCCAAGGATACCGGCACAGGAGCCTCCCAACAGTGCTCAATGGCCAAGTTGTTTGCTTCTGAAACAGCAAACTTCTGTGCAGATAAGGCTCTCCAAATTCATGGAGGCTACGGATACTCAAAGGAGTACGAGGTGGAGAGGTTGTATCGAGACGCTAGAATTACTACAATTTACGAGGGTACTTCGGAGATCCAGAGGCTGGTAATAGCCAAAGGGGTGCTGGGGTGAGTGACATAGAGAAGGCAAATCGCAAGATACGAATTTTGGTAGCAAAACCGGGTTTGGACGGTCATGACCGAGGAGCGAAAGTTGTAGCACGTGGATTGCGAGATGAGGGGTTTGAGGTGGTTTATACCGGACTTCACCAGACTCCAGAGGAGATCGCCGAGGCTGCGCTCCAAGAGGATGTGCAGGTAGTGGGGATTTCTGTGCTTTCTGGAGCGCACGAAAGACTAGTTCCTAGGGTGATAATGGCGCTTTCAGAGAGAGGTTTGGGTGACGTTTTGGTTGTGGTTGGGGGTATTATACCTAAAGCGGATACCAAGAGTTTAATGGACTCAGGTGTGGCCAAGGTTTTCCCCCCTGGCAGCCGAGTTTCAGAAATAGCCAAGTTTATTCGTGATCGCGCACCTCAGCGATGGTAAAAAGAGGTAGGCACAAGCATTGAAACAAAACAAAGCGAGGATAATCCTTAGTTTATGGCAAGACGACGAGCTAGCAGAAAAGTCTCTATGGTGGTGGGCACCAGCGGGCAATTCTTAGGTAAACGTCGCCCATCAGGCGAGTTGGCCAAGAAACCTGTCGTTCTGGTTTTGGGTAGTCAAGGCGTAGGAAAGACCAGCGTTGCGAAGCGGTTGGCTGGAGATCAAGCAAAGGTTATTCGGACACAGGCTCTCAACGAGGCAGCTGTTAGTGCTGTGCGCAAGCGCAAGTGGCCAGAAGAGCTAATGTTGGTCCAAAGCTTAATATTGGATGGGCCAACTTTCCTTAGTCGTAGACCAGGGGTCAGTCGACTCTTGATCTCATTGATTCGCGAGAGGAGCGAGGCTGGATTACGGACTGTGATTTGCCAGAAAGGTGACGACGACTCAATATTGCTTCTGTGTGATGAGTTGTCAGACAATACCCGAGTACTTCTAAACCTGAGGTTTCCAACAGGTGGAGGGCAGACCCGTTTTGCTGGTAAGGTCTGTGATGAACTAGAGATTCACAGGCGGCATGCGAGAGAGTTGGTGATCTCGGAGCCCTGGACATACCTGAAGGTTATTAGAGCCCTTCACAAGGTAAAGCGGGAACTGCAATAAGCTAATTAGGTTCATGCTCTGGGATTAATGGCTCAAGCATGGCTATTCGTGGCTCCAGGAGGTCCCATAAGGTCTCAGCCGTATCGGTATCGGTATCGATGAGATTCGACTGCTCGCCTGGGTCTTCGATGAGGTTGTATAGCTCCCTTTCACCAGTCGCCCAGCGATAGTGCATACGCATTCCTTCAAGAGTGACGGACTGGACAGGTCCTAATCTAGCGCAGATCTCAGCGAAAATAGGGCGATCGTCAGGCGCAAGCCCCACTGGTATACCTCCCATACCCTCTGCTCCATCATGTCCCAGTACAGACAGAATAGTCGGCGCTAGGTCGATGTGAGATGTGGGACCGTCCCATTGTGTCGGGACTATATTCTTGGACCAAAGAACAGCGAGTGCATCGTTTTCCTCTGAATATAGTGAGTAGGCATGAGTTTGGCGGTCATGCTCTTGAAACTGTTCTCCGTGGTCTGACCAAAGCATTACAAGAGTGTTCTCTAAAAGTCCTCTCGAATCAAGATCATCAAATATATCTTCCAGCTGATCGTTGAGATACATTAGCTCACCAGCATAGCGCAGGCGCATGTGCTCTAGTATTAGCTCTCTCTCACTTTCAGGCAGCTCATCCCACTGCCCGTTTAGTTCGTACTGCTCGTCTGATATCGTTAGATCCCACGTTATTGGATCCAACTCATCAAGACCGTCTAGGTACTTGTCAGGTGGAGTGTATGAGACGTGAGGCTCTTTTACGTGCATATGAATGTAAAAGTTCTGGTATTCACCCGACTCCCACGATGGTGAAAAAAGCTCCATCGCGGAGTTGAATATACCAGTAGCAGATCGATCACCAGGTCTCTCAGATAGGGTAAACCCGTAGTCGCTGTTGTATTCGTCCGAGAACCATATGTTGCTGGTTTCTAGTAGAGTTAAGTAGCCAGCGTCACGGAGGGAGGAGGCTAATGTAGGTGTGTCGGGCATCTCTCGACGGGCGCTTTTACCGATTTTGGGCATAAACATACCCTCGGCAGCTAGGTTGCCGGTGTTGGCGCAGGTTATTCCACCGTAAGTCCAGTTTGCGCAAGAGGCGTGGTCGTTTAGAATAAGCCCCTCAGTGACCAATCGGTCGATTAGTGGAGTTAGACCTCTGGTATCTCCGAAATGGGTCATATGGTCTGGACGGAAGGTGTCTATAGATATGACTATTAGGTTTTGTGGGACTTCTCCGTAGAACTGGGGAAACGTGTCGGTCTTTGGTAGATCTGCGGTTTCTTCCTCCGCACCACCACCACCACATGCAGAGAGCATCATTAAGCAGAATGTAAATGTTAATCTTTTCATGTGGGAGATCTCTAGTGTTTATGGTTCACGGTATCCTGTGTCGGCAGGATATCGTGGCTTCTTGGTAGGCGCAGGTCTTAATTGCTTGAGTAACAGCAATAGCTACCTGTCGTTTAGGTAGCCTAAGGCTCGGAGCTGCTCTAACAACAGCTCAGGATCTGATTCCGGAACCTCTCCAGATGTAGTGCGCCCCCGCCAACTGGGCACTGACGAGACGTTATTCATTGAGAAAAGGTCTGACATGGGAGCACCAGCCATATCCTGGGCGACAGGTACACCCAAGAGCGCCAGAACGGTCGGGGCGATCTGTGTCACTGACGCTGGTACGGATGTTTCATCTTGATCTTGCCTCTCCAGTGCGCCACCCCACGCCAGAATTACGCCGGGGTTTCGATGATTTGAATCAATAACGACCAATTGGTTGGAGCGTTTAAAGCCGTGGTCGCTAATCACTAGTAGTGTCGTTGTAGTCGGGTCAATTTTTGCCATCACTCGACCTAATGCGCTATCTAGCCATCGGTACGTGTCTGGGACCCACCGTACCGCCTGTTCCAGTTGACTGTCCGTTAAGGGGCCATGGACAAACGGGAAAATACGCCGGTCATTTTCGTGCCCGGGTGTCGCTCTAAGCTGTGCAAACTGGCTAGTTCTTATTGATCTGTCGCTCTCCATAAGCCGTACTAGAGAAGGATCTGAGAAGGGCCAATACAGGTGGCTGACTTGGTCGGCGCTGAAAAGGTACAGCATGGCGAGGTCTTGATCTGTCCAGAGCCTCTCAAAGCTTCTAAGGTTCACTTCGTCCTTAGGTAGCGGGTGTTTTCCCAACCCGTAGCTGCGCAATTGATATGCGATAGGACTTGCTTCTAGTTCCGCCTGAGATGGTAGCCAATTTCCTGCGATTGCAAACAGCTCCTCTGGGTATGTGCCTCCACTCAAGTGGCTCCCCAAACTGTGCCTCCACAGACCGTCAATAGCACTCTGCCCTATCGGTATGCTCCCTGATTCGTCTACAGCACGAGAGTCCATGCTCATATTCCAAACGAGGCGGTCGGATAGCATCATTCCGTTAAGTGGTGTGACTGGTGTAGTCATAAGCCATCCAGATATTAGCGATGACCTGTCGTATCTGGAGATAGTCTCCCAAATGCGTGATGTCTTGACATCGGTAGAGTTAGTGAGTCTACCGCTTCTGTTTATCCAGTCTCTCACCCCATGAGTGTCGGGAAGATACCCAGTGGCAACTGTGGTCCAGATTGCTGGTGACAACATTGGTTCAATGGTTTCGAGGGGACCAGCGTATCCCTCCTCAAACAGCCGCTGGAAATTTGGTAACTGCCCTTCAGAAATCATAGTCTGGAGCATTGACATCTCTAGACCGTCCATCCCAACAACGACAACTCGGTCTGGTGTTGATGCTTTGTGGCATCCACCGCCGAACAGACCAAAAATGATAAACGTATAGAAGAATGCGTTATTTTTATTCAAGGATAATTCCATTAATTTAAGATGTTATTTAGTTCAAACGCTACTCGATATACCCGAGTGCCCGAAGTGCTTCTAGGGATCTGGCGTCTGCATCTTCGCTCTCATTTCCAGATTCTTCAGCAGCTATTAATCTCGCAGCCACTGAATCTTGAGGGAGAATCACGGGGCCTGGTGTGGCTACGATTCTCTGTTGTCTATTGTTAATGGTTGCGACATCCTGGGTTAATTCAGTACGCTCGTCGCCAGTGACTATAGTCGCCGT